>CALIUG010000019.1 GCA_938048755.1 uncultured Alphaproteobacteria bacterium
TCGCCCGGTCAAGCCGGGCGATGACGGAGAGAGGGAGATGGGGCGCAATGGGCCTAGGGGTGTGAAGGGTTGAGGGCGCGCGTTCGGCGCCATCAGCCGCCGAGCTCGATCGCGTAGTTTTCGATGACGGTGTTGGCGAGCAGTTTCTGGCACATGTCTTCGATCTTGGCGCGGGCGGCGGCTTCGTCGGTCTCGGCCAGCTCCAGGTCGATCACCTTGCCCTGGCGCACGTCACCGACGCCGTCGAAGCCCAGATTGCCCAGGGCGTTGTGGATGGCCTTGCCCTGGGGGTCGAGCACCCCGTTTTTCAGGGTGATGTGAACACGTGCTTTCATGAGGCGGCCTTTGGAATTTCGGCAAGGTTGTTCATTTCGGGCAGGATGCCCAGACGGCGTGCGACCTCCTGATAACCCTCGGCGACGTTGTCCATGTCCCGCACGAAGCGGTCCTTGTCCATGGGCTCGTTGGTCGCAACGTCCCACAGGCGGCAACTGTCGGGGCTGATCTCGTCGGCGATCACCAGGCGCACATCGTCCTCGAAGTAGAGGCGGCCATAGGTCAGCGTGAAATCGACCAGCTTGATGCCGGCACCCATGAAAAGGCCGGACATGAAGTCGTTCACCCGCAGCGACAGGTGGATCATGTCGTCGATGTCCTGGCTGGCGGCCCAGCCGAACGCGGTCATGTGTTCTTCCGAGACCAGCGGATCGGCCAGTTCCTCGGAACGCAGATAGAACTCGATGATCGAGCGGGGAAGGGGCGTGCCCTCCTTCAGCGCGAACTTCTCGGCGAACTGACCGGCGGCAAGGTTGTGCACCACGACATCAACGGGCAGCACCTCGACCTCGCGCACAAGCTGTTCGCGCATGTTGAGGCGGCGCACGAAATGGGTCGGCACGCCGATCTCGGCGAGCTTGCTCATCAGGTGTTCGCTGATGCGGTTGTTGATGACACCCTTGCCGTCGATCACCCCGCTTTTTTCGGGATTTCGGGCGTGGGCAACATCCTTGAAATGTTGAATCAGGAAGCCAGGCTCAGGGCCTTCGTAGAAGTCCTTGGCCTTACCTTCGTAAACGCGCCTGCGGCGGGCCATATCGGGTTCCCAAGGTCGTCCGGTGCGCCGAAAAATCGGTCAAAGCGCCGCTGGCACCGGTCACAGCGACACTACAACAACATGAGGTCCGCGCACAATCAGACACAACTGGTTGTGTCCACAGACACGGGCAAAAAGGGCGCTTTATCGGGCGCCCCGGCCGCGAACTTCCATATGGTGCGTCCGGGCTCTCCGGCAAGGGCGATCAGAGAGGAAGAAACCGTGGCAAAGCCGCCGGGAGCCTCGATCAGCACCGCGTCGGACTCAACGTTGGCTTCGTCGCGGCTGCGGTCCGTCAGGCGCGCGATCCAGCCTTCCCAATCATCCTTGCCGGGATCGGGCACTGGTGCGGCGCGGAACAGGGGCAGGTGGCGCACGACACGTGGGCTCGCCGGATCATCCAGGTCAAAGGCCGTGAGCATGTGAAGGCCCTGCGGAATCGCCTCCGCCGTTGGATATCCTTCGGCTTCGATGCCCGCCCAGCGGATCCAGATGGCGCCATCGGCATCGGCAACAACCATGTTGAACAGCCTGAATTCCCGGCCCTCCAGCGCACAGATGGCCCTGGCAGCGTCGCTGGCGCTGGCATGTTCCAGGGCAAGCAGCGGCAAGACACCACGGCTTGTCTTGCCGTCCGCAGGGCCCAGGGATCCCACGCGGTTGAGAATGGCGGCGGCAACGCCGTGGTCGTTAACTCCCAGCCAGGTTCCGCCCGCCTCCTCATCACGACCGGCAACCACGCCGGGGTGCTCAGGCCAGTGGCGGGCCGGTTTCTGCCAGGGTCTGCTCTGCATCTCGTCGCGGTTGGCGGCCAGCAACAGGGGCCACGGATGGCCCGGGCGATGAAGGGAAACAACGGTACACACAGGAATGACGTCCGATTTTGCGCGTTGGGGTCTTGGTCAGGCGTGCCGCCACGCTATATGGTGAGGCAGAAGCGCGCCAGAAGCCGGTGCGCATGGCAATCACAGTGTAACCAGAGAGACGGAAACCATCATGGCGCTCTTCGACGACCGCAAAAAAGGCCAGGAAGGCAAATACGCCCACGATCAGGAAACCTTGTTCAAGGCAGGCGTGCGCCGCAACAAGCTGCTGGGCCTCTGGCTGGCTGAACAGATGGGCAAGACGGGCGATGACGCTGATGCCTATGCCAGGGAAGTCATTGAATCGGATTTCGACCGTCCCGGCGACGACGACGTGCTCGAAAAGGTCATGGCCGACGTGCAGGCCGCCGGTCTCGACATCGACGAGCACAAGATGCGCGCCCGCATGACCGTGCTGATGGAAGAAGCCATCGCCCAGATCCAGGCTGAGTAGGGGGGCTTTTTTAGCCTCAGTTGCCGGCACTCGCTCCGCTCGTTTGGCTTACGCCGCTGGCGCGGCGGGGTCGCGGTCGCTCCCCGTCGGCCCAAGCGTGCCTCCCCATGGACGCACCACCTGATCTGTCTGTGAAAGGTGCCCTGCTTCGCCGGTGAGCAAGCAATCGGGGGCGAGAGCGAAGCGGCGGCCGACCGGTGCGACCGCACCGGTGGGCCGTGGGTCGGATCGATGGGCCAGGTTGGCCCATCGTGAATCTGACCCAGTTCATAGAGTGCTGTT
>CALIUG010000020.1 GCA_938048755.1 uncultured Alphaproteobacteria bacterium
CGCGCCACGCCATGGCATCAGGACCTTCCCTATTACTGTGTCGACGGCACGCAGACGGCCAGCATCTACGTCTCGCTAGACGCTGCGCCCAGTGACGTGGCCGTTCGCTTTGTGCGTGGCTCCCACCTCTGGGGGAAGCTGTTCCATCCTCGCGTCTTTCTGGATGGTGATGCCTTCAATACCCACGATAGCGGGATGGAACCGGTCCCCGATATCGATGCCGACCCTGCGTCCTATGACCTTCTCGCGTGGGATCTGGAACCGGGTGACGCCATCGTCTTTGATTTCCGAATTCTCCACGGCACGCCATCGGGAAAGGTCAACGCCCGACGTCGTGCCTTCTCGACCCGTTGGCTGGGCGATGATGTGACCTATTGCGAACGCGCTGGCGAGACCTCACCGGACTTTGCAGACATCGATCTTCGCCACGGTGATCCCATGAGAAAAGACTGGTTCCCTGTGCTTTGGGAGCGCGCGCCTCAAGACTGAATACCTTTGCGGGCTTCAGCGTCGGCCAAGATTTGGCGCCTTCTCTTCAGCGCCCTTGTAGAAGAACTCGTTCTCGGCCTGGAGCATGGCATCAATGGCAGCCATCTTTTCAGGCTCGAGGTCGAATGCAGGGTCGGCCATGGGTTCAAAATGGCCATGGCGATCCTCTCCGCGCACCAGCATGGCGTGATCGACGCCTCCCACGGCTTGGCGCATTTCGGGCCTGATGTAGCGGATCGCCAGACCGATACGTCGTTCTGCGGTGTTGTTTGGTCCCGAAGCGTGAAACAGGCTGCCGTGATGCAGGGAGATTTAGCCTGCTTTCAGGGCCACGGTCACAGCAGAGCCTTCGTCGACGTCGATTGCCAGCTCCTGACCACGCGTGAGCTGGTTGTTTTCTGCAAACGTATCGCGGTGTTCCACTAACCCGCTGCGGTGCGAGCCAGGGATAAAGCGCATGGCGCCGTTTTCCGGCGTCACATCGCTGATCGCCAACCACACCGTCATTTCATGGGCATCATCGTCCAACCCCCAGTAACGCAGATCCTGGTGCCAGCTCACAAAATCCGATGTCTTGGCTTCCTTGATGAAGAAGCTGGCGGCCCAAAGCATGATGTCAGGCCCCATGATCGCCTCGACGTAGTCGAGCACATCCGGACGCGTCACAAGTGTATGGACTTCAGGAATGACGAGGTGTGGCACGTTGAAGGTGTACTGGAACATGTTCGCCACATTCCGCGCGCGGGCCTGAGTCTTCTCGATACCCTGTCGAAGCACTGCGGTTTCCTGCACGGAAAGAAGCGGCAGGGGAAACAGAAACCCATCCCTGTCGTAGGTCTTGATCTGATCGTGGTCCAGGGCAGGTCCATGCATCGGTCTACTTCCTCCCGGCATCAGGCGTCCTGCGCGTTACCCACCGTCGAAAGGTTGAGCGCGCGCCAGCGCAGCATTCCGCCAGGAAGATTGGCAACCTTGGTGAGCCCCGCCTTGCGAAGAATGTTGGTGGCTTGCGCAGAGCGTCCCCCGGCACGGCAGACCGTCACGATTGCTCGATCCTGATCGAGCTCCTCGACCCGTTCGCTCAGTTCTCCCAGCGGGATCAAGCGGGCATCGGGAATATGACCAAGAGGACCATCGAACTCGGCTTCTTCACGTACATCAAGAACCTGCAGGGTGCCGAGGTTTTCCTCGACCCATTGCGGCGGCGCCTCCCAAACCCCTGCAAAGGTGAGATTGAGCGGCCCCCAGTCCGGCTCTTCCTGCTCAAGACTGCAGGTTTCCGGCCTTCCGCAGCGCAGATTGGCAGGCACAGCAATATCCATCTGTTTGGGATGCGCCAGGCCCAGATTGTCCATGTAACCCTTGAAATCGCTGATCGACAGCGCCCCGCCAAGTCTGGGGTTGTGGCGGCGCTCCTCCCCCACGCTGCTCACTGTCAGGCCGCGGTAGTCATGGCCGGGATAGAGCAGACAGGTGTCGGGCAGCGAAAAAACCTGTTCATGCACGGAATGATAGAGATCTTCTGCACTGCCGCCCTGGAAGTCCGTACGCCCGCACCCCCGGATCAGGAGGCAGTCGCCCGTGAACGCCATGCTCTGGTCGTGCAGAACGAACGTCAGGCAACTCGCTGTGTGTCCCGGCGTGGCGCGCACGACAACATGGCAGCCCCCGAACTTGATGTGGTCATCATGTTTGAGCGTGCGGTCTGCGCCTTCAGTTTCACCGGCTTCGGCCACCATGAAACAGCTCCCGAAACGCTCCCTCAGCAACCATCCGCCCGTGACGTGGTCGGCATGGATATGGGTTTCCAGAGTGGCAACCAGCTTGAGCTCAAGCTCTTCGATCAGCGCGGAATCCCTGCGCGCCTGTTCGAACACCGGGTCGATCAGGATGGCTTCTCGTCTCTCCGAGCAGGCGAGCATGTAGGTGTAGGTTGAAGACTGAGGATCAAAGAGCTGGCGGAACAAGACCATGGCGGCGGTCCTTTCGGAATCAGAAAACCCATGCTACCGCCTTATGGCGAGCTGTACGATCAGGATGTGACCACAAGCCTGTGAATGAACCATGACCGGGAGACGGAAGTGATGACCAAGGGAACCGAGAAACTCTCGCTGGAAGGACGTGTGGCCATGATCACCGGCGCCGGAGCCGGTATCGGCATGGCCTGCGCGCGTCTCCTGGGCGGTCGGGGTGCGGCCTTGGCTCTGGTAGACCGCGACCCCGATGCTCTGGCCTCCGCGGCCCAGACCCTCAAATCAGAAGGAATCGCCGTCAATGCACAGGTTGTGGCAACCATCGGGCAACGCAAACCGACCCATGCCGCGTTTGCCGATGGCGTTGCTCAGGCCGGCCGGATCGACATTCTCGTGAACAATGCCGGCCTCTACCTGCGCACGCCCATGGCCGAGATCGATGACGAGGAATGGGACCGCATCTTCGACGTCAACGTGCGCGGGCTCTATCACCTCTCCATTGCCGCAGCAGAGCATATGAAATCCAACGGCTGGGGCCGCATCGTCAACATCGCGTCGGTGGACGGCATCGTCCCTTTTCCCGGCATGGCCCACTACGCGGCCAGCAAGGCTGCGGTGATCAGCCTCACCAAGACCTTTGGCGCGGCCTATGTCGGTGATGGCGTGCTGGTGAATGGCGTTGCACCCGGCGCCATCGACACCGAACCCATGCGTATCGGCAACCACATCGCCCGCCTTGCTGAAACCGTCATTCCCATGGGACGTGGCGGTCAACCCGAAGAAATGGCCGAAGCCGTCGCCTTCCTGGCAAGTGAGGCGGCTAGCTACTGCGTCGGTGAAACCCTCGTTGCCAGCGGTGGTCTGGCCTACCGATAACTTAGGCCGGTTTGGTGGCAAACATGTGGACATGGAGCAGTGCGCCCGCGTCCAGTGCGCCATAACGCATGGTGCTCGCCTGAATACGTGCAGCGAACTTCTCCTCGCCCAGGGCATCACGCAGCGGCCCCACATCCGGTCCGGTCAGGAACGTGATTTCACGGTGTGCCGCCTTGGCTGAATCTTTCGTGTTGTCCTTGATCTCGACGTCTGACAGACCAGCTGCCGCATAGGCATCGGTATAGGCCTTGAGCGCTTCAAAGTGGAACGACAGGCCATAGGCTTTCATGGCCGCGACCCAGTCGGCATAAAGGGTGGCCATCTCGTCCTTGCGTTCGCCATCGGCGAAATCAGCGCACATCAGGCGTCCTCCGGGTTTGAGAACCCGTGCAACCTCCGAAAACACAGCCTGCTTGTCTTCGATATGACACACGACATCCTTGATGAAGACGACGTCAAACGATCCGTCTGCAAACGGCAAGGGGCCGGGCTCGATCGCTTGAAAGCTCGTTTTGTCTGCTACGCCCTTGTCCCGTGCCGCCGCCTTGGCACGCTCAACCAGATCCGCTGCAACGTCGATGCCTGTGACGTGAGCGGCCCCGAATGTGCAGGCAAGCATGATCGATGCACCGCCGATGCCACAGCCCAGATCCAGGACATGACAACCCGCAAGGTCGACGCCCTCCAGGAAGATGGTCATTTCGTCAGGACCGCCCGGAGACAGGAACCCCTCGCCATAAAGCGACTGCATGCCTTCGATGACGCGATCGGTGTATTGTGTGCTCACGGTGTCTCCCCAGACTTGTTGTGTAACAATCTAGCCCTGCTCGAGCGAAAGCGGTAGGCAGGACCGCGCAATTGACGGGCAGTCCAAACATGATTCACGATCAGATTCTCTTCTTTGGCGATAGCATCACCATCGGTGGAAACGACAGCGAAGGCCTGGGCTGGCCCGGCCGCCTGGCCAGAGGGTTGGTGACGCGCAGCGGCGACTATGTCACCGGATACAATCTCGGCGTCAACGGCGACACCTCCGTGCAGATCGCCGCACGCTGGCAGGCCGAAGTTGCTGCACGCGGCCGCGAAAAAACCGGTCTTCTGGTCTTTGCCTTCGGCTTCAACGATGCCGCCAAACCCGCCGGTGGCACGTTTCAGGTCGACCTCGAAACGTCCATCGAAACGGCACGTTCCATGATCCAGGCTGCCCGCGCGATGAGCGATGTTCTCTGGATCGGTCCCACGCCACTCGATGAAACCGTCAATCCCATGCAGACCGCATCGGGCAACTGGGACATGCGCAACGACGACATCGCGCGCTATGACGCTGCCTATGCCGATATCGCAAAGGAGATTGGCGTCCCCTATCTCAGCCTGTTCTCCGATTTTCTGGCCAGCGAGCGTTACAAACGAGCCTTGCGCGCCGGCGACAAGGTTCATCCCGGCACCAACGGTTATGCTCTCGTTGCCGAACGCGTCGCAGGATGGGAGGCGTGGAAAGCTATCCTCGCTGCCTGATCGTTCAGATCGCCGACATGAAGCGTGATGACGCCTGCCGATAGCCTTTCGGGTCGGGATGAAGCGCCCAGACCTCTTTCCACGCCTTGCTGGCAAACACTTCCGGCAGGCGGGCATCACGCGTTGCCTTGTCCTGCCAGCGGATGACCCAGCAGACATTGGCTTCCCCGATCGGCGAATTGATGGGGTCGCTGCCCTTGATCTCGGGCGCACAACCCTGATCGTCGATCCAGAACCCGACCACGTCCACCTGTTCGCTCAGGACGGGCACGGCTTTCTGCGCCCACGCCTTATAGGCCCCAAGCAGATCAGCCCTGAAGTGATAGTCGCGAACTTCATAAATCATGATGCGTTCCCTTCCCGGTCCCCTACCGATGGCACGGAAATGCATCATCGG
Source organism: uncultured Alphaproteobacteria bacterium (assembly GCA_938048755.1). GTDB lineage: Bacteria > Pseudomonadota > Alphaproteobacteria > SP197 > SP197 > SP197. The sequence continues at coordinate 5,251 of CALIUG010000020.1, forward strand.
ACAATTGCCCAACGCGCGCCAAGCGCGTATTTAACGCGCCACGGACGGGTGGCCGAGTGGTTGAAGGCAGCGGTCTTGAAAACCGCCAAGGGTGCAAGCTCTTCGTGGGTTCGAATCCCACCCCGTCCGCCAGGCACCCCTTTTATCTGATTTGCACGGATCGCCTTGAGTGGCATTAAAGCCCTGTTTCATTGGGGTTTCCTGCATTCATTGATTGTTCTGGATTTCTTTCGATTGTGCCGGTATTGCTTCCTTGGGTGGTATGCAATGTGGTATGAATTATGGCGCTGACAGGTAAGCTGACCAAGAAGCTGGTGGAGAACCTCGGCGCTGGACGCCACGGCGATGGTGGTGGGCTTTATCTGGTTGTTGACCCTTCGGGCGCGCGGCGCTGGATCGTGCGAGTGGTGGTCAAGGGGCAGCGCAACATCAAAGGCGCGCCGCTTCGCACCGACTTCGGTTTGGGCGGGGCGGATGTAGTGACGCTCAACCAAGCGCGGGAACGGGCGCTGGAATATCGGCGGATGGCCAAGCAGGGCCTGAACCCCCGATTTAACGCCAGTCGCGAGATACCCAGTTTCGAGGAAATCGCGGGCCAGGTTCATATTGACCGGATGCCAACTTGGAAAAATGCCAAGCACGGGGCGCAATGGATCAACACCTTGCGCGACTATGCTTTCCCAAAGATTGGGCGGATGCCTGTCGATAGCATTGGCCAACCAGAGGTGCTGATGTGCCTGTCGCCAATTTGGACCGACAAGCACGAAACCGCGCGGCGTTTGGCGCAGCGGATCAAGATCGTTTTGGATGTGGCCAAATCCAAAGGCTTTCGGTCGGGTGAGAACCCGGTGACGGCGATTCACGAAGCGCAGGTGCTGCCCAAGGTAAAAGCAAGGCCAAAGCACCACTTGGCGATGCAGTGGCAAGAGGTGCCAGCCTTCTATGCTGACCTCAAGGCCCGTGACGCCATGGCCGCCAAGGCGTTGATGTTCACTTGCCTGACCGGATCACGCACGGGCGAGGTGTTGGGGATGCAATGGGACGAAGTTGATTTTGACGTGCGGCTGTGGACCTGTCCGGCGGATCGGATGAAGGGCGGCGAAGTGCATCGGGTGCCTTTGACCGATGAAATGTTGACGATCATTGAGCCTTTGCGCGCCATGAAATCTGACTATGTGTTTGAAGGCCAAAAGCGTCATAAGCCATTATCGAACATGGCCATGCTGATGCTGTTGCGACGTATGAAGGTTGAAGGCGTTACGGTGCATGGATTCCGGTCCACCTTCCGCGATTGGGCCTCTGAGGCGGCAAACGCGCCGCGCGAGGTTGCGGAAATGAGCCTGGCGCATAAGGTTGGGTCTGACGTGGAACGGGCCTATGCGCGGTCTGACTTGCTGGAAAAGCGGCGGGCGCTGATGGAACGGTGGTCTGGGTTTGTGGCTGGTAGTGAAGGCAGGGTGATCAAGTTTGGCTGAGAACAAGCTGACGTTTTTGACTGAGGTCGAGTTGCCTGACTATTGCTTTATGTCAGAAGCAGTCGAATGGATTGCGTTTGGGCGCGTCCCGCAAATACAGCATTCAGAATTCGCGCAACCAGGCGAAGTAGTTGATAGCCGGTTTTTTTGGGCGGAAAGGCTCGATAACTTTGAGCCGCCATATGACTATCCGTGGTTTGATCGTTTGGAGTTTGAGCTTCTCCGCATTCCGGTCACAGAGGACTACTTCAAAGCTGCTGAAAAATGCTACGATGAAGACGTTCATCACCTTCCCAGCCATATCGCTGAATATGAAGCAAAGGGTGAGATCGTAGTCGAGCAAGATCAAGGCTCGAAGCAAAGCCGTTATAAAGAATATGCAACCAAGCTGCGTCAAGAACTAGCAGAGCTTGGCCCGCTTCAGGCGTTGGTTGATAGGGTTGAAGCCGATTTCGAGCCGCGTCGTCAAATTGCCTGTGCAAAGCTGTTCCAGTTGTTGGCGGAGGGTCTGGTCGAGAGCCAAGCAATCGACCTGGAACGATGGGAGAGCCTTTCCGATGAAGGTGAGGATGAAAAGGCCATTAGGTTCGACAATGTTCCTCCAAAGGCTTACTCGCTGGCTCACAAGTGGATGGAAAACGAGATCGTTTTCGATGAGAAGCAACACGTAGCGTTGCGCGTGAAGACGCAGGATATTTTAGATCACAGTTCCATCTTTCTTCAGTCTGGCAGAGCCGTTTCGGTAAATCGGATTGGGGTTTTCTATGTGTCCTCAAGCGCGGGCCGGACCAATCGGCAAACCCGGCGAGGGCGTCGCTCCGCCGTGGATTGGTCGCAGTTGAAGGCTCATCTTTTGGAGATGGCCCAGTGTGGCAAGCTGCCCGATAGCAAGGAGAATTGTATCTACGAGTTGATCGCGTTCGCCGAGAGTGAACTTGGCAAAGCCCCAAGTCGAACTTCCGTTCAACGCAATATGGGCGCTGAACTTGATGCCTGTTATGCCCAAAACTAAGGCGGGCATTTCGGGCGGGCAATGGGCGGGCTTTATGGGCGTTTTGACGCCTTAAAAAACGTCATCCCAATCGACTTCTTGATCCTCAAGCCACTTGAACAAGGATCAAAACATGCCGGACCTATTCAACCCAAATCGCTCGTATGTGTTGGGCGATCAAGAACTCGACCTGATTGGTGATCGTGACAAGCTCGCCCAATGGCGGCACAAGAGCATGGGGCCAGCGTTTTACCGTCTTGGCCGCAAGATCATCTATCGCGGGACTGACCTGAACGCCTGGGCGGAGGCCAACCGGGTAGACCCCGGCAAGTGTGAGCAACGCTGATGGTCAAGCACATGTCTGCTGAGACCATCGCCAAAGCGCTTGGGGGCCGGAAAAATGGTCGGGGCTGGATCGCCCGCTGTCCGGCGCACAATGACCGGAACCCTTCCCTGTCCATCGACGAGAACGATGGCCG
>CALIUG010000021.1 GCA_938048755.1 uncultured Alphaproteobacteria bacterium
ATCGGCCCAACTTCATGACGCAGAACTATCTGTTTCCCTGCAATTTTATCCAGGTCATGACCGACCACGTCTACATCCACTCGATCTTCCCCAACGGCCCGGGCTCCAGCGTGTTTCAGTGCATGATGCTCGTGCCCGAAGCGCCCCAAACAGAAAAGGCCGAACGCTACTGGAACCGGAACTACGACGTCGTCGAAACGGTCTTTGGTGAGGATTTCGAGATCGGCCAGAAGATTCAGGCCGGTCTGGAGGTAGGCGCCAACAAACACTTTGTGTTCGGTCGTTACGAGCGCGGCCTTCACCTTGCCCAGAAGGCAATTGATGATGCTCTTGAGGACCGTCTAACCGCGTCTCACGACACTGCCCATGGTGGATGACCGCGAGGCAAAACGTTCCCTCGGCCGCACGGTGCATGATCACGGCGCGCCACAGATCGACATGCTCGCCCTGCGCGCCTACCGGCTCGCCCGCATTCAGGCCGAACTGAAAAACCTTGATGCCGCTGCTGCGCTGTTCGCCGAACCCAACCACATCCGTTACGCCACCGGCGTGCGCAACATGCAGCCCTGGTCCATGCACACCAGCTTTCGCACGTCCTTCGTGCCGGCAGAGGGCAGGGCGGTTGCCTTTGAATACGGCGGCTCCGAACATCTGGCATCGGGCCTTGAGACCATCGCCGAAGTCCGACCGGCGCCGCCACTCTTCTATTCGGAACGCAACCGCGATACCGGCGCGCTGGATCAGCGCGTCGAAGCTTGGGCCGTAGAGATTGCCGAACTGACACGCGCCGCCGGCGGCAGCCGCCTGGCCATCGACCGCCATGTCGATCACTTCAGCGCCATGGCTCTGGAAAGTGCGGGTCTGGAACTGGTGTCGGCCAAGACCGCGCTGGCCCAGGCCCAGTCGATCAAGTCCCGCGAGGAACTGCTGTGCCTTGGTGCCTCGATTTCGGTCGCCGAAACCGCGATCCATCGTCTGCGCGAGGCGCTGGAGCCGGGCATGACCGAAATCGGACTGTGGTCGATCCTGGAAAGCACCAATGCGCAGATGGGCGGCGAATATCTCGACACACGCCTGCTGTCCTCGGGCGGGCGCACCAATCCTTGGTATCAGGAAGCCACGGACCGGATCGTGCGTCCCGGCGATCTCGTCGCACTCGACACCGACATGATCGGGCCGTTCGGTTATGACGCCGATATCAGCCGCACCTTCCTGACACCGTCCAACCGCCCGACCGGCGCACAGATGGAACTTTACCAGCTCGCCTACGAGCAACTGCACCACAATCTCGAACTCATGCGCCCGGGCACCACGTTCCGTGAGATGTCCGAGAAGAGTTTCATCCTGCCCGACAAGTATCGCGAGCAGGAGATGGCCATGGTCTGGCACGGTGTCGGCCTTTATGGCGGTTGGCCCACCGTGGTCGCCAAACGGTATCTCAACGAGTTCAGCGACGACGGCCCGGTCGAACCCGGTCTTGTGCTCTGTTGCGAAGCCTATGTCGGCGAAGTCGGCGGCGCCGAAGGCGTGAAGCTCGAACAATGTGCCGTCGTGACCGAAACCGGCGCCAGCCTGCTCACGACCTTCCCGTTCGAGGAAGACCTGCTGGGCCGGCAGATCTAGGAGGCATCATGACTCTAAAAGACCAGCCTGACCTCGGCCGCTTTGATGCCGATCCCGACCGCTCGTTCAACATGCCGGCGGCCTATTACACCGACCCCGACATCTTCGAGCGCGAGAAGGAGGCGATCTTCTTCAGGAGCTGGCGCTTTGTCGGGCACTCCACGGAGATGCCCGAGGCCGGCGACTATCTGACCCAGGACATCTGCGGCCAGAGCGTCTTTGTCGTGCGCGATGCAAAAGGCGGTATCAACGGCTTCTACAACGTCTGCCAGCATCGCGCCCACGAGCTGGTTTCAGGGCGGCGCGGCAACGTGAAGGCTGTGATCACTTGCCCCTATCACGCCTGGGCCTATGGCTTGGACGGAAGCCTGCGCACGGCCCGCTTCGCCGAAGGGGTCGAAGGGTTCGAGAAATCCGACTTCGGCCTTTCGCGCATTCGTGTCGAGATCTTCTGCGGTTTCGTGTTCGTCAACCTTGATCCCGATGCGCGGCCCATCGGGGAATGTGCGCCCGGCTTTGAGGAGACCTTCCGTGCCCTCGTGCCCGATCTCGATCGCATGGTCTGGACCGATCAGGCCAACTTCGACATCGCGGCCAACTGGAAGGTCGTGGCCGAAAACGGTCTCGATGGCTATCACGTCTTTCTGTCGGGCCCGGCCCACAAGGCGCTGGGCGAACTGATGGACGGCCATAACCTCAAGATGACGACGCACGAGGGCTGGGCAAAGCTCCACGCCCATGCCGGAACCGGCGACAACAAGGCCTATGGCTACAGCACGGGCAAAGGCCAGACCGACGAATACGTCACCATGCTGCTCTGGCCCGATCTCCTGCTCTTCACCCTGCCCGGCGCCAACGGTGTCTGGAGTTTCCTGATGGCGCCCGAAGGTCCCGGCCGTACCCGTGAGGAGGTCGCAGCCTACACACCCGATGGGGTAGCGATGGACGATGCCACGAAAGAGGCCGTGCGGTACATGAACGAAGTCCTGGGGCCTGAGGATGTCGGCCTCAACGTCGGCGTCCAGAAAGGCCTCAACTCGCGCGGCTACCGCCAGGGCCGGCTGATGGTGGATGAAGCCCGCAGCGACATGAGCGAACACACCATCCACTTCGTCCAGATGATGACCCTGAAGGCCCTGGGTGATCTGGGGTGAAGCGGACCCCAGTCCTCCCTGATCCCCAGCCTTCGCTGGGGATCACGCAGAGAAATAGATGGATGGGTCCGCACGCCCGTGGCTTCCACAAGAGACACAGGCTAACGTCACCCGACACATTCTGAATTCATGGAGAGATCAATGAGCGATGCAAAGATGTTCCGCGGCAACGATATGGACCTCACCGTCAAGGAAGGCGGCGGCGGCAATGTTGTGGCCACGGTGAACTGCGCGGTGAGCGACAAACTGGGCGGCGGCATCGGTGTCTTCGAGAACTGCAACATTCCCTGGACCGTCACCTATGACGAAATCATCTACGGCATCGAGGGCGTTCTTGAGATTCACACCGAAGAGGGCATCCACGAAGTCGGCCCCGGCGACATGATGTGGCTGCCGGCCGGCACCGAGATGGCTTACGTCGCCAACGAGGCCGCGAAGTTCTTCTTTGCCGTGGCACCTGTAACCAAGTCCAAGGCCGGGTCCAGCACCGTCGTGCACACACCGGTTGCCCCGAAACCCAAGGCCTGAAACCAGGCGGACGGGGACGTCCATGAAGATCACGAGCTTCCCGCGTAACGATCACACCAACGGCTGGTACAACACGCTGGGTGACCAGCCGCCGGCCAGGGTGCTGCAGGGCGACAGCAGGGCTGACTGGGTCGTGGTCGGTGGCGGGTTCGCGGGTCTTGCCGCCGCGCGGCGTCTGGGCGAGCTGCGTCCGGATGACCGCGTTGTGCTGCTGGAGGCCGGGCGTATCGGCGAGAACGCATCGGGGCGCAATTCCGGCTTCGTGATCGATCTGCCCCACGACATCTCCAAGGAGCAGCCCGAACACGACCTACGCCAGATCCGCGTCAACCGCCAGGCTATTGCCTGGCTGCAGGAGCTGGTCGAGCGCCACCAGATCCGTTGCCAGTGGAGCCATCGCGGCAAGGTGCATGTTTCGGTGACCGACAAGGGGCGGCGCAATCTGGAAGTCCTGACGACGCGCCTGTCGGGCCTGGGGGAAGCCGTCGAGACCTGGGACAAGGCCCGTCTCAAAGCCTATCTGGGCACGGACTATTTCGACTACGGCATCTTCACGCCCGGCTGCATCCTGATGCAGCCGGCTGCCCTGGTGACGGGGCTGGCGCGCTCCATGCCGGCCAATGTCGAGGTCTATGAAGATTCTGCCGTGTCGGAGTTCTCGGACGGCGCGCCCAAGACCCTGACCACGGCTGAGGGCAGCGTCACGACGTCCAGCGTGATTCTGGCGACCAACGGCTGGACCCCGGCCTTCGGTTTTCTCGAACGCCAGCTGCTCACCATGCATACCTTTGCCAGCCTGACACGCCCGCTGACCCAACAGGAGCAGGCCGATCTGGGCGGTGAAGGCGATTGGGGCACGATCCCCTCGACGCTGGGTGCCACGACCATGCGTTACACGCAGGATCATCGCCTGTTGATCCGCCGTTCCCTGCGTTACCGCCCGGACTTCAACATCCTGCCGTCCGACCTCATCCAGATTCGCGGCGAGCATGAAGACACCCTGCGCAAGCGTTTTCCGATGCTGCCCGAACTCGACTTCGAGGACACCTGGGGCGGCGTGCTCTGCATGTCGCGCAACCACGTGCCCAAATGCGGCGCGCTGGGCGACGGTGTCTGGGCGGCGGTCTGCCAGAACGGCGTGGGTGCGGCCAAGGGCACGATCTCCGGTCGCGCCGTGGCCGAACTTGCCACCGGAGCCGATACCGATCTGGTCGCCGACATGACGGCCTATGACGAACTCCAGCGTTTCCCGCCGGCCTTCATCACCGGTCTGGCCTTCCGCGCCCGGATCGCGCACGCCCAGATGATGGCAGGCAAGGAAGCCTGAATCAGGCGGTCTGGCGCAGGTGCCTGCGCAACGGCCATGCCGCCAGCGACGAGAGAACGGCGACACCGGCGGCCACCAGAAAGGCTGTTTCGTAGTGACCTGATCTTTCATAGAGAATGCCGGCCAGCCATGGCCCGGCGAACCCCACAACGCCATAGGCCGTGAAGATGCGCCCATAGAGGGTCGGGCCCATGGTTGCGCCGGCCAGCAGGGTCACGGCGATCGGGTACAGCGCGATCACGCCGCCATAGGAAATCTGGACCAGCGACAGGGCCGCCACGGCAACGATCGGACCCGGACCGGTCGACAGGACCAGCAGACCCAGGACCGCAAGGACGGGCAGACCCAGCAGCAGCCGGCTCACCTGTCGTTTGTCGGCCAGCCAGCCTGTCGCAAAGCCGCCCAGGGCATTGGTTGCGGTGATGATCATGACACCGATGGTGATGATGATCTCGGTGCCGCCATGCACCCGCACCACTTCGGCGGCATGGCCCAACGTCATCAGGCCCGCCATGCTGCCTGCCCCGAAACCCAGCCAGAGCAGGATCATGTTGCGCAGGGTGATCGGCCCGGTGACGGAAACACTGCTGCGTCGTTTGCGTTCCGGCCAGGCGATGACCAGTTCAGAGCGCCACAACAGGAACGCAACGACAAGGCCCAGCAGAGCGAAGAGAAGGACGGCGACCAGCAGGGTCGTTGTGTGACCCAGGGCTGAGTTCGACAAGCGGAACAGCCAGGACGCCGCGGCTGCACCCACGGCATACATGGCTGTTACCACGCCCATGGCGACGCCGCGGCGTTCGGGCAGGGCGTTGCTGGCAATCACCAGGGCAAAGCCGTAGCCGGTGCCATTGGCAAAGCCGAACAGCAGGCCATAGCCGATATAGAGTGCCGTGACCGAGGGAAGCGTGGAGAGCGCCATGCCAACAGCGGCCAGCAGCATGGCTGACAAGGCCACCCAGGCCGGAGAGACCAGGCGCCAGAAGAGCGGACCGATCAGCACGGCCAGGGTCACGCTGGCCAACGCCAGGCTGTAGGCCAGGCTCACTGTGTCCCTGCCGCTCTCCAGGGAAGCTTCCAGAGGCGCGACAAAGACACTGAAGGCATGGATCGTGCCCACGCTCGTCGTCATGATGATGGCTGCCGCGAACGCCTGAACGGGCCGCATGGTGGCGTTCTCCTGCAAAGCATCACGATGGCACAGTCCTTCACGATTGCGAAAGGGCCCCGACATCGCCTTGCACCACATTCCGCCTCAGGCGAAAACGGGCCTGAAAGGTTGGCGTGTTATGGAACTCTATGGCTTGCGCGGGATCACCCACGGCTGGGGCCGGCTCATCAATGTGATGAGCCCCGATGGTGCCCAGGCTGTTCTGGCGCATATCCAGACCGGTGAGGCGTTCATGGTCATCGCGACGCCAGGCGCGCCGTTGCAGTTTCATCAGGCCAAGGGCGGCTCGATTGACGGCCTGATCGAAGGTTACGGGATCATCGAGCTCGATCTGGCGGCCTGGGAGCGCAAGAAGGCCGAGTTGGGACCTGCGGCACTTGTAAATTCGTGAGAACGACTCGCAACACGCTCTGAAACCTACACATCCTGATTTTACCTGTCTAAGATGCGCCACAACGGGGCCGGGGGAAGCGCAAAACCCATGCTCCGACTAAGGTTTTTGGCGCATAGAAGAAGAGGCTCACCATGCAGAAATCGCTGCTGATCGATGCGGACAAATGCACCAGCTGTCTCCAGTGCGAGATGGCCTGCTCGTTCGAACACGAAGGTACGTTCAACCCCGCCCGCTCGCGGATCAAGATCTTCGAGTTCGAGCACGGCAAACGTTCCGTTCCCTACACCTGCACCCAGTGTGCCGAGGCCTGGTGCCTGCACGCATGTCCCGTTGAAGCGCTTGTGCGCAACAAGGAGACGGGCGCTGTCGAGGTCAAGGACGACATCTGTGTCGGCTGCAAGGTCTGCACCATCGCCTGCCCGTTCGGCACGGTGAATTACAATCCAGACACCGGCAAGGTCATCAAGTGCGACCTGTGCGACGGCGACCCGCAGTGCGCCGAAGCCTGCCCGACCGACGCCATTGTTTATGTCGATGCGGCATGGACGGGCTTGGACCGCATGCAGCAGTGGGCTGCAGAGACCGACAACAAGCCGATGGCAAACGCCTGACGCGCCAGAAAAGGGAGAGATTCGACCATGTCATGGCAAGGACAAATTCTGCGCGTCAACCTGACCAAGGGAACCGCAGTCGCTGAGCCGCTCAATATGGAATGGGCCAATGCCTATATCGGTGAGCGTGGGCTGGGCACCAAGTATCTGATGGAGAACATGGACCCCAAGGCTGATGCCATGGGCCCGGACAATGTTCTGATTTTCGCCACGGGTCCGCTCAACGGCACCATGGCGTCGACCAGTGGCCGTTATGCAGTGATCTGCAAGAGCCCGCTGACCGACGGTATCGGCGACTCCAACTCAGGCGGCAAGTTCGGCGCATTCCTGAAGTATGCCGGCTACGACCTGCTGCTGGTGGAAGGAAAGGCCGCAAAGCCGGTCTATCTCCACATCAACGACGACAATGTGGAAATTCTGCCCGCCGACGACATCTGGGGCACCACGGTCTGGAACACCGAAGAGTGGATCAAGGCCAAACACCAGAATCCGCAGCTGCGCATCGCATCCATCGGCCAGGCCGGTGAAAACGGTGTTCTGTTCTCGGCAGTGGTCAACGATCTGCATCGTGCCGCCGGCCGTTGCGGTGTTGGTGCCGTCATGGGTTCCAAGAACCTCAAAGCCGTTGCTGCTTATGGCACCAAGGGCGTGACGGTCGATGACCCCAAGAAGTTCATGGAAGTCGTCAAGGCCACCCATGCCAAGCTTGCCGAATCCGGCGGTCGTCAGGAACTGACCGAAGGCGGCACCCATCCCATGATCGACATGATGCAGGAATGGGGCGGTCTGCCGACCAACAACTTCAAGGAAGTGCAGTTCAAGGGTATCGACGGGGTCAATCCGGCCGCGACGACCACGCCCAACGAGAACGGTCACACCAACCTGATCACCAACAAGGCCTGTTTCGGTTGCACGATCGCCTGTGGGCGCATCTCGCATATCGATCCCGAGCACTTCACCATCAAGAACCGTCCGGAATACATGCATGCTTCCGGTGGTCTTGAGTATGAAACCGCCTTTGCCTTCGGGCCTGTGGTCGGTGTCGACGATGTCGATGCGCTGACCTTTGCCAACTACATGATGAACGAGCACGGCATGGATCCGATCTCGTTCGGCGTGACGCTGGCAGCGGCCATGGAGCTTTATGAAATGGGTGTGCTCACCAAGGAGCAGACCGATGGCATCGAGCTGAAGTTCGGCAATGCCGAAGCCCTGACCGTCATGGCCGAGAAGACCGGCAAGGGCGAAGGTTTCGGCAAGGAACTGGCTCTGGGTTCCAAGCGCCTGACTGCAAAGTACGGCCACCCCGACCTGTTCATGGGTGTGCGCGGCATGGAATTCGCCGGTTACGACAGCCGTGCCCTGCAGGGCATGGGCCTGGGTTACGCCACGTCGAACCGCGGTGCCTGCCATCTCAAGCACGACGTGTTCGGTCCCGACATGGAAGACGTGTCGGGCAAGGGTAAGGCCCAGCCGGTCAAGGAAAGCCAGGACATGGTTTCGATGATCGACTCCACCGGCCTGTGCCTCTTCACCACGTCGGGTTGGGGTCCTGAGGACTTCGTGGCCCAGCTTGATGCCGCACTTCCGGGCGAGTGGACCCTGGAGCGTTGCGTCGAATCCGGCGAGCGGACCTGGACCCTGGAGCGCATGTTCAACCAGGGTGCCGGCCAGACCGGTGCCGACGATACCCTGCCCAAGCGTATGCTCGAAGAGCCTGCTCCTTCCGGCAACGCCGAAGGCAAGGTCAACGAGCTCAGCGTCATGCTGCCGGAGTACTACAAGCTTCGCGGCTGGACAGAGGACGGCAAGCCCAGCAACGAAACGCTGGCACGCCTGGGCCTCTAGAGGCTGGCTTTATCCGGCGCATCTGCGTCGGACGTTGAAGAAACAAGAAGCCGGCCGCTCTCCGTCAAGAAGGGAGCGGCCGGTGTTTTTCTCGGATATGGGGAGACTGAAACCATGAGTTATGTCGTTGTAGGCGCCGGCCCGGCCGGTGTGATTGCAGCCGAAACCCTTTCGCGCCTGGGTCATGGCGGCAACATCACCCTGGTTTCGGGCGAACCCGAAGCACCCTATTCGCGCATGGCAATCCCCTATCTCCTGGCCGAGGATATCCAGGAAGATGGTACCCACCTGCGTCATGGCAAAGGCCATTACGACGATCTGGGCATCAAGGTCGTGCACGAACGGGTTGCCAGCATTGATTCAAAGGGCAAATCCCTTGCCTTCGAAAGCGGCGGTTCGCTGGGTTACGACAAGCTCCTGCTCGCCACCGGCGCCACGCCCGTGCGTCCGCCCATTCCCGGCATGGACCTGGATGGTGTGAAGTCCTGCTGGACGTTGGAAGATGCGCGCCAGATCATTGCCAACTCCAAGCCCGGCGACAATGTCGTGCTGATGGGTGCCGGTTTCATCGGCTGCATCATTCTCGAAGCCCTGGTGGCGCGAAAGGTCAACCTGACCGTCATCGAAATGGCCGACCGCATGGTCGCGCGCATGATGGACAAGACCGGCGGCGACATCATCGCCGACTGGTGCGAAAACCAGGGCGTGAAGGTCATGATCTCAACCCGGGTCAACGGCGTCTCCGAAAACGGTGACGGCACCTACAAGCTGGAGCTTGAAGGCAAGGATTCGATCAACGCCGATCTGGTGGTGTGCGCCACGGGCGTGAAATCCAACATGGAATTCCTCGAAGGCAGCGGCATCGAGACCGACATGGGCGTGCTCATCAACGAGCACATGGAGACCAATGTCCCTGACATCTATGCCGCCGGTGACGTTGCAGCCGGTTTTGATTTCATGACCGACAAACATGATGTGCATGCCATTCAGCCTACCGCCAGCGAGCATGGCCGTTGTGCCGCGCGCAACATGGCAGGCGACAGGACGGCCTATCGCGGCAGCCTGGTCATGAACACGCTCAACACGCTGGGCCTGATCTCGACCTCCTATGGTCTGTGGGACGGTGCCGAAGGTGGCGACGAGTCGATCTCGGTCGACAAGGAGCGCTCGAAGTACCTGCGCCTCAACTTCAAGGATGACGTGCTGGTCGGCACGCTGGCCCTGGGCATGACCCAGCATGTCGGCGTCATGCGCGGCCTCATCCAGACCAAGACCCCGCTGGGCAAATGGAAGGATGTGCTGATGGAAGATCCCCATCAGATCATGTCGGCCTATCTTGCCTGCGCACAGGATGCATCGCGGCGCATCGGATGAAGATTCTTGTCCGTACTGCTGGGTTGCTGGGCAAACACCTGCCACCCGGCAGCGAGGCCAACCGTGCCGAGCTTGAGGTGCCCGAGGGTTCGACGCCCAAGAGCGTCATGGACCGTCTGGGTTTTCCCGACGGCAGCTATCTCGTCAGCCTCAACGGCAAGGCCGTCACCATCGCCAAACGCGGCGAGGTGGAACTCCAGGATGGCGACAATCTGGCACTGATGCCCCCGCTCAAGGGCGGCTGACGACGTCACCACCTTCGCGTGCGTTTCGTCGGCACGACCCACGACCATGGCCGATACAGTCTGTCGGTGTTCGTGCATGGATCGTCCCATGGGCCGGCCCGCCATACCTGTGAGGCTCTGAAAAAAATGGTTGCCGCCTTCTTCAGTCCTTCTTGCGCTCCATCTCAATGGCGCGCGGTGTGTGGCTGCGGGCGTCGATGTCGAAGCCTTTGCGGATGCCGACATTGCGCAGGATGACCTCCAGCACATGAGCATCGTCGAAGTCGCTATGGCCGGGATCGGCATATTTCTCGTGAAGATGGCGCACCATCTCCAGCTCGTTGGGGGTCAGGTCACCCTCCACCGCCTTGATGTCTTCAAACAGGGTGGTGACGTGAACATGCCGTGCAAGATCAACCATGGTCAGTGTGTCCCAGCCGTACTTAAAAGGTATGTGTCACCCCGGCCTTGAGCCGGGGCCTCGACAGGCTTGCACCGATCCCTCGAGTTCCCGGATAACCGATGTGCGGTTTCCGGGATGACACGGATTCGAGCGGAAGTCACAGACTGCCTCAACGCCCGATGATCTTCTTGGCGTCGCCAAGCACATCGCCCACACCGGCGATCAGGGCCGTGACGTCGTCGGTAAGCGCCGCGAAGGTGAGACCGATGTCGCGTGCCGCACGCATGTCGTCCCGGCCAAAGACATTCATGCCGAAGTCCTTGCCCGCGGCCATGCAGGCGTCCGCCACGCGTTTGCGGTCCACGGGGTCTGCGCGCCCGAACGTGCCCTTGCGCCCGCGCGCCATGTTGAGATCGGCGGGACCCAGAAAGATGCCGTCGACTGAGCGCAACTTCAGGATCACTTCCACATCCGCCAGCGCACCGACAGTTTCGACCATGGGGTAGCAGCGCACATGGCGGTTCTGCGCGGCATAGAACTTCGGTCCGCCCAGCCCGCCGTAACCAAAGGTGCGTCCGCCGCCCACGCTGCGATCGCCCATGGGCGGATACTTGGCGTAACTGGCGATCTCCTCTGCATGTGCCAGATTATCGACATGGGGCACGATCACGCCATCGGCGCCTGAATCCAGCACCTGCTGGATGGCAATGCGTGTTGGCTCGGAGACACGGGCATAGCAGGCGAGACCTGCCTCTTTGGCCAGCAGCACCATGTGGTCCACCGATTCCCGCCCGAACACGCCATGTTCCAGGTCCAGCGTGATGCCGTGGCAACCCGTCGCCTTGGCTGCTTCGATGGCGGCCCGGTTTGCTGTCGACAGCCACAGCGTATAGGTCACCTTGCGTTGCTTGAGGGTCTGTTTGGCCATGGTGAATCCTTCCTGAATTTGCGCCATGTTACGTCGCCGGCCCGCGCACGTCGATGCGGGCCTGATGTCCAGACACCATGCTGAGGGGAACCCGCCATGACCATGCCCACCATTGACTTCCCCACGGACCGGCCCCTGCTGACCGATGGCGGCATGGGTGAGGCGATCTCCCTGCGCGGGCTTCGCCAGAAGGGATCGCCCTTCTGGTCCGGCCGTGCGTTGATCGAGGCCCCTGATGTCGTCGAGGAACTGCATCGCGCATTCATCGCGGCTGGTGCCGACCTCATCATCACCAACACCTACGGTGTCGTGCGTTCGTTCATGCGCGAGATCGGTATCGAGGACCGATTCGAGGAAATGAACCTCAAGGCAGCCGAACTTGCCAACAAGGCGCGCGACGGGGAGGGCCGCGATGTCCTGATCGCCGGTTCCCTGCCGCCGCTCTCCGACAGCTATCTGCCCGACGAGGTCGAACCCGAGGAGCGCCTGATCGAGCTTTACACCGAACAGGCCGCGATCCTGGCTCCCGATGTCGATCTTTTCATGGCCGAGACGCTCACCACCGTGCAGGAAACCCGCGCGGCGGCCATCGGTGCCGCGGCCACCGGCAAGCCTGTCTGGATCGGCTGGAGCCTGCATGAAGACAAGACCGGCTGTCTCAAGGGCGGCGCAACCGTGGCCCAGGCGGCGGCATCCGTTTCAGATCAGCCGGTCAGCGCCTTCCTTGCCAACTGCTGTTCGCCCGAAGCGGTCACCCGCGCCCTGCCGGATCTTCTGGCCTTGGGAACGCCCACCGGCGGATACGCCAACACCTTCCACCCCATCGATCCCGGCCAGAAGGATGTCAGCCACCGCCACGACCTCAGCGTCGAGGTCTATGCTGACAAGGTGCGGGACTGGATCAACGGCGGCGCCCGCATCGTCGGTGGCTGTTGCGGCACCCTGCCCGAACACATCGCCCGCGTCCGCCAGCTGATCGACGCGGCGGCCTAACCCGCGAACATCGGCTCGGGCAGGCCTTTCATGCCGGGCTGGCAGGCGAAGAGGCCGCCGGCGAGCGGTTGGTCCGGGGCCATGGGCACGGTGCCGCCATTGCCAATGGAGGTGACATAGAGGGTGTCGAGATCGGGGCCACCGAAGCAGGGCATGCTGGGTTTCTGCACGGGGATGGAAAGCACACGTTCCAGCTTGCCGTCGGGGTCGAAACGCGCGATCTGCCAACCGTCGACCAGGGCGGACCAATAGAAGCCCTCGGCATCGACGCAGCCGCCATCAGGCCGGCCGGGCAAATGGTGGGTATCGACAAACACCCGCCGGTTTTCGATGGCGCCGGTCGCGGGATCGTGGTCCCAGGCCCAGATCGTGCGCACCACGGGCAGGCTGTCGCTGTGATAGAGCGTTTTGCCATCGGGGCTGAAGGCAAGGCCGTTGCTGGTCCCAATGCCGTCCACCAGAGCCGTCACCGTGCCGTCGGGGTCCAGGCGGTAGAACACGTGATCGAGTCGGTCGAGCAGGATGGGATCGCCCATGGAACCGGCAAAAAACTGGCCGCCGGGGCCAACCCGGCCGTCGTTCAGTGTGGTTTCGGGCCGGTCGGCCTCGGGATCGGCGATCGGTGAAAACACGCCGGTTTCGAAGTCGAGGTAGCAGAAGCCGTTTTTGGTTGCCGCGACCAGGCCGCCATTCCTGCGGAAGCCGAACGATCCGATATGGACCCCGAGGTCACGGTTTCGTTCTTGCCCGTTGCGGGATCGAAGCGGTTGATCAGCCCGCCCTTGGCATCGACCCAGTAGAGCCGTTGCTCCTGCCCGTGCCATGTCGGACACTCGCCAACCGCGGCCCTGGCATCAAGCACACATTCAAGAACGCTCATGGGGATTTGCTCCGGTGAATTGCTGCGCGTTTGGACCTATGTTGCCACAGCTTCACACGAACGAGACAGCAGCGGAAAGGCAAGACCTTGGCTAGCGAACAACAGGGTACCCACCACTTCACGCCCGACCCACGCAACGATGACGTCCTCATCTATGTCAACGGCGACCTCGTGCCGCGCGACAGGGCCATGGTCAGCGTCTTTGATTCAGGGTTCATCCTGGGTGACGGCGTCTGGGAGGGTCTGCGCCTGCACCATGGCAAACTGGCCTTTCTCGATCAGCATCTCAGGCGGCTCTATCAGGGCGCCAAGGCGATTGATCTCGACATCGGCATGACGCCAGAAGCGCTCACGGGTGAACTCCAACGCACCATCGATGCCAACAACATGCACGACGACGTGCATCTGCGGCTCATGGTCACGCGCGGCATGAAGATGACGCCTTACCAGGACCCGCGCGTGAACATCGGTGGTGCGACCATCGTGATCGTGCCTGAATACAAGACGCCGTCGGAGCGGGTCGGTGGGGTGCGGCTCTTCACGGTCCATGTCCGGCGTGGCCCGCCTGACGTGCAGGACCCCATGATCAACAGCCACAGCAAGCTCAACTGCATCACCGCCTGCATCCAGGCCGCCAAGGCCGGCGCCGATGAGGCGTTGATGCTCGACCCCCACGGCTTTGTCGCGACCTGCAACTCGACGCACTTCTTCATCGTGCGCGACGGCGAGATCTGGACCTCCACCGGACGTTATTGCCTGCACGGCATCACGCGCGGCAACATTCTGAAGGTCGCGCGCGAGGACGGGATCACTGCCCTGGAGAAGGACTTCAGCCTCACGGAAGTCTATGACGCCGACGAAGCCTTCATCACCGGCACCTTTGCCGGAGTCACGCCGGTTTCCGAGATCGATGGGCGCGTGATTGGTGAGGGCATGCCGCCGGGCCCCATGGTCACGCATCTGCAGGATCTCTACCGCGCCCTGATCGCGCGCGAGTGTGCCGCGCCGTGACCATCCGCATCGCCATGTGGTCGGGGCCGCGCAACATCTCCACGGCCATGATGCGCGCCTGGGAAAACCGGCCCGACACGAAGGTGAGCGACGAGCCGTTCTACGCCGCCTATCTTGCGCTCTCGGGTGTCGAGCACCCCATGCAGGAAGCGGTCCTGGCCTCCCAGCCCCAGGATTGGCGCACGGTGGCTTCCCACATCACCGGCCCGGCACCCGATGGTGACGATATCTGGTTCCAGAAGCACATGACCCATCACATGGTGTCCCAAATCGGCCGGGACTGGTTCGGCGAGGTACGCCATGCCTTCCTGATCCGCGATCCCGAACAGGTTGTGGCCTCCTATGCCGCCAAGCGGGAGACCGTGACGCCGCTGGATCTGGGTTATGACCTGCAGGCCGAACTCTTCGACGAGGTCGTCACACGCACGGGCCGGACACCGCCGGTCCTCGAGTCCTCTGATGTGCTCAAGAATCCGAGGGGTGCCCTGATCGCGCTGTGTGATGCCCTTGATGTGCCGTTCGATGCCGCCATGCTTTCCTGGCCGGCGGGGCCGCGTGACAGCGATGGGGTCTGGGCAAGGCATTGGTATGCCAGTGTCGAGGCCTCGACCGGCTTCCACCCCTGGCAGGAACCCTTGATTGCGCTGGATAGTGAACAGGATACGGTAGCGCAGGCATGCCAGAGCGCCTATCGCCGCCTCTCGCGCTTTGCCCTTGAAATCCCCGACGGCCTTCCTGAAGGTTGAACATCAGCGTTCAGGAGAGTCATGCCATGGACCATGTCACGCAGTTCCGCGAGAACGGATACGCCGTCGTGCACAACTTCCTTCCGCCCGAGGACGTGGCTGAACTGGTCGCCGCCCTGGATCGGGTGAAGGCCGAAGCGTTGAAACACCACACGACCTATCGCGACCACAACGTGCTGTTCGAGGTCCATACCGACCCGCTGCTTAACGAACGGGTCTGTCTGCAGGCGCACTGGACCTGCTGGATCGATGCGACCATGGAGGCGATGCGCCGCCATCCCCGTTATCTCGAAATCCTGGAACCGCTGCTGGGCTGCGACATCAAACACTATGCCAACCAGATTCACTGGAAGCCGCCCGGCGCGAAGTACACCTATTACCGCTATCACCAGGACATCAAATTCCGCAGCAGGCCGGAACTGTTCGGGGACCTTGATACCGGCTGGGTAACGACCGGCCTGGCGCTCAACAGACAGGGCGGGGACAACGGCGCGCTCTGCGTCTATCCCGGCACACACCGCATGGGATATCTCGGCCTGGGTGAGGGTGCCACGGTGATGACCGGCGGCAGCAACGAAGATGAACTGGTCAAGGCAGGCCTCGATCCCGACGGCATGGTGCAGTTGGAACTGGAGCCCGGTGATCTGGTGATGTGGACGCTCCACACCCTGCATGGTTCCCCGCCCAACACGACCGACCGTGACCGCCTGTTCCTGCTCAACAGTTACGCCCGGGCCGCGGACTCACCCACGCGGGGTGAATGGGCCTTTCGTGATGGCCAGCCGGTGCCGCTGGGCGCCACGCCGGAAATCTGCAAGTACGAAGAACTCCTGGAAAACCCCGGCCCGTTCTATGCCGATGATGATTGGTCCGAGGAATCCCTGGCCGGGCGTATCGCCTCGAATCCATAGCCGCAATGCCTCAGATGCGAACGGTCATCTCGAGCCCACCGTCAAACGGCAGGGTCATGGTCCGGAAACGGTTCCCGGGATCGTTCACAAACGCGAAGTAGTCGTCGTATTCGATGCGGTCGACTTCCGTGTTGTCACAGATCACCACCGCACCCTGGCGCAGATGGGGAGATACAAGCTTCAGCGCGGGCTGTGCCACACCCCAGATATCGACCAGCATGAAATCGACCGGTCCGTCGATCTGCTTGAGGGTTTCGCGCAGATCACCTTCCCGCAGGTCGATATGCTCGGTCAGTCCCGCGCGTGAAAAGGTCCCGCGCGCAATCTGCGCCTTTTCCGGCTCGTGTTCCGTGGCGATCACCACGCCGCCTTCCACGGCATTGTCGCGGATGGCAGCAGCGAGATAGAGCGTCGAGACACCAAAGGAGGTTCCTGCCTCCACGATGCGTTTGGTACCCAGAGACCGGCAGAGCTGATAACAGAACAGTGCCTTGTCATGGTCCAGCGGCACCATCTTGTCGGCATAAAACCGATGGGTTTCCTCATCGCAATAATCGGCCATGCTGAAACTCGGTTCCTGCAGCCGACGCGCAAAATAGGCTTCCGCGGCTTCTGCCTCACCGGCGCTTTGCGCGCGCAAGTCGGCCAGAAGTGTCTCAAGGGCCGGATCGTTCAGGGTCGATGTCATGGCTCCGTGCTCTAGTGATCGTTCGGGCAGCCCGGCTTGCGTTGCCCGGCGATGTATTCGTCGGCCAGTTCCACCATGCGTGCGCCGGTCACACTGCCGTAATGTCCGCCATGGCAGGTTGTCACCGGCAGTTCCTTAAGCTTTTCCATGCTCTCGATGTACTCCTCGCCAGCGCGTTCATAGCTGTCGGAGAAGAGATCACCGTCATAGATCTGGTCGCCGGAGAAGAAAAGCCCGGTGGCCTCTTCGAAGAGGCCAATGCCGCCCGGTGAATGACCGGGGAAATGCAGCACCCGGAAGCTACGGTCGCCCAGGTCCAGAACATCACCTTCATCGACCAACTGCGTGGGGGCGGCCGGTCTCACGTTATAGCTGTCGGGATCAAATCCTTCATAGGGCAGAGCCTTGAAGATGGACCAGTCGACATACTTGTCTGCCATGGTATTGGCGCGCGTCGGTGCTTCCATGATGTCGGCTTCGGCGGCATGCATGATGCGGTGTTCGAACTCGTCATGGGCGCCGACATGGTCGAAGTGGCTGTGGCTTGCCACGCACAACACTTCCTTTTCGGTGAGCAGCGACACGGCCTTGCGCAAGGGTGCCACGCCAAAGCCGGTATCGACCAGAATGTCGCGATCACGCCCCTGGATGTGCCACATGTTGCAACGCACGCCAGGATCGATATGGGGCTCCCAGATCAGTGTGACATCCTCGCTCATGGTCTGCGTGGCATACCAGGTGTCGGCGACTTCAAGATTCATGGTCAGCTCCCGTGTTCGGCAGGGCATCCGGCGCGCCGCCGCCCCTTGATGTAGTCCTCGGCAATCTCGCACATGCGATCCCGCCCGAAACTTTTGTGGTGGCCGGCATGCACTGTGGTGACCGGCAGTTCCCGGATGCGTTCCATCGACTCCACGAAGTCTTCAGGCACGGAATGATAGAGGTCATCAAGGAGCTTGCCATCCAGGATGACGTCGCCGGAAAAGAAAAGGCCCGTCGCGCGCTCCAACACGCCGCAGCTTCCCGGTGAATGGCCCGGCAAGTGCAGAACCTCGAACACGCGATCGCCCAGATCGATGACATCGCCATCGTCGACGGGCCGGGTGATGGGCGCTGCCTGAACGGTGTAACGCTCGGGCGCGAAGTCGCGGTAAGGCAGGGCATCGAACGTATCGGTGCGCACCCAGCCTTCGATGATCATGTTGTCGCGGTCCGGTCTGGCCATGATTTCGGCTTCGGCAGCATGCATCAGGCGCTCGGGGAACTCGTGATGGCCGCCGACGTGATCGAAATGGCTGTGACTGCCAAAACACAAAACGGGCCGGCCCGACAGCTTCGCGATCTCCGGCGCCAGCGGCATCACGCCCATGCCGGTATCGAACAGCAGATCACGATCCCTTCCGGCGATATGCCAGATGTTGCAGCGCGTCGAGGGATGCGCATGGGGCTCCCACAGCATGGTGACCCCGTCGGAGAAACTGCGACGGTGAAACCATTGCTGTGCGACAGGATGCGTCATGGGGTGCAGCCATCAAGAATAGGTGTCATCCCGGCTGCAGCGCAGCGGAGAGCCGGGACCTCGACAGGCAAGCGCTGAACGATCGAGGCCCCGGATCGGCGATGCTTCGCACCTTGTCCGGGGTGACACCGCATTCTTTTGCGACATTGTCTCAATGCTGTTTGGTCAGGCCCAGATGCTGGCGTGTTTCGGCGGGGCTCATGATCCGGCAACCCAGGCGTTCGACCACGCCCACGGCGCGTTCGACGAGCTGTTCGTTGGTCGCGAGAACACCGCGGTCGAGGTAGAGGTTGTCTTCCAGACCAACGCGCACATTGCCCCCACCGATCACACTCTGTGCCGCCATGGGAATCTGCATGCGGCTGATACCGAAGGCCGACCAGTGGGCGTTTTCGGGCAGCAGGTTACGCATGGCGATAAGGGATTCAGTGTCTGCCGGGGCGCCCCAGGGCACACCCAGGCAAAGCTGGAACAGCGGCGGTTCCTCCAAATGGCTTTCCTTGATGAGCTGGTTGGCCAGGCGCACGTGACCCAGATCAAAACACTCCAGTTCGGGCTTCACACCGGCCGCCTTGATGCGGTCGGCCATGATGCGCAGATGGGCCGGCACATTCATGAAGGCGCCATGGGTGAAGTTCATGGTCGCGATATCAAGGCTGCAGATTTCCGGCAGCAGTTCCTCGATATGCAGCACCCGTTCCTCGGGGCTTGCCATATCGCTGCCTTCCGCCGCGCGGCCGGGATCATCGGGATCGGGCACATAGTCGCCGCCCATGCCGGTCGTCAGGTTGATGATGACGTCGGTATCGCTTTCACGGATACGCGCCACGACCTCGCGGAAGTTGTCGCGGTCGCGGTTGCCCTGACCGGTTGCGATGTCGCGCACATGGATATGGGCAATCGCCGCACCGGCCTTGGCCGCGGCAATGGCGGAATCGGCAATCTGCTGGGGCGTAACCGGCACATGCGGGCTTTTGTCGGTGGTGTCACCGGCGCCGGTCAGCGCACAGGTAATGAAAGTTTCGTTCCGCATGGTGTTGTCCCT
>CALIUG010000022.1 GCA_938048755.1 uncultured Alphaproteobacteria bacterium
CAGGACTCGAACCTGCAACCAGACCGTTATGAGCGGCCGGCTCTAACCAGTTGAGCTACAGGCCCACACCGGGTCCGTGTTTAGGCAAATGCGCCCGTGGCCGCAAGATCGATAGCCGGTTTCGCCAGGGCCTGCGCAAGCCCGTGGCATTCCGCCCGTGCCAGGAACCGTGGGGATGGAAGCATCGGAAAAGGGTGCGTAACGTCCGTTTCGCTGTTTCAACACTGCGCCATCGGAGACCACACCATGCCGGACCACATCAACGATCCCATCATCGAGACGGGCGACGCGCCGTTCAGTCCGATCGTTTGCGATGACCGCTATGCCTTTCTGTCCGGGATCGTCGCAACAGACATGCGGGGCGGTGCCCAGACCATGGGAGACATCGGTGCTGAGACACGTCTTGTCATGAACACCATCCGGCACCTCCTCGCCTCAATCGATCTCACCATGGAGAGAATCGTGCGCGTCGAGGTTCACCTGACCGATCTTGACGACATGGACACGATGAATGCGGTCTATCGCGAGTTCTTCGCCGAAGGTCAGGCCCCGGCACGCACCACAACCCAGTCAACCAGACTGGCAGGCGGTTCAAACGTCGAGATCACCTGCATGGCGAGGCTTCACCAGGGCTGACAGGAACGAAGGTGTCAGGCCGCCGGGCGTACCAGTTCGATGCCGTCACGCTCGCCTGCCGTGATGCAGATGCTGGCAAGCGAACGCTCCTCCTCGTAGGGCCAGGGTCGGCCGCGATGCATGGTGGCGCGCTCGTCCCAGATCAGCACGTCGCCGACCTCATAATGGTGGGTATAGACATAGTGCGGCTGGGTGCAGAACGCCGTGAGTTCATCGATCAGCGCCTGAGCCTCGTCATCGGACATGCCCTCGATGCTATAGGCGTGCGAAGCGATGTAGAGCGCTTCTTCACCCGTCGACGGATTGGGCCAGATCGCGTTCCAGACCGTGGGCGGCCACTTGGTGATGAAGTCCTCGGACGCGGCAACCTCCGAAACACGTTTGCGCGAATGGCCGTAGCTGTGCTTGAGCGCGCGCCCCCGAATGCGGCTGCGCAGATCTTCGGGCATGTCGGCCCATGCCGCGCGGGTCGAGACGAATTCGGTCTCGCCTCCGGTGGAGCTCAGAACACGGGCAGCAAGGATGTTGGCAAGCGCCGGCCAGGGCAGAAACGTGCTGTCGGTGTGCCAGAGCTGGTTGGCGCGCATCTGCAGAACCCGGCGGCTTTCTTCTTCTGTTGCCAGGGTGTTTTCATCGATCCGGTTGGAGACGAGTGACATGACGGCTTCATGTTTTTCCGGCTCCTTCTCGCGAATCTCCACGGGACCGAACAGGCGCCCGAACGCCAGGTGTGAGGGGTCATCGAGAGACTGGTTGCGGAAGAACAGAAGCGAGTGTGTCTCGAACGCTTCGCGGATTTCAGGATAACCGTTGGTTGCTGTCACCTCTCGCAAGTCGACATCATGAACCTCGACACCGAAACGGTCATGGAGTGGTGTGGTGCGCATGGCAGCTCTCCCGATTTCCCACAGAAGTATCGTTGGGCCGGGCAAGCGGCGGCGTCAATCGAAAGATGCCGGATTCAGCGGCCCTTCCAGACAGGAGGACGCTTTTCCATGAACGCCCTGGGCCCTTCCAAGGCATCTTCACTGCCGTGAACCTTTTGCTGACCGGTCAGGCGGCCGGCATCGCGCGCGGCATAGGCCATTTCCGGCGAGACGGATCCCGCGATCTGGGCCATCTGCTTGAGGGCTGCAACCGACAGAGGCGCCGAAGCGGCAATCCGGCCGGCAAGTTCACGGGCGCTGTTCATCAGGTCTTTGGCGGGCACGCTCCTGAGGACAAGCCCCATCTCCAGGGCTTCGACAGCGTCCAGCCTGCGCCCGGTATAGAGCATCTCGAGCGCGACTTGCTGGGGAACACGGCCCATCAGGCGCGGAATGGTGCCGATGTCGACCGTGAGACCCAGGGTTGCTTCGGTAAGGAAGAAGCTGGCGTGGTCCGCCGCAATCATGAAGTCGCAGGCAAGGGCGAGTTCGAACCCACCCGCGACACAGGCACCGTTGATCGCCGCGATCACAGGCTTGTGGAGGTCGTGGCGCTCGCACAGCCCGCACCAGCCGCCCGCACCCCAGTCCTCGTCACCATCGCCGGAGGTGGAAAGGTCCCAGCCGGCCGAGAAGATGCGCTCGCCCGCACCGGTCAGGATGGCCACACGCAGGGCATCGTCGTTCTGAAAGGTGTCAAAGGCCGCCGACAGGGTGCGGCTGGTTGCCGCATCGATGGCGTTCGCCTTGGGCCGGTCCAGCGTGATTTCCAGCACCGGTCCGTTCTGCTCCAGTTTGACTGCCTCACTCATGATCCCTCGCCCTCTGTTCAGCTCATTACTGGAACATACCCTGCAACATGCCCGGCGGCAGTTCCAGACGCTGCGCCAGACCCTCCCGATCCACAGCGTCGGGATCAGTGATCACCTGCGACATCGGACGATCATCCAGCGTGACGTCGGCCAGGAGTTCGCGCTGGGTGATCGTGCCGTCACCATTGCTGTCGAAACCCGCAATCAGGCGGTCCGCGCCACGCCCATCGAACATCAGCATGCCCAGGCCCACCATGGTGCGCGCACGCGGTGGCAGCAGGGATTGCGAGGCTTCGAACCAGACACCAAGGATACGGCGTGCCTCGGTGAGGTGCGCGGCGGTCAGGCCGTCGGACGGCGAAAGCCCGACAAAGGACCAGCCCAGATCGACGCAGGCCTGTGCGACCTGCCGGGTGCATGCGTCGACCGCACCGGTGACGAGGCCGTTGACCGCACTGACCTCCTGCTGGGCAGGCGCAGCATGGCTCCACAGCATGATGGCACAGAGGAGCGTTGCCTTGGCCCAGCCACGGGTCTGCCGCATAGTGCGTATCATGATCAAGGTTCCACTCTCCGTTCTCGACCTGTCACCCATCTGCGAGGGCTCCGACGCCGGGCAGGCCCTGCGCAACACCATCGACCTGGCACGCCATGCCGAGGGCTGGGGCTTCAACCGCTACTGGCTGGCAGAGCACCACAACATGCCGGGCATTGCCAGCGCGGCCACGTCTGTTGTGATCGGCCAGGTCGCGGCAGCAACCAGCACCCTGCGTGTCGGCTCAGGCGGCGTCATGTTGCCCAACCACGCACCGCTGGTGATCGCAGAACAATATGGCACCCTTGCGGCGCTGTTCCCCGGACGCATCGAACTGGGTCTTGGCCGCGCGCCGGGCACCGACCAGCACACCGCACACGCCTTGCGCCGCACGCTGACCGGCAGTTCGGATGATTTTCCCCGCGATGTGCTGGAACTCCAGCACTACTTCAAGGAGCCCGAACCGGGTCAGCCGATCCGGGCCGTGCCCGGTGCGGGGCTGAACGTGCCGCTGTGGATCCTGGGTTCCAGCCTGTTCGGGGCGCAACTGGCCGCCGCACTGGGTCTGCCCTATGCCTTTGCATCACACTTTGCACCCGGCGCCATGATGCAGGCCATCGCGGTCTATCGGGAACGGTTCGAACCGTCCGATCAATGCGACAAACCCCACGTGATGCTGGGCATGAACGTGGTCGCGGCCGACACCGATGAAGAAGCCAGGTTCCTGCGGACCTCGGTCATGCAGTCCTTCGTCAACCTGCGCCGGGGAACACCAGGCAAGCTGCCGCCACCGGTCGAGAATTACGAAGAGCGGCTGATGCCGGCCGAACGCATGATGCTCGATGAAGCGCTGTCCTGTTCGGCAGTGGGGTCGCCTGAGGTCGTCGAACGCGAGATCGCTGCGTTCATCGAACGCACCGGTGCCGACGAGATCATGATGACCTGCCATATCCACGACCATGCCAAACGGCTGAAGAGTTTCGAGCTGGTGGCCGAACGCATGAACGCCAGGACCGAAACAGCGGCCTAGATTTAGGTCAGACGCAGCGCCTTCTGAACCGAACGCTCCATCGCATCGAGAAAACGCAGGCGGTCCTTTTTCGTGAACGCGGCGTTGTAGCCCGCACTCTCACCGGTTTCGCGCAGATGGGCATTAAGCTCGCGCATGGCGAGTGCCGAACCGATGCCCGCTTCGGTAAACTCCCTGCCCTGCGAGCCCAGCACAATGGCGCCTGCTTCCAGACACCGTGCCGCCAGGGAAATGTCGTTGGTAATCACGATGTCACCCCGGCCCGCGCGTTCGGCAATCCAGTCATCGGCGACATCAGGACCCTGCTCGACCACCACCAGTTTGATGCGCGGGTCCGGGTCCGTGCGCATCCAGCTGTTGGAAACCATGGCGACGTCCAGCCCGCGGCGCTGGGCCACACGCACGACCTCGTCTTTCACCGGACAGGCATCGGCATCGACATGGATGATGGTCATGGAGGAGTCAGCGATCCGTCAGTGCGAGCTTTACGGCCAGACCGGCAAAGGCGCCTGCAAACGCCCGGCGCATCCAGGTCATGGCACGCGGCGACGAGAGAACCCGCCGCCGCATGGTGGCCGCCATCATTCCGTAACCCACGAACACGACAAAGGTGAGCGCCATGAAAACGGCGCTGAGCCCCAGCATCTGGGGCATCACGCCTGACGCGCCCGGCGAGACAAACTGGGGCAGAAACGCCAGAAAGAAGATCGAGAGCTTGGGATTGAGCACGTTGATCAGGATACCGGTCACCACGACATCGCGCATGGATCGCGGCGTCGCGGCATCATCAGTCTCGAACGTGCCGCCAGCGCGCAGTGCCGACCAGGCGAGATACAGCAGGTAGGCAATGCCTGCCCAACGCACGACTTCTAAGGCAAGCGCGCTGGTATGGAGCAGCGCTGCAACACCAAAGATGGCCGCTGCGATGTGAGGGACGATACCCAATGTGCAGCCAAAGGCGGCAACCACGCTGGCCCGCCCGCCCCGGGTCAGTGCGGTCGCCAACGTGTAAAGCACGCCGGTGCCCGGCATGATCACCACGATCAGGGCCGTAATCAGGAATTCGATGCTCATGACGAAGACGCTCCGGAAGGGAGCGCCACCGATATCGCCAGTTGCCTCAGTTGTCGAGGAAGCTGCGGAGTTTGCGGCTGCGGCTGGGGTGCTTGAGCTTGCGCAGGGCCTTAGCCTCGATCTGGCGGATACGTTCGCGGGTAACCGAGAACTGCTGACCGACTTCTTCAAGCGTGTGGTCGGTATTCATGCCGATGCCAAACCGCATGCGCAGGACACGTTCCTCGCGCGGCGTCAGCGTGGCCAGCACCTTGGTCGTGGAATCGCGCAGATTCGAATGGATCGCGGCCTCGACGGGGAGCACCGCGTTCTTGTCTTCGATGAAGTCACCCAGATGGCTGTCTTCATCATCGCCGATCGGCGTTTCCAGACTGATCGGCTCCTTGGCGATCTTGAGGACCTTGCGCACCTTCTCAAGCGGCATACCGAGCTTTTCGGCCAGTTCCTCAGGGGTCGGCTCGCGACCGATCTCGTGAAGCATCTGGCGGGAGGTGCGCACCAGCTTGTTGATCGTCTCGATCATGTGCACGGGAATACGGATCGTGCGCGCCTGATCGGCAATCGAGCGGGTGATCGCCTGGCGAATCCACCAGGTGGCGTAGGTCGAGAACTTGTAGCCGCGGCGATACTCGAACTTGTCGACCGCCTTCATCAGACCGATGTTGCCCTCCTGGATGAGATCCAGGAACTGCAGGCCACGGTTGGTGTATTTCTTGGCAATCGAGATCACCAGGCGCAGGTTTGCCTCGACCATTTCCTTCTTGGCCTGGCCGGCTTCCTTTTCGCCCTTCTGGACGACCTGAACGATGCGCTTGAACTCGGCAATATCGAGGCCGGAATTGCGCGACACCGCGGCGATCTCGCCACGTGCCTCAAGAATGCGGTCAGCATCACGCTCGGCAAACAGTTTCCAGCCGCGCCCGGACAGACCCGAGATGCGATCGAGCCAGTCGGGATCCAGTTCGGACCCGACATGTTCATCCAGAAATTCCTGGCGTTTGACGCCTCGGCGCGCCGCCTGCTTCAGCAGGCCGCTTTCCAGGCCCATGATGCGGCGGTTGAGACCGTACAGCTCATCGACCATGGCTTCGATGCGGTTGTTGTGCAGTTTGACCGTGGTGACGAGTTCATAGATCTCGCGGTGAATCTTCTCGTAACGGCGACGGGCGGCCGGCGGCGGTTCTTCGCCACGCAGCTTGGGACCCAGATAGTCTTCCTGGACCTTCTTCAGGCGGTTGTTGACGCGCGCGATCTTGTCGAAGATCGCCATGACCTCTGGCAGCAAGGCCTGCTCCATCGCGGAAAGCGAGAGGTTGGCCTCGGCGTCATCATCGTCATCGTCGTCGTTGTTGGTGCTGTCGTCTCCGTCAGCCTTTTCTTCGTCCGAACCGTTGCCCTTGCGGACCTGCTCGCCTTCAGGCTTGGCTGCACCATTCGCGGGTGTGCCCGCACCGTTCGCGTTGTTGTTGTTATTATTACTGTTGTTATTGGCGGCATCGGGGCCGCCGCTATAGGTGCCTTCCAGATCAATGATGTCGCGCAGCAGGACCTTTTCTTCCTGCAGCATGTTGCGCCAATGCACGATCGCTCGCAGCGTCAGGGGGCTTTCGCAGATGCCGCGGATCATGCGGTCGCGGCCGGCCTCGATACGCTTGGCGATGGCGATTTCGCCTTCGCGCGAAAGCAGTTCCACACGACCCATCTCGCGCAGATACATGCGCACGGGGTCGTCGGTGTAACCCATTTCGGAGGTCGGCGTGGGCGTCGTGGTGGCGGGCGTGCCGGGCTTCTCGGCCGCGGGTTTGGCCTTGTCGTCGGTGGCTTCCTCGGCTTCTTCGCTTTCCACCACGTTGATGCCCATTTCCGAGAGCATCGACATGGTGTCTTCGATCTGTTCGGAGCTCACCTCATCCTGGGGCAGCGCATCGCTGATCTCGTCAACCGTGACGTATCCGCGCTCCTTGCCGCGCGCGACCATCTTCTTGATCGCGGCATTGACGGTATCGAGCAAGGGATCGTCGGCGGCGCCTTCCGCGTCGTCGTTGGTCTCTACCTCAGCGGGTTTCGTCGCCATGATGGCACCTTTCCTTGCATTACCCCAGATACCGGCCATTCGGGCCAATACATGTTCAGCCCGTGCCGCCCGGCCGGACCATTTCGTCATCTGCGCTGATCAGACGTGTATCGGACGCCTCACGCAGTTCCTGCTTTGCCTGCAACCGCTGCCAGGCCTCTTCGCTCTGATCTTCGGCCCACGCCACGGCATCAGCTTCGATTTCTTCACGCAGCGCATGGCGCTGGTGGAGTTCAAAGGTGTGATGCCACTGACGTTCAGCCTCTTCCAACGTCAAAACACGAACAGACGGATCGACCGAACCACCAAGTGCTTTAAGGCCCCCCGGCAGCTCAGACAATCCGATCGATGTCAGGTGGCGTTGCAGGGCCTCTCTGTCAAGGAGATCGTGATGATTCAGGGCATCCAGCAGCCCGTCACGGAGGTGATCGAAGTCCGGTGTGACAAAATTGACCTCCGAAAGGCGCTCTCCGACCCGATCGAGAAGCCCGTCAACCTGCAACGGTAGCGCCAGAAGCAGGAGTTCGGCCTGATCGCGTTCACCAGCTGCGCCTGTTCCCGGCGCCCGACTGGGCTTGCGCTCCATGTCGGGATAATTGGCTTGCCAACCGCCCTGACGGCGCCCGCCGGGCCAGGGTTTGGCGGACCGGCGGTTCTGGGGCGGCCTCCTGACGGACCCAAAGGCGCGTTTGAGACGCTCGCGCACCGCGCTTTGATAGTGGAACTGTACCGTGCGGTCGCTGATACGTTGCACTTCGTCCTGCAGCGCCTTCTCCAGACCGGCGCGTCGTTCAGGCGTTTCGAACTGGCCGCCTTCGGTTTTCTGACGCCAGAGCATGTCGAGCAGGGGAAGGGCATGATCCAGGACTTCCTTCATCGCACCCTGCCCCCGTGCCTTGATCAGATCATCGGGATCGACGCCGGCGGGCATCAGGGCAAAGCGCAGGGATTTGCCCGGCACGAGCGCCGGAAGCGCCCGATCTACCGCCCGGAAGGCCGCGGCCTTGCCCGCCTTGTCCCCGTCGAAGCACAGCATCGGCTCATCGGCGATGCGCCAGAGCAGGGCAAGCTGGGTTTCCGTCAGTGCCGTGCCGAGGGGCGCGACGGCATGGGTGAAGCCAGCCTGCGCCAGGGCAATGACATCCATATAACCTTCCGAAACGATCACGGTGCCGGCTTCATGGGCGGCCTTGCGCGCCTGGGCATAGCCATAGAGTAGCTGCCCCTTGTGAAAAACCGGCGTTTCGGGCGAATTGAGATACTTGGCGGGATGGTCACCCATGGTGCGTCCGCCAAAGGCGATCACCCGTCCGCTGCGGTCGCCGATGGGGAAAATCAAACGGTGGCGGAACCTGTCGATGGGATCACGGCCGTCATCGCCCCCGGTTGAAAGGCCGGCCGTGGCAATGAGATCGGGACTGGCGCCGCGGTCCAGCAGATGCCGGATGAGCCGGTTGCGCCCATCTGGCGCATAACCCAGCCGGAAACGCTCGACCGTTTCGGGCTTCACGCCCCGGCGTTTGAGATAGTCGCGGGTCTCCCCGCCTTCCGGGCCGGTAAGCTGCTGTTCGAACCAGCGCGCAGATTCCTCGAGGACGTCATAGAGCGTTGCAGCGCGTTTCTCGCGCTCGCGCTCCTGGGGTGTCTGACGGGGCATTTCCATGCCGGCCATGCCGGCCAGACGCTCGACCGCCTCGGGAAAGGCGAGGTTCTCGGTGCGCATGACAAAGCCGATGACATCGCCATGGGCGCCACAACCAAAGCAGTGGAAGAAGCCCTTGTCTTCGACCACCGAAAACGACGGTGACTTCTCGCGATGGAACGGGCAAAGGCCCGTGAACTCGCGCCCACGCCGTTGCAGACGCACCTGCTTGCCCACGATGTCCGATAACGGAATCCGCGTGCGAATCTCATCCAGGAATTGCGGTGGGAAAGCCATTGCGCACTCTAGGCACGACCCGCCACGCGCTCAATTATTGAATGCCGCGCCGGTCGATCAAATTTGTGAACACCTCAGGCCAGGAACGACAGCTCAGGCCAGGCGCTGTTTCACCAGAGCGCTGGCGGTGGCGCCGTCGATCTGGCCGGGATAGCCGGCCTTCAGCGCCGCCATGACACGGCCCATGTCCTTCAGGCCCGTGGCTTCGGTCTCGGCGATGACGTGATCGACGACCGCTTCAACGTCGTCATGGCTGAGCTGCTTGGGCATGAAGCGGCGGATGACCGCGATCTCGGCCTCTTCCTTTTCGGCAAGCTCGGAACGGTCACCGGCGCGGAACTGCTCGGCAGCTTCTTCGCGCTGCTTCACCATCTTGGCCAGCAGCTCGAGAACCTGCTCGTCGGGGATGGGATTGCTCGCACCATTGGTGCGCGCAGCAATGTCGCGATCCTTGAGCGCGGCATTCACCAGACGCAGGGTTCCCGTCGTGCAACGGTCCTGTGCCTTCTGGGCTGCCTTCAAGGCTTCTGTAATCTCTTGCCGGATCGACATACCTGTCCCTGTCTCGATTGCCGGGAGCCAACTATACCAGTCCGCTGGTAAACACGAGTCCTAAGATTGAAATGTCCCCACATGCAATGAATCGTGGATAGAATTTAACTTGTTGATAAATAAGGGCTTTTCATGCCCCGCAGAACTTGACCCATGACGGGGAATTGCTTACAACCCGACAAATCCACCCCGCACAAGGGTTTCCATGACCACGATCGTATCCGCGCCGGCGCCCTGGGCCACGGCGAGCCTTGTTCTCGCGGACGGATCGGTATTTTGGGGTTATGGATTGGGCGCAACCGGCCGCGCCATCGGGGAAATCTGCTTCAACACGGCGATGACCGGGTATCAGGAAATCCTGACGGACCCGTCCTATGCCGGACAGATCATTACCTTCACCTTCCCTCATATCGGCAATGTCGGGGCCAACGGTGAAGACATCGAATCGGATGTTCCCGCAGCACGCGGCCTGATCCTGCGCGCCGACATCTCCGATCCCTCGAACTTCCGCGCGATCAGCCACCTTGATCCCTGGCTCAAATCCAACAACCTGATCGGCATCGCCGGCGTCGACACGCGACGCCTGACCCGACTGATCCGCGACCACGGCTTCCAGACCGCCGGCATCGACCACGGGGCGCCCGACATCGAGGGCCTCAAGGCCGAGATTGCCGCCTGGCCCGGCCTGGAAGGCATGGATCTGGCCAAGGACGTCACCTGCAAGCAGACCTACAACTGGGACCAGACCGGCTGGACCCTGGGCGAGGGTTACGGAACGCTGGCCGAGCCCAAACATCATGTCGTAGCGATCGACTACGGCGTGAAGAAGAACATCCTGCGCTGCCTGGCGAGTCTTGGCTGCCGGGTCACCGTGGTCCCAGCCAGCGCGACCATTGAAGACGTCATGCGCCATGAACCCGACGGCATCTTCCTGTCGAACGGTCCCGGCGATCCCGACGCCACCGGCAAATACGCCGTGCCGGTCATCCGCGACCTGGTCGAAAGCGGCAAGCCGGTCTTCGGCATCTGCCTGGGACATCAGATGCTCTCGCTCGCCCTGGGCGCCAAGACGATCAAGATGGCAAACGGCCACCGCGGCGCCAACCATCCGATCAAGAACCTGGAAACCGGCAAGGTCGAGATCACCAGCCAGAACCACGGCTTTGTCGTCGATGCCGAGAGTCTACCGGCAGGTGTGACCGCCACCCATGTCAGCCTGTTCGACGGCACCCTTGCCGGACTGAAGGTCGAGGGCAAACCGGTCTTTTCCGTCCAATACCACCCTGAAGCCAGCCCCGGCCCCCAGGACAGCCGCTATCTGTTCGAGAACTTTGTTGCGGCGATGGAGGCGACCGATGCCTAAACGCACCGACCTCAAATCCATCATGATCATCGGCGCCGGCCCCATCATCATCGGGCAGGCCTGCGAGTTTGATTATTCCGGGACGCAGGCCGTGAAGGCGCTGAAGGAAGAGGGTTACCGGGTCATCCTGGTGAACTCCAACCCGGCGACGATCATGACCGATCCCGGGTTTGCCGACGCCACCTATATCGAGCCGATCACGCCCGAGATGGTAGCCAAGATCGTCGAGAAAGAGCGCCCCGACGCACTGCTGCCGACCATGGGCGGGCAGACCGGCCTCAACACGGCACTGTCGCTGGCCAAGATGGGCGTGCTGGAGCGTTGCGGCACCGAGCTGATCGGGGCAAGCCGGGAAGCCATCGACAAGGCCGAGGATCGCGAGCTCTTCCGCGACGCCATGGCGAGGATCGGCCTGGAATGCGCGCGCAGCGAGCTGGCCCACACCATGACCGATGCCTGGGCGGCCCTGGAGATCATCGGCCTGCCCGCGATCATCCGGCCCAGCTTCACCATGGGCGGTACGGGCGGGGGCATCGCCTATAACAAGGAACAGTACGAAGAGATCATCCGGCGCGGGCTGGAAGCCAGCCCGACCAGCGAGGTCCTGGTCGAGGAATCGGTGGTCGGCTGGAAAGAATACGAGATGGAGGTCGTGCGCGATCACGCCGACAACTGCATCATCATCTGCTCCATCGAGAACATTGACCCCATGGGTGTGCACACCGGCGATTCCGTGACCGTGGCCCCTGCCCTGACGCTGACCGACAAGGAATACCAGATCATGCGCAACGCCTCCCTGGCGGTGCTGCGCGAGATCGGCGTCGATACCGGGGGATCGAACGTGCAGTTTGCGATCAACCCGGAAGACGGGCGCATGATCGTGATCGAGATGAATCCGCGGGTTTCACGCTCCTCGGCGCTGGCGTCGAAGGCGACGGGTTTCCCGATTGCCAAGGTCGCGGCCAAGCTGGCCGTGGGTTACACGCTCGATGAAATCCAGAACGACATCACCAAGGTGACACCGGCGAGCTTTGAGCCGTCGATCGACTATGTCGTCACCAAGATGCCCCGCTTCACCTTCGAGAAGTTCCCCGGCACCGAACCGTACCTCACGACCTCCATGAAGTCGGTCGGTGAGGCCATGTCGATCGGCCGCACCTTTGCCGAGTCGCTGCAGAAGGCGCAGCGTTCCATGGAAACCGGCCTGAACGGCCTCAATCCCGTGGTGATCGACGACACCTCCGAAGACGGCATGGTAGCGCGTCTGGCCAAACCTGCGCCCGACCGGATCCTGGTGATTGCCCAGGCCATGCGTCACGGCCTGAGTGACGAAGACATCTATGACATCACGAAATACGACCCATGGTTCCTTGAGCAGATCCGATCCATCGTCGAAGCCGAGAACAATGTGCGCGACAACGGTCTGCCCGACGACCACATG
This sequence comes from uncultured Alphaproteobacteria bacterium, assembly GCA_938048755.1. Classification (GTDB taxonomy): domain Bacteria; phylum Pseudomonadota; class Alphaproteobacteria; order SP197; family SP197; genus SP197. Next base: position 12,383 of record CALIUG010000022.1, read on the forward strand.
GCGATGCTGCGCCTGAAGAAACTGGGTTTCTCAGACGACCGGTTGGCTCAGCTTGCCGGCATGTCCGAAGAAACCGTGCGGGCACGGCGTGACGGCCTGGGTGTGCGCCCGGTCTACAAGCGCATCGACACCTGTGCCGCCGAGTTCGCGTCGAGCACGTCCTATATGTACGGCGCCTATGAAGGCGACGGGGTGAACGAGCCCGAAAGCGAAGCCGAGATCAGCGACCGGCGCAAGGTCATGATCCTGGGCGGCGGGCCCAACCGGATCGGCCAGGGCATCGAGTTCGATTACTGCTGTGTCCATGCCTGTTTCGGCCTGCAGGAAGCCGGGATCGAGACGATCATGGTGAACTGCAATCCCGAAACCGTCTCGACCGACTATGACACCTCCGACCGGCTCTATTTCGAGCCCCTGACGGCCGAGGACGTCATTGCCATCGCAACCGAGGAAATGAAGCGTGGCGAGCTGCTGGGCGTTATCGTCCAGTTCGGCGGCCAGACCCCGCTGAAACTGGCCCATGCGCTGGAGAATGCCGGCGTACCGATTATCGGTACGACGCCGGACGCCATCGACCGGGCCGAGGATCGCAAGCGGTTCCAGGAGATGCTGCACGAACTGGGCCTGCGCCAGCCAGAGAACGGCACCTGCCACAATCTGGAAGAGGCCAAGGAAATCGCTGCACGGATCGGTTATCCCGTCGTGGTACGCCCCAGTTATGTTCTGGGCGGCCGCGCCATGGAGATCGTCCACAGCGACGAGGGCCTGGCAGCCTATATCGACAAGTCGGTCGAAGCATCAGGTGGCAATCCGATCCTGATCGACCACTTCCTGCAGGATGCCATTGAAGCCGATGTCGATGCCCTGGCCGACGGCAAGGATGTGTTTGTCGCCGGCATCATGGAGCATATCGAGGAAGCCGGCATTCACTCCGGCGATTCAGCCTGCTCCCTGCCGCCTTATTCCCTCTCGGAAACCACCATTGCGGAGCTGCGCCGCCAGACCGAAGCCATGGCCCGTGCCCTGGGCGTGGTCGGGCTGATGAATGTGCAGTTCGCCGTGCAAGGCGACGACATCTATGTCCTGGAGGTCAATCCGCGCGCCAGCCGCACGGTGCCCTTTGTCGCCAAGACCATCGGGCTTCCCGTCGCCAAGATCGCCGCGCGCATCATGGCAGGCGAATCTCTGGCCAGCTTCAACCTCACCATGCCTGCCTTCGAACATATCGCGGTCAAGGAGGCGGTCTTCCCCTTCGCGCGTTTCCCCAATGTCGATGTGATACTGGGACCGGAAATGAAATCGACCGGCGAAGTGATGGGTCTGGACCGCGATTTCGGCCATGCCTATGCCAAGGCGCAACTGGGGTCGGGCGAAACCCTGCCGCAATCGGGCACGGTGTTCATCTCGGTGCGTGAGCACGACAAACCCCATGCCATCGGCCTTGGCAAACGCCTCATCGAACTGGGCTTTGATCTCGTCGCGACACGCGGCACCGCGCGTGACCTGCGTGAAGCCGGCCTGGAGGTCGCCACGATCAACAAGGTGCTGGAAGGCCAGCCCCATATCGTGGATGCCCTGAAGGACGACCGCATCGCCCTGATGATCAACACGACCGAAGGTGCCAAGTCCATCGCCGACAGCTTCAGCCTGCGCCGCACGGCTCTGCTGAAGAAGGTGCCGTATGCCACCACCATCGCCGGCGCGCGCGCAACCATCGAAGCCATCGCGGCCATGCGCAACGGCGGGCTGGATGTCTGGCCGCTGCAATCCTACGCGATCCATTCGACTTGACGATGTGGTGCAGGCAGCGCACCACAGATAGATGACCACGACGCATTATCAGGCCAGACCAAGTTCATGGGTTGTCACCGATGGTGCGGCGGGAATCGTCAACCAGTGCGTTGGCCTGGCGCAACGCCTGGATCTCGACCCCGTCATCAAACGCATCGCGATCCGTCAGCCATGGTTGTCCCTGCCGCCGGCCTTCTGGCCCTTCCCTCTGAAGGCGCTGAAGCCGTCAGGCGATATGCTGAACGCGCCGTGGCCCGACCTGGTGATTGCCAGCGGGCGCAAGTCCGTTGCGCCCTGCGCGGCAACCGGTAAGGCATCCGCTGGCCGCACGATCACCGTGCAGATCCAGAATCCCGGCATCAGCCCGGCCAGTTTCAGCCTTGTGGCAACACCCAGGCATGACGGCCTGTCGGGGCCAAACGTCATCGGAACCAAAGGCTCGATCCATGGCCTGACCCGCGCCGCCCTGGATGCCGAAGCGGCAACCTGGGCCGGGAGCGTAGCGCATCTGCCGCGTCCCCTGACCTTTGCCGCAATCGGCGGCCCCAACCGGGTCTACCGCTTCGGTGAGGACGATGCCCGCCAGCTGGGCCAGAAGCTTGCTGAACTTCCGGGAGGTCTGCTCGTCACACTTTCACGCAGGACAACACCGCAGGTTGCCGATGTGCTGAAGGCGCAACTGGACGAGGCCCGCACCGGGTTCTGGGATGGTGAGGGACCCAACCCCTATCGCGGATGGCTGGGGCTTGCCGACGCAGTCGTCGTGACTTCTGACTCGGTCAACATGACCAGCGAGGCCTGCATCACCGGCAGGCCCGTCCACGTGGCGCATCTGGAAGGCGGATCAAGGAAGTTTGCCGCCTTCCATGATCTTCTGGAAACCGACGGGCATACACGCAGGTTTGCGGGTGTGCCGGATCTGAACTGGCAACCCGTGGTCCTGGACGACACGGCGCTTGTTGCCGAACGGGTACGCGGCCTGCTGGAGGCGAAAACATAAGGCATGCACCTCAGCGTCGCTGTCTTCGCTGTGTGAGTCCCCGCGTCAGGCGGCCGCGGGTCTGGGGAGTGGCAGCATGAGCTGGTCGGCCACCAGATCGATGGCCTTCTCATCCTCGCCTTGAGAGGCGAGTCGCATGGCGGCAATGATCAGGTCCTCGTGCTCGATCATGTAATTGTAGACCGGCTTCAAGGCATCGGGCGCTGTTTTGACGATTTCGCGATAACGATCCTGAAACTCCACGCTGGCCACCACCATGTAGGCGGTCGCTTCGGTCCAGCTCATATTCTCGACATCCCGAATGAAGTTCCGACCCTGGTTCCGGCTTTCTTCACTCTCGACGATATCGCCACCGTGTTCGAAGACGATCTGGCGCATGCGCGCCTTGTTTTCGGTTTCGAGTTGAAGCAGTGAGCCGATCAGGTGTTTCTGAACCGGGGCATCGAAGAGAGGCAGCAGAGCGCAATAGAACGCCTCGCCATACACCTCGCCCTGGTACATTTCGGCGACTTCACGAACTTGCTGCTCAGACAACATCAGACGCCCTGCATCTGTCTTTAGTTGGCGTGACCACTGCGAAGGATGTAGCGGCCGTTTTCCAGGCCCGTGAAGAGCGACGAGACTTCCGGGTGTCCAACCGGTGTTCCCGTATCGTCGAGCACCAGGTTCTGCTCCGAAACATAGGCGACATAGGTCGACTGTTCGTTTTCGGCAAGCAGGTGATAGTAGGGCTGATCCTTGCTGGGACGCACCTCTTCCGGGATCGATTGCCACCACTCTTCGGTGTTGGCAAAGATGGGATCGACATCATAGATCACACCCCGGAACGGGTAGTGCCGGTGATGAACAATATCTCCGATCTGGAACTTCGCAGTTCGGAAGACAGTGGGTTCGGTCGGTGTCTGGGATTCCATCATGAACAAGATGTAGCAGAGGCCAAGCCTGAGACCAAGCAGTTGAAGATGCCCTGTCCACCCCTTTCTGGCGTGATGCCCTTTCACAGACGCCTGTGAAACCCTACATTTCGGGTCCAGCGTCCTACGTGACATTCTTGCGCCGCTTTCCAGCTTCGGAGCCACCGGGCCATGCCAGAAACCCATCATGCCAACGTTCTCATCCTGGGCTCGGGCCCGGCCGGCCTGACGGCTGCGGTGTATGCCGCGCGCGCCAGTCTGTCGCCCATGCTGGTGCACGGCATCCAGCCTGGCGGCCAGATGACCATCACCACCGATGTCGAGAATTACCCCGGCTTTTCCGACGTCATCCAGGGCCCCTGGCTGATGGAGCAGATGACCGAACAGGCCGAAAAGGTCGGCACCAAGATGGTGCACGACCTGATCGCCGAAGTTGATTTCAGTGTCCGCCCGTTTCGTGCGGTAGGCGATTCCGGTGACATCTATACGGCCGACTGCATCATCATCTCGACCGGCGCCCAGGCCAAATGGCTGGGTCTGCCAAGCGAACAGAAGTTCCAGGGTTTCGGGGTATCGGCCTGCGCGACCTGCGACGGGTTCTTCTTCCGGGGCAAGGAAGTCTGCGTTGTGGGCGGCGGCAACACGGCGGTCGAGGAAGCGCTTTACCTCACCAACCATGCAAGCAAGGTCACGCTGATTCATCGCCGCGATGAACTGCGTTCCGAGAAGATTCTGCAGGACCGTCTGTTCAAGAATCCCAAGGTCGAGATTCTCTGGGACACGGTGCTGGATGAAGTGCTTGGTTCGAGCGAGCCACCTTCGGTAACCGGCATAAAGGTACGCAACATCAAGACCGGCAGCGAAAGCGAGATTGGTCTGGATGGCGTCTTCATCGCCATTGGCCATACGCCTAACACGGAAGTCTTCAAGGGTGTGCTGGACATGGACGGTGAGGGTTACCTGATCACCGCGCCCGACAGCACCGCCACGAACATTCCCGGCGTCTTTGCCGCCGGTGATGTGCAGGACAAGATTTATCGCCAGGCGGTGACTGCCGCCGGTACGGGGTGCATGGCCGCCCTGGAAGCCGAGAAGTACCTGGCCGCCCTCGAGAGTGGAGAACGTGTCGCGGCTGAATAGGCCCGCGCGAAACCATGAATCATGGACTGGGACAGACTACGTGTCTTTTACCACGTTGCCGAAGCCGGCAGCTTCACCAAGGCAGGTGAACAGCTCAATCTGAGTCAGTCGGCAGTGAGCCGGCAGATCAGTGCGCTTGAAGAGTCACTCAAGGTATCGCTCTTCCATCGTCATGCGCGTGGCCTGCTGGTCACCGAACAGGGCGACCTGCTCTACCGGACCGCGCGCGAGGTCTATGGCAAGATTGCCATGGCCGAAGCCAAGCTGACCGACAGCAAGCAGCGCCCCGACGGGCACCTGACCGTGACCGCCACGACGGGTTTCTCGATTATCTGGCTCATGCCCCGGATTGTCGATTTCATGGATCGTTACCCTGAAATCTCGATCAGCATGCGCATCGAGGATGGCGAACTCGACCTCTCCATGCGCGAGGCCGATGTGGGCATCCGCCTGTCACGCCCGACCCAGCCGGACCTGATCCAGCGCCATCTGATGACGATCCATTTCCATTTCTTTGCTTCGCCACACTATCTCAAGGCCTGGGGCACGCCCAAGACGCTGCAGGATCTGGAGAAGCACCGGATGATCATGTACGACAACGGCCCCTTGAAGAGTGTGGTGAGCCCCGACTGGCTGCCGCGCGCCTTTGGCGAGGATCGCCCGCAACGTCAGCCTGCCCTGACCGTCAATTCCATGCTGGGCATGCGCCGCGCAGTCGAAAGCGGGCTGGGCATCGCAATCCTGCCGGACTATGTGATCGAAGGGTCCGAGCGCAAGGTGAAGCTGGACATCGAAGCCCCATTGCCCACGGCGGAAGCCTATTTCGTGTATCCGGAAGAACAACGGAACTCCGCACGCATCACGGCCTTCAGAGACTTTCTTCTCGAAAAGGTTGCGGCAACACGATTCTGATACAACCGAACTGTCGGAATACGCTTTTCTGTCTTACAAGTTGGATCCCGTACGTAGTCGAAAGTATACAATTTTTTGGCGGAAATCCACCAGATCGAGCCCGGCGATGCACAAAACCCACAGATCCATGCAACAGTCATGCAGACATATTCTGTAATATCTTGTGACGAGTTATGCGCAACACGCATATCTGGGTTGCTAAACCGTACGTGGTGGATACCTAACGAAAGCACTATCTTTTTTTTCGACACAACGGAACGCCACATATTGCGATCCTGCTTCGAAGGATGCCCCCCATCGAAACGTGTCGCTCCAGGCTAGGCCTGGACGGAACCTTCGGGTTCCTAACGTCTCCCAGACGTGAAGCCTCCCTAAGATGACTTGAGGCCGGATCTAAAGATCCGGCCTCTTTTTTTGTTGGTCTTGGTTAGCCTCAGGCGCCGGCGTTCACTCCGTTCACTTGGCTTACGCGCCTATCGGCGCGGGGTCGCAGTCGCTCCCCTCGGCCCAAGAGGGGCCTCTCGCCTACGCAACACCCCAAGGGGTGTCATCCCGGACAAGCGAGCAGCGCGAGCGCGATCCGGGATCACGTCATGACGGGTTTCAAAGGCAACGTGCCAAACGAGATCCCGGCTCAAGGCCGGGATGACACGGTTGAGATGTTTATGATACGCGCCCTGC
>CALIUG010000023.1 GCA_938048755.1 uncultured Alphaproteobacteria bacterium
TGCCGTCGGCCGAAGTGTCCCAGCTTTCCGCCAAGCTACCGACAGGTGAACCATCCGCCGCAGTTTCGGTAAGGGTGTCGAAGCGCGACAGGATCGCCATCGTGATGTGGTCGGTGCCGATCGACTGGAGCGGATTGAAGGTGTCGATGGCAGCTCCGCCATCCGCACCGATACGGGCATGGCCGCCGTGATGCCCATCCGCATTTGCATGCGACGCCCAGAAAGACGTTGCTGCTGTAACCGAGATGCCCGCCGCCATGGCACCGCTGACAAAATCACGCCGATCCATGTTGCGCGATTCAACCAGAGACCAGAGTCGTTCCAAGTCCTTGTTGACGTCCATGTTTTCCTCCCGGAATTGTGAAACCGTCCGCCTCTAGGGACGTCGGTTGTTGGAAAAATTGTTTCCGAAGCCGTGACCAATAATGAAATTTTCTCTACATAATTTCATGCTGGGTTCGCTTGCATCACTTTGCAAGCCTAATTCATTAACAGAATTATTTCCATTTTTTCTATTCCTGAAGGAAGAATCTGACACCCATCCACAGCTCTGGTAGAATGGATCGCGTAACTGTCCATGGAACCCAGATGCCCGACTCGTCCATTACAAAGCTGAATACGACTCCCTCGAACGATGATCGAGCGCCCTATCCCGTCAGCGTCCCTTCAGCCGGGTCGGAAATCCGGGAGCTGCGTAAGGCGCGCGGCCTTTCACTCAAGCAACTAAGTGAGTTGACGGATATTTCCGTGAGTTACCTCAGCGTCATTGAACGCGACGCCGGTAACCCCTCCCACGAGATGTTCCAGGTGATCGCCAATGCCCTGGATGTCGACATGGGCTGGTTCTTTGCTCCGCGTCGCGGCGCAGGACCCGAGGAGCGCGCATGCATCGTGCGCGCGGGATCAAGACGCAACCTCAACACGCTTTATGGCAGTTCGGCCCAGGAGCTGGGCTATTCCGACAGCCTGCTTTCGTCGACCATCGGCGGGCGTTTCTACATGGGCATGGCGGTTTATGCGCCGGGCGCTGAGCGCCCTGTCACGCCCATGCACCGCCATGACGGTGAAGAGCACGGTGTCATCATCAAGGGCGAACTTGAAATGACCCTGGGCGAAGAGGTCATCACACTCTACGAAGGAGACAGCTACAGCTTCGATGCGCGCAGGCGCCACCGGGGGCGCAACAAGACAGACAGGGAAACCGTGCTGGTCTGGGCGGTTTCGCCCATTGTCATACCGCGTGAGGTTGAAGTGAAAGATGCCATCGACGGTCAAAGGTGACACTGGCCTAGTCTGCGCGCGTTCTGTAACGTCACGCGCATGAAAATTGCTTCCTGGAATGTGAACTCGATCAAGGCGCGTCTGCCCAATGTGCTGGCCTGGCTGAAAGAAGCCGCGCCTGATGTTGCCCTGTTACAAGAACTCAAGACCGTCGAAGACGGCTTCCCGCTCATGGAGATCGAGGAACTGGGCTACAAATGCGCGATTGCCGGCCAGAAATCCTATAACGGTGTTGCAGTCCTCTCGAAGTTTCCGCTGGAAGTCGAGACCAAGGTGCTGCCCGGCAACGACGATGATGAGCAGGCCCGCTACCTGGAAGCCTTTACCAACGGCGTGCGCGTGGCCTCGATCTATCTGCCCAATGGCAACCCCACGCCGGGACCGAAGTACTACTACAAACTGGCCTGGATGCGCCGCCTGATCGAACACGCACGCGAGCTGCTGGAGTACGACGAAGCTGTCGTCCTTGGCGGTGACTACAACGTTTGCCCGACCGACGCCGACGTTTTTGACCCCGTTGGTTGGGCCGATGACGCCCTGTGCCTGCCGCAATCACGCGCGCATTTCCGCGAACTGCTGTGGCTTGGCTATACGGAAGCCTTCCGCACACTGCACCCCAATGAAGAGCGCGCCTGGACGTTCTGGGATTATCAGGGCGGCGCCTGGCAGCACGATAACGGTGTTCGCATCGACCACCTGTTGCTTTCACCCCTTGCTGCAGACCGACTGAAAGCCTGCGAGATCGACAAGGGGCCACGCATGCAGGAAAAAGCATCCGACCACACGCCGATCTGGTGCGAACTGGAAGACTGACAAAACCGACCATCACGATGGTCGCCGAACCGTGGAGAATTCGTCATGGCAGCAGGACCGGAAACCGTTCATCGCTGGGCACCTTCCAAGCCCCGCAGCGCACGGCTGGACAAGGGACGCCACACGCGGGGCCGTTTGGGCTTCGTCCTGCTCAACAGCGAAGAAACTGCGGATGATGACATTCGCAATATCGTCCCCGACGATGTTGGCGTCTTTTACACCCGGGTACCGCTTGCCGACCCGGTGACGGTGGCAAACCTTGCTGCTGTCGGCGATGATCTGGCGACCGCGTCAGCCTTGCTGCCACCTGAAATGGACGCCATCGCCTATGTCTGCACGTCGGGCAGCATTGCCTTTGGCGAAGGTCCGGTTGCCGAAGCACTGGCGGAACCCCAGCCCCAAGCGAAAACCACCTCCCTGGTTTCCTGTGTCGTGGAGGCCATGCATGTCCTGGGCATGAAGCGCATTGTGGTGGGCACGCCCTATCTCGACGAGGTCAACCATATGGAAGCAGACTTCCTGGTTGGCCACGGCTTCGATGTGCTCGATATCCAGGGTCTGGAGCTCATGACCGGGCGCGAGATGTGTTACGTGACGCCAGAGCAGATCGTCGAGTTTGCCGTGGAAATCGACCGTCCCGATGCGGACGGGATTTTCATGTCGTGCAGTGCGCTGCGCACGGTCGAAGTGGTCGAAGAGATTGAGCAGCGCACCGGAAAGCCCGTTGTCGGCAGCAACCATGCGCTGATCTGGCGCATGATGCGGTTGGCGGGAATCGAAGACCGCATGGAAGGGTTTGGCCGGCTCTATCGGGAGCACTGAACCATGGCACCGGACGATGCCAGACCCATCAAACCCTGGCCTGCCTCGAAACAGTGCGCGCCAAAGTTTGACGAAGGGCGTCATCACCGGGCGTCCATCGGCTTTGTCCTGCTCGCCATGGAGCAGACCGTGGAAAGCGACATGATGCGCTATGCGCCCGACGGCGTGGGCGTCCATTTTGCCCGCGTGCCGATGGCCAACCGGGTCAGCGTCGAGACCCTGGCTGCCATGGAGTCGGGCATCGGTGATGCAGCCGGGTGCATCCTGCCCGACAAAGCTCTTGATGTTGCCTGTTATGCCTGCACGTCAGGCAGCGTCGTAATCGGTGAGGACAATGTCTTTGCCCAGCTCAATCGCGGCGCACCCGGTGCCAAACCCACCTCGCTCATCACCGGGGTCATGCGTGCACTCGAGGCGCTGGGCGCTCGGCGGATCGTGGTTGCCACGCCCTATCTGGACGAGGTCAACGTCATCGAAGCCGACTACATGGAAGCCAAGGGCTTTGACATCCTGGATATCCAGGGGCTCAACATCGCCGATGATGCCGACATGGTGCGGGTCACGCCGGACTACCTGCTCAACTACGGTGCCGAAGTCGATCAGCCCGAAGCCGACGCCATCTTCATTTCCTGCGGCGCGCTCCGATCCGTCGAGATCATCGATGCACTCGAAGAACGCACCGGCAAGCCTGTGGTGACGTCGAACCAGGCCATGTTGTGGGATTGCCTGCGCCTTGCTGGCGTCAATGACCGCATGGATGGCCTGGGACGTCTGTTCCGGGAGTTCTGAGGCAAGCCATGGCACGGCACGAAGGGGGATGCATGTGTGGCGCGGTACGTTATGAACTCGATGATGCCGGTTCGGTTGCCAATTACTGCCATTGCCGAAGCTGCCGCATGGCGACGGGCGGACCGGTCGCCGCCTTTGTTGACCTGAAGCCTGGAGCCTTTTCCTAGACCAAGGGTCCTGCCCGGTTCTTCGAATCTTCGCCAGGCGTACGGAGAGGGTTTTGCGCAAGTTGCGGCACGGCGCTCACCTATGAGGCAGACGACTCGCCTGACGAGGTTCACGTCATGTCGCCGACTCTGGACGACCCCGCCCCCTTCGCGCCAACCGGCTTCTTTTACGAAGAAGAACGCCTTTCCTGGCTTCACCTTCGACTGTCCGGAGAGACATCATGACCCAACATCACGATGGCGGATGCCTGTGCGGCGACGTCCGTTACCGCGTCACGGCTCAGCCGGTCATCCAGTGTTACTGCTGCTGTGCGACCTGTCGCGGTGCAAGCGGTGCGGCAGCCGTGCCCTGGATCGCTGTACCGGAAACCGGCTACACCATCACCAAAGGTGAGCCCGTCACCTTCCAGTCGTCGGACACGGTCATTCGACAGTTCTGCGGGCGCTGCGGAACCGCGCTCAACTACCGCAACACCGATTATCCCGACAATCGGTTCCAGGCCGATGCTCTGGTTGCCGTGGCGTCCGCCACCCTGGACGATATCGAGGCCTTTCCGCCCAACGAAGTGTTCCATGGCGATGAATTGCCATCGTGGATCAAGCCGGAAGATCTCTGCCCCAGTGCCAAACACCACCATGGGAAGGCCGATGAGCAGACAACATGAAGGCGGCTGTCTCTGCGGAGCCGTCCGTTACAGAATCAGCGAGCCTGCCAAGTTCTCGAGCATCTGCCATTGCAGGAGCTGTCAGCGGGCCACGGGATCACCGGTTTCGGGATTCGTGGGTGTTACAGCCGATCATTTCACCGTTCTGACGGGAAACATCGCTCTCTATGAATCGTCTCCTGGCGTGCGACGCGGGTTTTGCCGTCAGTGCGGCACCTCTCTCACCTATGAAGGCAACCGCTGGCCTGATGAGGTTCACATCTACACGGCAACCCTGGATGACCCCAGGGTGCTGCCGCCAAGCGTACACACCATGACTGTCGACAGCATCCCGTGGTTCATCACCGAGGATGACCTGACCGAGAAGACTGGTTTCGGCAGCGCGCCTTGAGCCATACAAACGTCGCCCCCTGCCCCGATCACGTGTGATCAGGACAAGGGGCGAGAGAGTTGGAACGTCTGCGGCGGAACGCGGCTTAACGCACGTTCACCTCGAAGGTGCCGCGCCCTTCACCGCTGGTGTTGCGCACCAGGATCAGCGTGTCACTGACACCGTCGCCATCGGTCGAGAGGTATACCTCTCCCTCGTAGCCGTCATAGCCATCGTACCAGGAGTAACCGTACCCCTCTTCGTAGAGATAGAGGTCGACGCGGAAGTAGTAGAGGTTGGAAGAAAC
>CALIUG010000024.1 GCA_938048755.1 uncultured Alphaproteobacteria bacterium
AGGTGGTAGTGTTCTTGATCGGTCATGATGCGGGAACCTAATTCAATTTGAGGCGATGTGAAATCAGCCTGCTCTCGGGCTGCTTGCATTAGGTTCAACGGGGGCTATAGTCCGCCACCTTTCTTAAAGCGGCAGGAGGCCGTCATGTTGATTTCACAGGCTTACGCGCAGGATGCAGGCGCGGCCGCGCCGGGGTTCGATCCGGTCTTCCTGGTGATGATGGTGGGTATGTTCGCCGTCTTCTGGTTTCTGGTGATTCGTCCCCAGCAGAAGCGCGCCAAGGAACATCGCGCCATGCTTCAGGCGATCAAGCGTGGCGATCAGGTCGTCACCAACGGTGGCATCATGGGCCGCGTCGCCCGGATCGAGGGTGATGGTGTCCTGCTTGTCGAGATCGCGCCCAATGTGAAGGTGAAGTGCCAGCAATCGATGATTGCCGACCTGGTGAGCAAATCGGACCCGCGTCCTGCAGACAACGATGACGATGACTCCGTAAAGAAGGATGGCTGACGCCGTCTGATGCTCGACTTTCCCGCCTGGAAAATCTGGTTGGTTGCCGGGATCTGTGCCTTGGGCGCCCTGTTTGCGGCGCCCAACCTGCTTCCGCGCGATGTTGCCGAGTCGCTCCCGGGCTGGATGCCCAACCAGCAGATTGCCCTTGGACTTGATCTCTCCGGCGGGGCGCATCTGCTGCTGGAGATCGATGAAGACGTCTATGTCTCTGATCGTCTGATGACGATGGAAAGCGACATCCGCCGAATCCTTCGCACCGAGCGTATCGGTGTGCGTGTTCTGGGCACCCAGGACATGACGATCAACTTTGCCCTGCGCGACGCTGCGGATGCCGAAGCCGTGCGCGAAGAGCTCTCAGGTATTGGCGAGGATTTCCTCATTGTCGTCAACGAAGACGGGACCATGACCGCGACGATGACCGAGCAGGGGCTGACCGCCGGTCTGAGCGATGCGATCGAGCGTACGCTTGAAGTTCTGCGTGATCGTATTGATCCCACAGGTGTTCTTGAGCCGATTATCACGCGCCAGGGACGCGATCGTATTCTGGTTCAGGTCCCGGGCCTCGATAACACCGAAGAACTCAAGATTCGCATCGGCCAGACCGCGAAACTCACCTTCCATCTGGTTGATGACGAGGCAAGCGTCTCATCCGCTCAGGAAGGCAGTCTGCCGTTGGGCTCGGAGATCATGCCGGCACACGACGGCTCAGGCGCAGAGTTCTATGTCCTGCGCTCGGAAGTGCTCGTCAGCGGCGAGAACCTTGCCGATGCAGCTTCCAGCTTCGATCAGTCGGGCAATCCCGCGGTGTCGTTCAACTTCGACAGCATCGGATCTTCGCGTTTCTGCGAGGTCACGACCGCGAATGTCGGCCGCCGTCTGGCCATTGTACTCGATGGCGAGGTGATCTCCGCACCGCGTATCAACAGCCCGATCTGCGGCGGTAACGGTATCATTACGGGCAGCTTCTCGACCGCTGGCGCCGAAGAACTGGCCATCCTGCTGCGCGCCGGCGCCCTGCCGGTGCCGCTCGATGTGGTCGAAGAACGCACCGTCGGCCCGACGCTGGGTGCGGATTCGATCCAGGCGGGCAAAGTGGCCTCAGCCATCGGGTTTGCCGCCGTCATCATCTTCATGACGATTTGCTACGGGCGCTTTGGTCTCTTCGCCAACGTCGCGCTGTTCATGAACCTTGTCATGATCATGGGCGCGCTTTCGTTCCTTCAGGCCACCCTGACTCTGCCGGGCATTGCGGGCATCGTCCTGACCGTCGGTATGGCGGTCGACGCCAATGTTCTGATCTTCGAGCGAATCCGCGAGGAAGTTCGGAACGGGCGAACACCCTACAATGCTGTCGAAGTCGGGTTCACCCGTGCGATGACGACCATCTTTGATGCCAACTTCACTACCGCGGTCGCAGCCCTGCTTCTGTTCTTCCTGGGTTCGGGGCCGGTGCGCGGATTTGGCGCAACCCTGGCCATCGGTATCGTGACGTCGATGTTCACCGCGATCATGCTGACGCGCATGCTGGCCGTTCTTTGGCTCAAGCGTTCGCGCCCGACCGCGTTACCGATCTGAGGGGCGGGGCGATGAAACTCCTGCAACTCGTTCCAAGCGGCCTGCGCGTTCCGTTCATGCGCTGGCACAAGCCCGCGATTGCGCTTTCGGCGTCGCTGCTGCTTGGCTCGGTTGTGCTGCTGTTCACGATGGGTCTGAACTTCGGCATTGATTTCAAGGGCGGCACGCTGATCGAGATCCAAACTCCGGAAGCCGATCTTGGCGACCTGAGAAGCGAGTTGAATGCGCTGGGTCTTGGCGACCTGTCTCTTCAGGAGTTTGGCGCTTCAGACGACATCCTGATCCGATTGCCGCTCCAGCCGGGTGAGGACAGCGAGCAGCAGAATGCTGTTCTGCTGGTTCAGGGCAAGATTTCGGAGATGTATCCGGGTGTTGATTTCAGACGGGTCGAGTTCGTCGGGCCCCAGGTCTCTGGTGAACTGATCGAGAAGGGCACGCAGGCCGTGCTCGTCGCGATCCTGCTCATGATGGTCTACATCTGGTTCCGCTTTGAATGGCAGTTCGGCGTCGGCGCGGTACTTGCTCTGATTCACGACGTGGGCCTCACGATCGGCCTGTTCTGCCTGTTCCAGTTCGACTTCGATCTGCCGGTTGTCGCGGCCCTGCTGACCATCGTCGGCTATTCGATGAACGATACCGTCGTGGTCTATGACCGCGTGCGCGAGAACCTGCGCAAGTACAAGCAGGAAGGCCTTCCTGATCTGATTGACCGGTCACTTTCGGACACGCTTTCGCGCACGATTATGACCAGCCTGACGACGCTTCTGGCCCTTGCCTCGCTTTATGTCTTTGGCGGTGAGGTCATCCGTCCGTTCGTCATGGCGATGATCTGGGGTGTTCTTGTTGGCACCTATTCGTCGCTGTTCATCGCCGCGCCCTTCCTGCTCTACGTCAAGCCGATCCGTCGCAGCGACGATGACGAGGACGACGAAGAGACGCCATGAGCGAGGACCTTCCGCGCGGCCGCAAGGTTGTCTCGGGATACGGCGACGGCGGTTTCCGGATCGCCGGTGAACGTGTGGATGGCTCGGTCATCCTGTTTCCCGAGCGGTTCCTTGCCTGGAATGTGTCTGCCCTCTCGGATCTCAGACCTGAACATTTCAGCGATATCATCGCCTCGGCCAACGAAGTCGACATCCTGCTGCTTGGGTGTGGTGATGTCCCGCCAATCATCGGGCAGGATCTCCGCGATGCGCTGAAGGTCCACAACATCGTAATCGACGCCATGGGGACGGGGGCAGCGTGTCGGACCTTCAACATTCTGTTGGGTGAAAGCCGGGCAGTGGCAGCCGCGTTGATCGCCGTCTGAACGATCCTATCTAGAAGGGCATCGTGCTCGGGCGGCCTTCGCCAATGTACCTGCCCGTTAGGGGTTGGCGATGTAAGGCCTGCATCAGACCTTCTGAGATCTGATGCAGGCGGGTCAATCCGGTCTAGTCGAGATCGTATTCCTCGGTGGTCAAAGCGCCAGCCGTGGCACCGACCGCACCGCCGATGAGACCACCAGTGACCATGCTGCCACCGGTGAGTGCACCCACGACCGCACCGCCGGCTGCGCCAATGGCGCCGCCCGAGAGAGCACGTTCCTGCGTGTCGTTGAGGTTGGAGCACGCGCCAAGCGTCAGTGCGACAGCGGCGGCGGCGAGGGTCTTGTCAATACGGTTCATCGAAACCTCCTGCTTGGGTGAAACGATGAAAGGTAAATGCACAGCAAGAGTTCTGGTTCCCGCGATCTCGTCAGGGCGAGTGACCTCGGTCACACCGATTCGGGAAAAAGAAAGGGGCGGAGGTTTCCCTCCGCCCCGGCATTCAAGCCGATCAATCTGCGTTCAGTACCAGGGGTTCTGAGCAGAAACCATGCAGAACAGCATGGGGATCGACAGCATCGTGTTGGTCCGCGAGAACAGCATGGCGGTCCGGGCAGACTTCTTATTGGAATCTGCATCGGCTTCGACAATGCCCAGGGCCCGCTTCTGGTTCGGCCAGATGATGAACCAGACGTTGAACCACATGATCGCACCCATCCACATACCGATGCCGATGGCCGTGCTGCCGCCGTTGTCGGTGATGCCGAGCGCAATGGCGTCAACCAGATAGCCATTCACACCAGCCAGAATCAGGCCGGTGACGATGGTTGCCATGGCACCCCAGCGGAACCAGAACAGCGCCGCAGGTGCGATGACCTTGCCGATCGCCGGCTTCTGGTCGTCGGGAATCTTGGGCATGTTCGGGATCTGCACAAAGTTGAAGTACCAGAGCAGGCCGATCCACATGACGCCGGACAGCACGTGCAGCCAGCGAAACAGGAATGAAATGAAAAATTCGTCCATGGTTTCCCCTCCTATGGCCGCGTCAGATACTAAGCAGAATAACGGCAACAATGACCGTCAGGACGCATCCTGCGATAACCGTGCCTTGAAGCGATTCGAGAAT
Organism: uncultured Alphaproteobacteria bacterium; assembly: GCA_938048755.1. Classification (GTDB taxonomy): domain Bacteria; phylum Pseudomonadota; class Alphaproteobacteria; order SP197; family SP197; genus SP197. The sequence continues at coordinate 4,522 of CALIUG010000024.1, forward strand.
TTTGGCCATGAGCTCCCCACCACCAGTGAATCCGTGTGAACGTCCAATGCCGCTTCAGGGATTGTCTCCCTTGTTCGACAATGCGGGGTGCTGTCGGAAATTTTCCAGGCAACGCTCCCCGTGCAAGTCATTCTTGTTCCAACTTCGCGGAAAAGTCCAGTTTGGACAGCGTTTCGTTTGCAATTTGCGTCATGATCTGGTGGATGTCTGACCATGGCTAACCCAAAAGCAGATCTGTCGGCCTGCGGCCAACTGGTTCGGGAGAATGATCCCGACCGGTTTTTCTGCACGTTGTTTGCGCCTTCGGACAAACGCGAAGCCCTTTTTGCGCTCTACGCGTTCAATCACGAGCTGGCACGTGTCGCCGAATCTGTCTCTGAACCCATGTTGGGCGAAATCCGACTGCAGTGGTGGCGTGAAGCGCTCGACGGGATCGAGGCGGGGGCACCGCGCAGGCACGATGTTGTGGATGCCCTTGCCGCGGCCTGGGGTTCAGGATTGGACCGATCCTTGCTCGACGCGATGATCGATGGTCGATCTGCGGACCTGTCCCCGGCCCCACCCGAAAGCCTTGAGGCGCTGACGGTCTATGCGCATCAGACCGCATCATGCCTGACGCAACAGGCCTGCATAATTCTGGGGGCTGACAAGGAAGCTGTCGCCGGGACCTGCAGGGACGCAGGCACAGCAATCGCGTTTGGCGGGCTGTTGCGCTCGACCCTCAGTCTTTGCGCCCAGGGAAGGGTCTTGCTCCCGGCAGATCAGCTTGCGCTCCATAGCCTGGAGCAGAGAGATGTTCTGAAGGGGGAGAACAACAGCCGTCTGGTCGGCGTTGTAAAAACCATGACCAATCACGCATCGACTGCCGGAAAGTCGGCCAGATCGGCATCACGACGCCTGCCCAAGGCTGTGGTCCCGGCGCTGCTGCCGCTCTCCTTTGCCTTGCGCGATCTCTCCACGCTCAAGGCAAACGGCTATGACGCCTTTGATCCCGGCTTTGCCCGGCGTCGCAGCGACCGCCAGCTTGGCGTGTTATGGCGTGCCTTTCTGGGCAGGGTTTGAGGAAAGTTCGGAATGGCGCCACCCCTGAATATTGAAGCTGCTCAGACCTGGTGCGCGGAGTTTGTCGCGCAACGTCCCAGTAATGTGACACGGCTTGCCGGTTTGCTGCCGGCGTCCAAGCGGCCGCTCTTCTATCCCGCCTATTGCGCCATGCGCGTGATCGATGATGAGGTCGATGATGTCTTTCTGGCGCTTGCTGACTCGGAACGTGATGCGGCACGGCCCAGTGTGGCAGCGCGCGTGGAGCAATGGCGTCACGATGCTGCAGCATCTTTGGAAGGGCGCTACGTTGCCACGGGCGATACTGAAGATGCCCGGATCTTCAGTGCGATGAATGCGACCCTGGGCCGCAGCAATATGGGCACCGAAGCGTTCCACGGCCTTGCCGATGCCATGCAGCGCGATGTCGCGGAACGCCCGCTCGCACTGTGGGATGAATTCCTGGACTACACTGAGGGCGCGGCGGTTGCGCCCGCTGCGGTATTCGTCTTCATCCTGGCCGCAAAGGTGAAACGCGATGGCTCCTCCCACACCAGTCTCAGCAAGCCCTGTGCGGACTATGCCCGCCATCTCGCGATCTTCAGTTATCTGGTGCACATCCTGCGCGATCTGAAGGCCGATGCGGAACGTGCGCCGCAACATCTGACCTTGCCCGATGACCTGTTGGCCCAGGCGGGACTGACCAAGGCCCAGTTGCAGCACGCTGCCAGACAGGGTGATGATTCCGCCCTGGCACCCCTGGTCGGCATCATCGCCGAACTTTGCGAGCGCCATTACGTCATCACCATGAACGATCTCGCCTCACTCAACGACGAAACCGACGGGGCCGCAGCCATGCTGGTGGGACTGGCCGAGGTGTACCGCCAGCAGTTCGACGCCATCAGGGCCAATTATGGATCGGTGCTTGGTGGTGATGCGGTGGTCGATATGGCGACCGTGGATCGCCTTCTCGCAGCCGGAAAGTCCTGAGTCAGGCAGCCGCCTGGCGCTCGCCCAGCCACGTGCCCAGATCGGCACGGGCCCGGGAAACGAAGCTGGCGCGCCGCGCATTCTTGTGGAGTCTGGGGTCCGGTGGCGGAAAGAGCCCAAAGTTGCAGTTCATGGGCTGGAAGGTCTTGGCGTCCGCACCAACCGTGACGTGATTGAGAAGGGCGCCGAGCGCCGTTGTCGACGGTGGCGGGATGATGGCGCGGCCCTGATGTTCCAATACGGCAAACCGTCCTGCCAGCAGACCCATGGCCGTGCTCTCGACATAACCTTCAACGCCGGTGATCTGACCTGCAAAACGCAGATGCGGGTGCTCGCGCAGTCTCAAGGCTCCATCCAGCAGGGCCGGACTGTTGATGAAGGTGTTGCGATGGATGCCGCCCAGGCGCGCAAACTCGGCGTTCTGCAGGCCGGGGATCATGCGAAACACCCTGGCCTGCTCGCCGTACTTCAGCTTGGTCTGGAAGCCGACCATGTTGAAGAGCGTTCCCAGCTTGTTGTCCTGACGCAGCTGGGCAACAGCGAAGGCGCGCTCGCCTGTGCGGGGATCGGTCAAACCGACAGGTTTCATGGGGCCGAACCGCAGCGTGTTGCGACCACGTTCCGCCATGACTTCGATGGGCAGACAGCCCTCGAAGTAGGGCGTATCCTTCTCCCAATCCTTGAACTCGGTCTTTTCGCCGGCCATGACCGCGTCGATGAAGGCGTCGTACTCGGCCATCGTCATGGGACAGTTGATGTAGGCCGCTTCGTCGCCTGAGGGGCCCGGCTTGTCATAGCGGGACTGGAACCAGGCAATGTCGAAATCAATGCTGTCGCGATGAATGATCGGGGCAATCGCGTCAAAAAACGCAAGCTCGCTTGCTCCGGTGGCGGCATGAATCGAGGTTGCCAGCTTGTCGGAGGTCAGGGGGCCCGTTGCGACGATTGCCAGGCCAACATCGGGATCGGGCAGGGCAGCCACCTCGCCACGTTCGATCGTGATCAGCGCGTGGGCGGCAATCTGTGCCTCCACGGCCTCGGCAAATCCGTTGCGATCCACGGCCAGCGCGCCGCCGGCGGGAACCTGATGCTTGTCGGCTGCGGCCATGATGACGGAATTGCCGCGCCGGAGTTCCTCATGGAGAAGCCCGACAGCGTTGTTTTCCGCATCGTCTGAGCGGAACGAGTTGGAGCAGACGAGTTCCGCAAGCGTGTCGGTCTTGTGCGCTTCTGTGCCCCGTTCACCGCGCATTTCGTTCAGTACAACGGGCAAACCGGCCTGTGCGATCTGCCAGGCCGCCTCGCAGCCGGCAAGGCCGCCGCCAATGACATGGATGGGTTTGATCATGACCGATCAGGTAAGCGGGCACATCATCCACGTCAATGCCTTTCACCTGTGCATAACCACACCATGGTGCGCCTGTTTGCATCTCCCCGACCTGCTATGTTCGCGGCTTCAGATCAGGATTTCCGATGACCGATTCGGCAGCACAATTCATTCCCGGGCTGGAAGCCGAAGAGACCCCAGCTGGCGGGTTCACCACCGGCGTACTGCCGTCGCAGCGCATCCGTGACCTTGTGGGCCGCGACATCCTGATCGACTCGCCGCTTGATGACGATCAGATCCAGCCCTCAAGCATTGATCTGCGCTTGGGCGACGTCGCCTGGCGGGTGCGTTCCTCCTTTTTGCCGGGACCGAAGGCAACGGTGGAAGGCAAGCTGCGCGATCTTGGCATGCATCGCATCGATCTCAGCGACGGCGCGGTTCTCGAGCGCGGCTGCGTCTATATCGTGCCACTGCAGGAAGCGGTGCGACTGACCGGCGAGGTGGCCGGTGTCGCAAACCCGAAGAGTTCAACAGGCCGGCTCGACATCTTCACCCGTGTCATTACCGACTACGCCACCGAATTCGACCGGGTCCCCAAGGGATACAAGGGAAGACTCTACGCTGAAGTCTCGCCGCGTACCTTCAGTGTGGTGGTTCGGCGTGGATCCAGGCTATGCCAGCTTCGTCTGCGTCGCGGTTCGCCGGTCTTTGGAGAATCGAAGCTGAAAGAGCTTCATGAAAAGTACCGGCTGGTCGATACACCCGAAGGGGCCGGGACCATTCGTGACGACTCCATTGCCTTCTCCCTGGATCTCAAGGGCGACGGCAAGGGTTCGCTGGTTGGATATCGGGCCAAGCAGCATACCGATGTCATCGACGTCGATCGCAAGGCTGCCCTTGACCCTGCCGGGTTCTGGGAGCCGATTCACGAACGGGAGGGCGAGGGTCTGATCCTCAATCCCGATGATTTCTACATCCTGGCGACCCGTGAACGGGTCAAGGTGCCTCCCGACCATGCTGCCGAGATGGTCGCCTATGACACCCTGATCGGTGAGTTCCGCGTGCACTATGCCGGTTTCTTTGACCCGGGCTTTGGCTGGAGCCCTGACGACAATGCCGGGTCACGGGGTGTTCTCGAAGTCAGGAGCCACGAGGTGCCGTTCCTGCTGGAACACGGTCAGATCATGGGCCGCCTTCGTTATGAGCGCCTGACCGACGTGCCCGACATGCTCTATGGCGTTGATCTCGGCAGCCACTATCAGGGCCAGTCCCTCGCGCTCTCCAAACATTTCAAGAAGAGTTGAGCGTACCCGTCGTTTTGCGGTTCCGGCGTATCGGATAGGCTGATTCTCGACACAACGACGGTCCTGATCACAAACCGGAGTCACCAAAATGAGTTTTCTGCATAAGACGAGGCGCACTGTTTGTGCTGTGGCGCTTGTTTCTGCGTCGGCACTGTTTGCTCAAGCCTATGCCGGCGATGCTGTACTGCAGGCTGAAACGGCTGCACAGCACGCCGGATTTGCCGCTGGTTCTGATGGCATCGATTCCGTGAGGGCCCACATGCACCACGCCCTGAACTGTCTGGTCGGACCCGATGGAGAGGGTTTTGATACCAGCTTTGGTTATCCCTGCGACGGTATGGGAGGCGGGGCGATCACCGATGGCTCTTCTGCGATGCAGGCATACTACATCGAGGCTGCAGAGTATCTGCGTAACGGCCTGCGTGCTGACGCCATTGACATTGATATAGCCAAGGCGAATGCCGTTGCCGCAAAGAACACACTCATGAATACGGACATGTGATCGTTCCGGACGCTGTCAGAGTCATTCTGCTGCGTCGGCTGTCTTCCTGGTAATCTTGAGCAGATCGGCAAGGTAATGGCCGGTATAGCTCTCAGGCGCCAAGGCGACTTCTTCGGGTGTGCCCTGTGCCACCACCCGGCCGCCGTCATCGCCGCCTTCGGGCCCCAGATCGATCAGCCAGTCGGCGGTCTTGATGACTTCCAGGTTGTGCTCGATCACCAGCACGGTGTTGCCGGTCTCGACCAGGGCATGCAGGACTTCCAGAAGCTTGCGGACGTCCTCGAAATGCAGACCGGTGGTCGGTTCGTCCAGAATGTAGAGCGTGCGTCCGGTTGCGCGCTTGGAGAGTTCCTTGGCGAGCTTCACGCGCTGTGCCTCGCCGCCTGAAAGCGTCGTGGCGGGCTGGCCGACCTTGATGTATCCCAATCCGACCTTGTTGAGCATTTCGAGCTTCGTGCGGATCGCCGGCACAGCCTTGAAGAAGTCCTGACCTTCTTCAACGGTCATATCAAGAATATCAGCTATCGATTTGTCTTTAAAGGAAACTTCCAGCGTTTCCCTGTTATAGCGCTTGCCTTTGCAGACGTCGCACTGAACGTAGACGTCGGGCAGGAAATGCATCTCGATCTTGATCAGGCCGTCACCCTGGCAGGCCTCACAGCGTCCGCCCTTGACGTTGAAGCTGAACCGTCCGGGCTTGTAGCCCCGCGTCTTGGCTTCGGGCAGCCCAGCAAACCAATCGCGGATCGGCGTGAAGGCACCGGTATAGGTCGCGGGGTTTGAGCGAGGCGTGCGTCCGATCGGCGACTGATCGATATCCACGACCTTGTCGAGCAACTGCACGCCGTCGAGACGCTCATGGGCGCCCGGATTAACCCGTGCGTTGTTGAGCCGCTTGGCGAGCGCCTGATAGAGCGTTTCGATGATCAGGGTCGATTTGCCGCCACCTGATACGCCGGTCACGCAAGTAAACGTGCCCAGCGGGATCTCTGCGCTCACCTTCTTCAGGTTGTTGGCCGTGGCGCCCACGATCTTCAGGCTCTGCTTCTTGCGCCCCTTGCGACGTTTGGCCGGCACCTCGATCTGACGCATGCCGGTAAGGTACTGGCCGGTCAGACTGGCCGGATTGGCCATGACATCTTCGGGCGTGCCTTCCGCGACGACATGACCGCCGTGTTCGCCGGCGCCAGGCCCCATGTCGATGACATAGTTGGCCGCGCGGATCGCCTCTTCGTCATGCTCGACCACAATGACGGTATTGCCGAGGTCCCGCAGATTGACCAGCGTATCGAGCAGACGCTGGTTGTCGCGCTGATGCAGCCCGATCGAAGGTTCATCGAGGACATAGAGAACGCCTGTCAGACCCGAGCCGATCTGGGAGGCAAGGCGGATACGCTGGCTTTCACCGCCGGAAAGCGAGCCGGAGTTGCGCGAGAGTGTGAGGTATTCCAGCCCGACCTTGTTGAGAAAGCCCAGTCGTTCCCGGATTTCCTTCAGGATACGCGAAGCAATCTCTTTTTGCTTCTCGCTAAGCTCGCTTTCGATGTCGTTGAACCAGCGTCCGGCACCGCCGATTGACATCTCGGAGACCTCGGCAATGTGCAGGCCGCCGATCTTCACGGCCAGTGCTTCGGGCTTCAGGCGATGGCCGTTGCAGGATTCGCAGGGGGCGGTGTTGTGGTACTTGGCCAGTTCCTCGCGCACCCAGTCGCTTTCGGTCTCGCGCCAGCGCCGGTCCATGTTGGGAATGACGCCTTCGTAGGGTTTGTTGGTTTCATAGGTCCGCAGGCCGTCATCAAAGGTCATGGTGACCGGCTTGCCCTTGGAGCCATAAAGGATGGTTGAGCGTAACGGCTCGCTCAGGTCACCCCAGGCCGTTGTCATCTTCTCCTTGAAGTGTTTGGCGAGTGATTCCAGCGTCTGGACATAATACTGCGACGTCGAATTGGCCCAGGGCGCGACCGCGCCGTTGCGCAGGCTGACATTCTCGTCAGGCACTACCAGCTCAGGGTCGAAGTAGAGCCTGCTGCCCAGACCATCACAGGAAGGGCAGGCGCCGAACGGGTTGTTGAAGGAAAACAGGCGGGGCTCGATCTCCTCGATGGTGAAGCCGGAGACAGGGCAGGCGAACTTCGAGGAATAGATCGTCTGGTCGCCGTTATCGGCATCCTCGGCAATCACCAGCCCTTCGGTCAGGCTGAGTGCGGTTTCGATGGAATCCGCCAGGCGCTGTTCCAGGCCCGCGCGCACGACAACACGGTCCACCACGACCTCAATGGTGTGCTTGAGTTTCTTGTTGAGGGTGGGGGCCTCTTCGATGTTGTGGACTTCGCCATTGATCTTCACGCGCTGGAAGCCGCGGCGCAGCAGTTCGGCCAGTTCCTTGCGGTACTCGCCCTTGCGGCCGCGCACGATGGGTGCCAGCAGCATCAAGCGGGTCTTTTCGGGCATGGCCATGATGCGGTCGACCATCTGGCTGATGGTCTGGCTTTCGATGGGCAGGCCGGTTGCCGGGGAATAGGGCACACCGACACGTGCCCAGAGCAGCCGCATATAGTCGTGGATCTCGGTCACGGTTCCGACGGTCGAGCGCGGATTCTTGGAGGTTGTCTTCTGTTCGATGGAGATTGCGGGTGAAAGTCCCTCGATATGCTCGACATCGGGCTTTTCCATGAGCTCCAGGAACTGACGTGCATAGGCACTCAGACTCTCGACATAGCGGCGCTGGCCTTCCGCATAGATCGTATCGAACGCCAGGGAGGATTTGCCCGAACCCGAAAGCCCCGTGATGACCACGAGTTCGTCACGCGGAATCTCGACATCCACGTTTTTGAGATTGTGTTCCTTGGCGCCGCGGATGTGGATCGACTTGTGCATGCTCATCTCTGGTGTTGGCCCATTCTGGCTTACGCGTTCTTTACCGGCGCGGATCAACCTGATTAGGGGGCTGCCCACAGGCTGGCAAGACTTCCTGTGGATAGGCCTGTGACTGTTCGTATCGCGAGCGTCGCGTGCCCTGTTAAGGTCGCGCCAACCAGTCCCGAGTCGCGTGACGTGACAAGGCCGTGATGGTGGTCTCGGGTCCCCCAATAGTCAAGAACGGAGAGTGAACATGGCCGGAAGTGTCAACAAGGTCATCCTGGTCGGAAATCTCGGCCGTGACCCCGAAATTCGAAAGATGCAGAGCGGCGACTCCGTCGCCAATCTTTCGCTTGCGACGTCGGAAAGCTGGAATGATCGCCAGACCGGCGAAAAGAGGGAAAAGACCGAATGGCACCGCGTGGTGATCTTCGGCAAGCTCGCCGATATTGCCAAGCGTTACCTGAAGAAGGGCTCCAAGATCTACGTCGAGGGCCAGCTCCAGACCCGCAAGTGGCAGGACCAGTCCGGTCAGGACAAGTACAGCACCGAAGTCGTCCTGCGTGGTTTCGGCAGCACCTTCGTCATGCTCGATGGTCGTGGTGAAGGAGGCGGAGGCGGTGGCCAGGGCGGCGGTTCCGGCGGCGGTGACTGGGCCGGTGGCAGCGATGGTTACGGCGGTGGCGGCTACAACGAGGGCTCGGGAGCAGGCGCTGGCGGCGGTGGTGCCGATATCGACGACGAGATTCCGTTCTAGCCAGAATGCGCCCTATTCATGGAAGGTGAAGGAGGCCTTCTTGGTGCGCTCGCCGTCTGATGCCCTGGCCCACCACCCGGTGAGCTTAGGTTCGCCAGCGTCGTTGGTCCCCATCTCGCCTTCAACCAGCCAGTGTGTGCGCGCGCAATCAGTCCAGTCGGCATTGCACGAGAAGCGATGTGCCTGCGTACCTTCGATGAGGAGATATAAACCCCGGTTGCCGGAAACCTGACAAAAAGCGCTGACTGGTTCACCCGAACGGTAGGTGAAGTCGCTACATCCGCCCCGGCAGTAGGTCATGGTGAACTGTGCTTCGCCGGCGAGGCAGGCTTGGCCTGCTTCATCCGCGCGTGCGGGATCACTGGCCATCTCCGATACCATCGAGGCCATGCTATCGCCGGACTGTGGTGAAGCGTTCCAGGCGACGAAGTAGGCGTTCCAGGTAGCCAGAAGCTCCACATAGTCGGCGTCATACGTGCTCTTGAGCCCGGTCATCATGTGGGATGGGATGCCCGCAATACCCTCGATGACGCTGTTTGCGTAGTAGCCGGCGCCCGGCTCACCATATTGGCTGCGCACGACCTCCTGCAAATGGCCGTCGAATAGGGTCAGGCAGGCTTCTGTTGCGTCATCGCGCCCTGCTGCAAGATCTCGAATGCGGCCCATCAAATATCCCGCAGCAGTCGGAGCGCCTTGCGCGGCCTCGACGCTCGAATCCATTAACTCACCGGCCATAACCGTGAACGCGTCGACAGGCGTTCCCGGTGCCTGGACCAAGACATCCATGGTAACCGGGCATGCTGTGGCCGTCTGAGCGTTGCTCGCTGTGGGCAGGGCAGTCATGACAAACATGAGGGCCGGAACCAGCATTGGCATGCGGAGAGGATTTGCAGGCGTCGTGAAGGTTCGTGCAGGTTTGCCCATATGGAAATCGTCCCAAATTGCGACCGACCCTGATCATGGTGGAGAGTGATTCCGGTGTCATCCTGTCGATCCTGCCTTGTCACGCCTCCAAATGCGTAATACATATGTAATACGTGTTTGGAGGTTGTGATATGGATCAGGTCAAGGTGCGCAAGGTCGGCAATTCGCTGGGTGTAACGCTCACCGAGCAATGCCGCCAGATGGGCGTTTCAGAAGGCGACACACTCTATGTCGTGAAAACCGAGCAGGGCATTGAACTACGTAAGGAAGACGAAACGTTCAACGATGTCATGAGGATCGCTCGCGACCTGATGGATCGTTATCCAAATGCCATGAAAAAGCTTGCTGAGTGATGAATTCGCCTAGTTGGCTGACCGTTGGTCATGTTCAGCTTATCCACGAACTTTCGATTTCGCAGTTCGGTGGCGCAATGGGCGTTCGCGAACTCGGGTTGCTCGACAGCGCGGTTTCGCGTCCGGTTAACAAGCTGGCTTACGATCCGAACGCCTCCCTTTCTGACCTTGCAGGCAGTTATGGGTTTGGCATCGCGCGTAATCACCCCTTTATCGATGGCAACAAGCGAACGGCCTTTGGTTCGGCGGCGACCTTTCTGGAACTGAACGGTCATCGAGTGATCGCTTCTGAAGCTGAAGTCGTGTTGGCCACGGTTTCGCTGGCTTCGGGGGAATGGGACGAAGCCACATACGCCTTCTGGCTGAAGGAAAATTGCTCCCCGATTTGATCCCCCGTCGGGTTTGTTCGCAGGTGCGGAAAGTGCTAAACTTTCCGAACTGAAGACAGCTTATCTAGCGGTTTTGGAATCGCTCAACCCCATTATCTAGTAGCAACCCGGCAGGCCGCGTGACCGACCCCGTAAAGCCCGATTCGTTCGACATCGCTCCCGTCACCATCGAAGAGGAGATGCGCAAGAGCTATCTCGATTACGCGATGAGCGTGATCGTGTCGCGTGCGCTACCTGATGTACGTGACGGCCTGAAGCCGGTGCATCGCCGCATCCTGTTTTCCATGGTGGAGCAGGGCTACACATCCGACAAACCCTATCGCAAATCGGCGCGCATCATCGGTGACGTGATGGGTAAGTATCACCCGCACGGTGACTCCGCGATCTATGACGCTATGGTCAGGATGGCGCAGGACTTCTCCATGCGCGCACCGTTGATCGATGGCCAGGGCAACTTCGGCTCCATGGATGCCGATCCGCCGGCTGCCATGCGTTACACCGAAGCGCGCCTGACCAAGTTGTCGGAAACCCTGCTGGATGACATCGACAACGACACGGTCGACTTCAAGGACAACTACGACGGCAGCGAAAGCGAGCCGGTGGTTCTGCCGGCCCGGTTCCCCAATCTTCTGGTCAACGGTGGCGCCGGTATCGCGGTGGGCATGGCGACCAACATTCCGCCCCACAATCTGGGTGAGGTGATCGACGCCTGTTGTGCCTATGTGGACAATCCCGGTGTCTCGACCGAGGACCTGATGCGTTATGTGCAGGGCCCGGACTTCCCGACCGGTGGCCTGATCATGGGCCGTCACGGAATCGACCAGGCGTACAAGACCGGCCGTGGCTCGATCATGATGCGCGCCAAGGTCCATGTGGAAGAGGTGCGCAAGGATCGCGAGGCGATCATCGTCACCGAGGTTCCCTATCAGGTGAACAAGGCGCGCCTGATGGAACGCATCGCCGAACTGGTGCGTGAAAAGAAGGTCGAAGGCATTGGAGAGATTCGTGACGAGAGCGATCGTCACGGCGTGCGCATGGTCGTCGAGATCAAACGCGATTCCATGGCCGAAGTGGTCCTGAACCAGCTTTACCGGTTCACTGCGCTCCAGACCTCCTTTGCCGTCAACATGCTGGCCCTTGATGAATCCGGACGACCCCAGCAGATGACTCTGCGGGACGTGATCAGCCATTTCATCAACTTCCGCGAACAGGTCGTCACGCGCCGCACGCGCCACCTGTTGGGCAAGACACGTGAGCGGGCACATCTGCTGCTTGGCCTGACCGTGGCCGTTGCCAATGTCGATGAAGTGGTTGCCCTGATCCGTAACTCGCCCGACCCCCAGGCTGCACGCGAAGCTCTGATGGCGCGCGAATGGCCGCTGGGCGACATCCTGCCGCTGGTTGCCCTGGTTGAGGGAGATGAAGCTGCCGGCCTGATCGAGCGCACTGGACATTATCGTCTGACGGAAGAACAGACCCGCGCCATCCTGGAGTTGCGCCTGCAGCGCCTGACCGGGCTGGAACGGGGCAAGATCACCGAAGAGCTGAAGCAGCTTGTCGAGAAGATTGCGGACTTCCTGGAGATTCTCCAGTCGCGGGAACGTCTGATGACCGTGATCAAGGACGAGATGCTGGAGATCCGTGAAGCCTATGCCGACGATCGGCGCACCCAGTTCGGTGCGGGTGAGGTCGATCAGGACGATGAAGACCTGATCCAGCCTGAAGACATGGTCGTGACGGTCAGCCACAACGGTTACGTCAAGCGTGTGCCGCTGGCGGCCTATCGGGCTCAGCGTCGTGGTGGCAAGGGGCGCAGCGGCATGGCCACCCGTGACGAGGATTTCGTCAGTCGGGTGTTCGTCGTGAATACCCACGCCTGGATGCTGTTCTTCTCCAGCTCCGGGCTTGCCTACAGACTCAAGACCTATCGTCTGCCGATGGCAACGCCACAGGCGCGCGGCAAGGCCTTCGTGAATCTTCTTCCCCTGGAAGAAAACGAGACGATCTCGACCGTGTTGCCCATGCCGGTGAACGAGGATGACTGGGACAATCTCCACATCATCTTTGCCACCGCCCACGGATCGGTTCGCCGCAACCGTCTCTCGGACTTCGCCAACATTCGCTCCAACGGCCTGATCGCCATGAAGCTGGAGGACGGTTCGCGCCTGATCGGCGTGGAGACCTGTCGCGAAGACCAGGATGTGTTGCTGTTTACCCGACAGGGACGCTGCATCCGCTTCCGTGTTGGTGATGTGCGCCTGTTCGCTGGCCGTACGTCGGCAGGCGTGCGTGGTATCCGTCTTGCAGAGGGTGATGAAGTGTTGGGCATGACCGTGCTCGATCACATCGAGGTCGATGGCGCCACGCGCAAGGCTTACTTCAAGCGGGTCAGCCAGGAACGCCGTGCCGACGACATGGATGTCGAGGACGATGGCTCCGAAGAAATCATTCTGGATGATGCGATCTACGAAGATCTCAAGAGCCGCGAGCAGTTCCTGATGACCATGGCCAATGACGGGTTCGGCAAGCGGACTTCGGCCTATGACTATCGCGTCACCGGACGCGGCGGCAAAGGCATCGAGAACATGAACCTTGATCGCGGCAAGAAGAAAGAACGCGCGGAAATCGTTGCGGCGTTCCCCATCGAAGAGGGCGATCAGGTCGTTCTTGTTTCCGACGGCGGGCAGCTTATTCGCAGCGGGGTCCATGAAATTCGCATCACGGGCCGGCGCTCGCGCGGTGTCACGGTGTTCCGTGTTGCTGATGACGAACGGGTCGTCTCGGTCGCCCGTATCGACGAAGACGATGTCGGCGACGATGAGAGTGATGCCAACGAACCGGCAACGGACGAAGCAGTTGCCGCCGCGCTGGGCGAGACACCTGCTAAGCCCGCGGAATCTTCACCCGAGGGTGAACCTGACGATGACGGAGAGTCCGAATCATGATGAACCACCGCGTCGGGGTCTATCCCGGCTCTTTCGATCCCATCACCACGGGGCATATCGATATCATCACGCGCGCGCAGCGTCTGATGGACAAGCTGATCGTGGGTGTGGCCATCAACACGGGCAAGAGTCCACTGTTCAGCTTCGATGAGCGCATGGAAATGCTGCGCACGGAACTTGGCGACCTCCCGTCGGGTGATGGTCTGGCCGAACTTGAGGTCCGACCGATCGAAGGCCTGCTGGTTCAGTTCGCCAAGGGCTGTGATGCCAGCATGATTGTGCGTGGGCTGCGTGCGGTCAGCGATTTCGACTATGAATTCCAGATGGCCGGCATGAATGCGCGCATGGAAAAGGATGTGGAGACCGTCTTCCTGATGGCTTCGGAAAAACACACCTTCATTGCGTCGCGTCTGGTCAAGGAAGTTGCGTTGCTAGGTGGTGATTTCCGCAGCTTTGTGCCCCAGCGCGTTGGTGTCCGTCTTGCCGGCGCTGTCGAGCGCTACCGCGAGAACAAGGCAAGCGCGCGTTAGGCCCCATGCGGGTCGACCAGTTCGATTTCGAGCTTCCCCAGGAGCTGATCGCGACTCACCCGGTCGAGCCGCGCGATGCCGCGCGTCTGCTCGTTGTCGATGGGGAAGGCGCCCTGCAGCACAGGAGCTTCTACGAACTTCCTGATCTGCTGGAACCCGGTGACCTGCTTGTCGTCAACGACACCCGTGTGATCCCCGCTCGCCTTTCCGGCAAGAAAGGCGAGGGCCGGGTGGAGGTAACCCTTGTCACACCTCTTGATAACGAACGGTGGAGGGCCCTGGGAAAACCCGGAAGAAAGCTGACGCCGGGAACGATGATTGCCTTTGCTGAAGGATTCTCCGCCACGGTGGTAGAGAAGGGCGAGAGGGGAGAGATCATCCTGTCGTTCGAAACAGCCGGCCGGTCGCTGGTCGATCTGCTTGATGCGCATGGCGCCATGCCCCTGCCGCCCTACATCAAACGCAAGGATGGCCCCGACCCTGCGGATCGTCATGACTATCAGACGGTTTATGCCGCACATCCCGGCGCTGTTGCTGCGCCGACTGCCGGACTGCACTTCACCGAGGAACTGTTCGGCCGACTTGAAGAGCGAGGCATCGAGACCGCACACGTCACACTCCACGTCGGCCTGGGTACATTTCAGCCGATGCAGGCTGAGGATACCAGGGACCACGTGATGCACGCCGAATGGGGCAGGGTGAGCGCGGACGTGGCTGCAAAGGTTAATGACGTCCGGCAGGCCGGCGGTCGCATCATCGCCGTGGGGACGACCAGTGTTCGCCTGCTTGAGAGCGCAGCCGACGAAGATGAGATCGTTCAACCGTTCGAAGGCGAGACAGACATTTTCATCACGCCGGGATATCGCTTTCGCGCCATCGACCGGATGATCACGAATTTTCACCTGCCCAAATCGACCCTCTTCATGCTCGTATGCGCGTTTTCCGGGATCGATGTGATGAAACAGGCCTACGGAGAGGCCGTGGCACAACGTTACCGGTTTTACAGTTATGGTGATGCCTGCCTTCTGGAGTGCCGCGCGTAATGGAGTCGCTTCTCTTCCGATTGTTCGGTGTCTTTCTGATTTCCGGATTCCTTCTTGCAGCAGGAAACAGCTACGCGAGTAACCAGGGGGTGCTCGACGTCGATGGTAAGTCGATTCAATTCCGGTTGCCTTCGAACTACTGCACCGTTGCAAAGGATGATCGCGAAGTCGGTGAATTCCTGTGGAGAATGGCCTTACAGAATGTCCCGGCCGAAGGCGAACTCATGGCGGTTGCCATGGATTGCGACAGTTATGACGTCGTGCAAGAGGGCAGCCTCGACAGCGCGGTCAATCTGAACGGCTTTCGTCTGGCCGCCGTCATCGTCCTCGATGAATCTTCAGGAGGCACACGCGAGGGTTTCATCACAAGCGTCCGGGACGGTTTTGATGCCAGTGCGTTCGCCGGGGGCGAGGCAAGCCTCGTTGGTAGCGACGCGAATGGTGTCTACATCCAGATCGAGATCGATCATGGCGCCGAAGCGTTGGTCAATGTCGGCGGCCTGACGATGGTCAACGGCGTCTTGGTGGATATCGAGTTCATCACCTTCAATCAGGGTTCACTGACTCGAAATCGTTTGTTGTCAGATGCCGAGTCGACCATGCGTCGACTGGTCCAGGACAATGGTACCGACGCTGATCTGACTGGTCATACGCCTGGTTTGAGTTTTCTGGTGCTGGCGGCTCTGACCGGCGGCGTGGGACTGGTTTTCGTGATTGGCCTGATCATCTGGCTGAATCGATCCGGTACGGAATCCGTATCCGGGGGCCGGTGATGTCTGGGACTCCAAGTCAGAACGTCCGCCATCAGTGGAGCGTTCTGGTTCTGGATCCGGCTTCGGCCGCCGAGCGAGGAGCGACTAAGTGTGGATGAGCGCGTGACGTCGTTTTCCTGGAGTTCTTCGGCTACGTCCGGGGCCGTCCGACTTGGTTCAATCGCCACGGCCCATGGCGAGATCCGCACGCCTGCCTTCATGCCGGTCGGTACGGCCGCCACAGTCAAGGGCCTGCTGCCGGGTCAGGTGCGTGATGCCGGTGCCGACATCGTTCTGGGCAATACCTATCACCTGATGTTGCGGCCGGGTTCGGAACGGGTGCGCCGACTGGGTGGGTTGCACACCTTCATGAATTGGCCCGGCCCCATCCTGACCGACAGTGGTGGCTTTCAGGTCTTTTCTCTGAAGGAACTGAGCAAGATCACCGAGGAAGGGGCGACCTTCAAAAGCCACATCGACGGCAGCAAGCACGAACTCACGCCCGAACGTTCCATGGCCATCCAGAACGACCTGGACGCCACAATCACCATGGTGCTGGACGAATGCACGGAACACCCTGCGACCCATGAGCGCGCAAAGGCCTCCATGGAACGCTCCATGCGTTGGGCCGCGCGCTGCCGTGATGCGTTCGAGAGGCGTGAAGGTTATGCGCTCTTCGGCATTGTCCAGGGTGGCGTGCATGAAGACCTGCGCAAGGCGTCGGCCGAAGCGCTGGTGGAGATTGGGTTCGATGGTTACGCCGTGGGCGGACTCGCCGTTGGCGAAGGACAGGACGAGATGTTCCGTGTCCTGGATGCGACGGTTCCGCATTTGCCCGAAGACAGGCCGCGATACCTGATGGGTGTGGGCAGGCCTGATGACATCATCGGTGCCGTCGCACGCGGTATCGACATGTTCGATTGTGTGTTGCCGACCCGTTCAGGGCGCACCGGTCAGGCGTTTACGCGACGCGGTACGGTCAACATCCGCAATGCCCGGCACCAGGATGACCCGCGGCCTCTTGATGAAACATGTGCCTGTTCGGCCTGCACCGATCACAGCCGGGCCTATCTGCATCACCTGTTCCGGTGCGGCGAGATGCTGGGTCCCATGCTGCTCACACTTCATAACATCACGATGTACCAGGATCTGATGGCTGAGATTCGTGGGGCAATCGGTGAGGAAAGGTATGATGCCTGGTCTTCCTCATACCTGGAAGAATTCGGGCGTGGTGATGTCGATCCACTCTAGCCTTCCAAACCAGAAGTCAGCCCTTGGAGCTCCAGTATGACCATTGATGGTGATGATGACCTTGAAGGGCTGAAAGCGATCGGAACCATCGTAGCCGACGTGCTCCAGGCGATGGGCCGGGCGATCGAGCCGGGCATGACGACGCGGGAACTTGATGAGCTCGGGCGTGCCATGCTTGCGCGGGAAGGCGCGCAGTCGGCACCAGAGCTTTGTTATGCCTTTCCAGGCGCCACCTGCATCAGCATCAATGAAGAAGTCGCCCACGGTATTCCGGGGGACCGCCAGGTTCAGGCCGGCGATCTCGTCAACATCGACGTTTCAGCGGAAAAGGACGGCTACTTTTCCGATACCGGTGCCAGCTTTGCCGTGCCGCCCGTTCATGCCCGGACCGAACGTCTGTGTCAGGACGGGAGAAAAGCCCTCGCGCAGGGCATCCGAGCGGTCCGCGCCGGCGCACCACTCAAGGGCATCGGACAGAACATCGAGAGGTTCGCGATCAAGCGTGGATACTCCCTGATTCGCAATCTCGCCAGCCATGGTGTAGGCCGCTCTCTGCATGAAGAACCCGAGATGATTCCGACCTGGAATGACCCTCGGGATCACCGTCGTTTGCATGAGGGGCTTGTCTTCACGATTGAGCCATTTCTCTCGACCGGCGCGGATTTTGCGCATGAGTCAGACGACGGTTGGACCCTGCTGACACGATCAGGGATACTGACCGTGCAGTATGAGCACACCATGGTTGCGACAAACCGCGGCGCCATGGTGCTGACGCGGCCAACGAATCTGGAGAGTGCATGATGATCACACGACGCAAGGTGCTTTGGGGTTTCGCAACGCTTCCTCTGGTCATGGTTACGCGACCGCTGTTTGCCGATGGCCTGCTGGATGGATTGACCGATGGCCTGGGTGACAACGTCGGTGATCTCGGCGGATTGGCCGATTCCGCAGGTGGTCTGGGCGCCGGCTTGCCGACCAGCGAAGTTACCGCCGGGCTGAAGGAGGCGTTGCGTTTTGCGTCCGAACGCGCGGTGGGCGACATCAGCGTTTTCGACGGCTTCAACGCCGATCCCGACATTCGTATTCCGTTGCCCGAATCCCTGGGCACCGTGCAATCGGCGCTACAGACCATCGGTATGTCTGACATGGCCGACGAACTCGAAACCAAGATCAACCGTGCGGCCGAGACGGCCTCGGGCGAGGCAACCGACATCTTCTGGGGTGCTGTCGACAACATGTCGATCGAGGATGCCGAGGGCATTCTGAATGGCCCCGATGATGCCGCGACCCAGTACTTCCGGCGCGAAACCAGCACCGAACTCAAAGGTGCAATGCGCCCCATCGTCGATGAGCCACTCGCAGACGTTGGTGCCATTCAGACCTATGACAGTATGATGGGTGAGTACGACAACATCCCGTTCATGCCTGATGTGAAGTCCGATATCACCGAGTACGCTCTGGACGGCACGCTGGATGGCCTGTTCGTCTATGTTGCGCGCGAAGAGGCGGCCATCCGCAATGATCCTGT
The DNA here is from genome assembly GCA_938048755.1 of uncultured Alphaproteobacteria bacterium. Taxonomy (GTDB): domain Bacteria; phylum Pseudomonadota; class Alphaproteobacteria; order SP197; family SP197; genus SP197. Next base: position 23,017 of record CALIUG010000024.1, read on the forward strand.
GGCCCGGACGACGGAGTTGTTGCAGTCGGTCTTCGGTTAGGTCTGTTTCTAGTCGCGCAGGTAACTCGGCCGGGCGAATTCAGACTCGAAACTGTCGGTCGCGCCGTAGCTTGAAAACAGGCGGAAGCCCAGAAGCTCGCGCATTTCATCGCTCAGTGCTGCATGGGCTTCGGGCTTGATTCCGGCCGTATGGTTCTGCAGTTGTCGAAACTGATGGGCACAATAGGTCGCGCTGATTCCCATGCGCGGGGCGTTTCCTGTATTGGCGCCGGATGCATGCCAGGTGCGGGCATCCCAGATCACCGCACCGCCCGCCGGGACTTCGGCATCGATGGTTTCCCATTCCTGCGACGGATCGGGCTCCACGCCCGACAGATGACTTCCTGGTACGAGCCTCGTGCATCCGCTGCTTGCCGTGAAATCGCTCAGAGCCCACATGACGTTGATCACGACGGCTGGATTGATGGCATGGGCTGCCGCAACAGGCTGACCGAAGCAGGGAACTGCGCGTGAAACATCGCCTGGTTTCAGGACAGGCTCTCCGGGTTGGACCGGACGCGGCATCCACCACTGATCGGTATGAAGGTCCATGATCTGGTTGCCCGGATGGACCACATGGGCGCTGAAACCCGATATGTGGATGCGCTGGCCCAGCAGGTGGCGCGCCAGATCCAGGGCATGGGGATGCGCCACAAGCTCATCAAGGCCGCTTTCCCCGGGCATGAGAAGAACCCACTGATCGCCGCCGCGGATCACCCAGTCCTCGATGTCGGCCAGGCGGTCGGGTGGCGCAAGGTGCTTCTGGGATTCCCGGTAGACCAGATCCCGGACCCTGGAAACATCGCTGGCGTTCAGCCATTGATCGGCAAGCGCATAGCCGAACCGATCAAGATCGGCGCGCAGCACGGCGAGTTCATGAGTGGGGAAGGGTTGATTAACCATGCGAAAGCATTGCGGGTTCTCTTCCCGCATTCAAGAGGAGGGCTTGGTATCGGCGCGCCGCACACTCGACCGACGCGCTGTGTAAAAAGCTGCCACGATGATGATCGCTGCACCAACCCACGTTGCTGTATCCGGGTATTCGGCGAAAAAAAGGATACCCAGAAGGCCTGCGAAGATCAGCCGGGTATAGGAGATCGTCGCGAGGTAACTCGCTTCGCCCAACCGGTAGGCGCGCAGGACCATGGCCTGGGCAACAATTCCGGCCAGGGCCACAGCCAGGATCAGACCGGACTGAAGAAGATCGGGCCACACCCATTGCTGCATCGCGGGCCACACCGAGATCAATCCTGAAGAAACAAACGTGAAAAACATCATCGAAAGCTGGCTTTCCCTGACCGGAAAACGTTTCACGACCGTGACGGAAAACGCGATGCAGGCCGCCTGGATCAGGACGATCAGGGCAATGGGATCAAAGCTCGCCGTACCGGGTTGAATCATGACCAGAACGCCGATGAAACCCACACCTGTTGCACACCAGCGCCGCCAGCCGACGATCTCTCCCAGGATCACGACCGCCAGAATGGTCGTGAACAGCGGCATCGTGAAGTTGATGGCGGTCGCAGTGGCCAGGGGAATGACCGTGAAGGCATAGAACCCGATCGTGACGGCGGTGCCGCCGGTTACGGCGCGTGTCAGGTGCAGTTGCAGGTGGTCGGTCTTCCATGGTGCTACGCCAGCACGATAGAGCAGGGGCGCCAGGATCATCAAGCCCAGTACGGCGCGAATGAATAGAAGCTGGAAGACGCTGATGTCATGTTGCGCGGTCGCCTTGACCAGCGCGGCAGTGAGCGCAAAAACCGCGCTCGCACCAACCAGAAACAGCGCACCCTGAAGATTGGAGGCGCGCGTTTCAGAGCCGGAATTCAAGGGTTCGGGCGTTACGGTTTCAACCAAGGTGCAGGTGTCCCTTCGCGGACATCATAAGCCAAGATTTGTAGCTTCGGCGAGGTTGACCGGCTGGTGCGCCCCACATAATGTCCGCGCGCGCTCAAGAATGGTGAGAGCCTGTAGCTCAGCTGGTAGAGCAACTGACTTTTAATCAGTAGGTCCAGGGTTCGAACCCCTGCGGGCTCACCATTTTCCCTTGGTTTTCCTCGGCCGTTTCTCAAGGCTGATCGGACGCCACACGCAATTGCACGCGGCGATGAACACTTGCTTTCATCGACCATCACCTTTCTATCGTTCGTCAGCCTACTTGATTTGCAGAACAAGGTTCGCCGGAAGGCGGCGGAGCGCAGTTCATTCATTGATTGCGAAAACACCAGTCGCGCTGGAGCCGGCAAATTATGAAGCATTTTCTTGGACTACCGCTGGCTGCGGCTCTGACGTTTGCGACCGCTTCACTGGCGCAAGCCGAAGACCTCCTCTTCGAGTTGGTCAACGACACCAGCGTGGCACTGGTCGAGCTCTACATTTCCCCCACCAATGTCGATAACTGGGAGGAAGATGTCCTGGGTTCGGAAGTTCTTCTTCCCGGCGAAGCCATTGATATCGTGATTGCCGATGGTCGCCGCGACTGCGTCTACGACATTCTGGGCGTATTTGCCGATGATGACGAAGTCGAAGGTTATGAGGTCGACCTCTGCGAACTCGAAGGTTACACCTTCTACGAAGAGTAACGCGCCTGTCTGCCGTCATGGAGCCCGGTGTTTCGTTTGAGACACCGGGTTTTCGGTTCTGCTCAGGGGTGCCTGACCTGGCCAGTCCTGGGCGATGAAAGGCGGACTCGATGCATCAGGCGCGGCCCATCAATCTCGGACGGGTCGGACGCGCTGTGCAGGACAAGCGTGTTCAGCCAAGCGACAAAATCGCCTTCCTGCCAGTGGTGCTCGTATCTGAATTCCGGACCGACGCTTGGTCGCAGGGCGCGCGCCAGAAGATCGACGGTTTCCTCGACGCCATGGCGTAGTTCACCAGACTCGGCATCCAGCAGGCACACCGCCTGGCCTGGTGTGATGTAGAGTGCATCCTCGCCGGTGAGGGGATGACGACGGATCGGGGCATGCCGACCGCCCCCGTTGGAATGCTCAATCAGAAGCTCGAAATCGTGCAGTGGAGCATTGGGATCATCGGACCTTGTGGAGAAACCGATGCGTCGCGTGCCTTCATCGACCATGCGCGATGAGCCGGGTGTGACCCGACGCGAATCATCGCGCTCCTGATCGTTGGGAGAGCGCACGTAGGCGACAACGCATCGGCGTAGTTCTTCCAGGACCTCGCCGTCCATGCGCGTTACCGCATGCACACCGGAAGTAAAGTAGGTCGCACCGCCGCCACGGGTCTGCCATCCCACGGGATTGAACATCGTTGTCATCTCGGGCAGGCCGTCGAACATGTCGTGCAGTCCATCGGCGTGCCAGGCCGAATGGGTGAAGCCCAGGACCGGCTTCAACTGGGTATTGGTGATACCGTGGTAGTTCTCGAGCATGACGTTGCCCAGAACCGAAACCTCCGGCAGGTCAGGCATTTGCGCGGCACCGCTGACGCGGTGCTCTGTGGTCGGCGCACCGAACCCGAACAGGAAGTCCGTCTGATCGGGATCATGCCAGCCAAACGCCCTGTTGAAGGCGACTTCCTGTGCTGGTGTCATGGCGCCCTGGTCACGGAAGACGAGAAGGCCGTGTTTCAGCAGGCCCGCACGAATGGCTCCGATGGCATCGTCGCTCAGTTCTTCGGAAAGACTGATGCCCCGGCATTCGGCGAAGGGCTGCTGCGGGGGACACGTTTCGATGGGTAGGAATGCGATGGCCATCATCCTGATCCTGAAGCGCAAATCGAAGAGCGAAGCTCCGCGTCAGTCTGTGCCGTATGTTCAGAGAGTCAACAAATGCGCTGGAGGCTTGTCCGGACTTGCGAGCGCAACGAAAAAGGGCCAGAGCGTGATGCTCCGGCCCTTGATCTTGCGTTGATCAACGTGATCAGACGTCGAGCAGCAACTCGTCCCAACGCTGGGCGATCCAGTCACCCTTGTCGACATAGACCTGATAGTTCGGAACGATCGGTTCGATCGTGCTGGACGCACGGTTGAACGATTCATCCGAAAGGTTCGGCAGAATGTCGCGCGGCAGAACCGGCGCAGTCCAGAGGTTGTCGGTGATGACAGTCTGGGCTTCCGGTGAAACCGACCAGTTCATGAATTCCTGGCAGACATCGGTCCTCTCGGTGCCGGTGACCATGCCCCATGAACCAAAGTCGATCACGCCGCCTTCCTTGGGGAAAGTCGAGCGCATCGGGAAACCATCCAGGATCATGACCTGAGTCACATCGTGGTAGTACTGACCACCCGTCAGTTCCTCTGACTGCAGCATGGCCTGGAACTGGCCTTCGTCACGGAACCACAGGCGGACATTGTCCTTGAGTTCCGCAGCCTTGTTCATGCATTCCATCAGACCTTCGTCTGACGCCATGATCTCGTTGCCGCCAAAGAAGGTCTTGGCAACGATATCGATCAGATAGCTGGAATCGGCATTCTTGCCCCAACCCAGTTCATCGTTGAACTTGGGATCCCAGGCATCTGCCCAGCTTGTCGGTGCTTCGGTCCAGACATCCTCGTTCGTGACGAACGTGGCGTACCAGGCAAGAACCGGAACACTCAACGGCACGCCGTCGCCGTTGCGAAGGATGAGATACTCGGGAACGTTGGAAAGGTTGGGAACCTGGGTTGTATCGACGGGGATGAAAATCTCCGGCGCGCGCAGCATGGAGCCGTAACCACCCATCGTCACATCGACGGCGGGCGTTCCAGCTGCAATGCTGCTCTTCAGGTTCACGAACCACTCGAAGCCACCGGCCTGCGACACGGACTCGATTTCAATGCCGGTTGCCTTGGTGAATTCCGGATAGGCATATTCCTTGAGGCTGTCTTCGAAGTAACCGCCATAGGACGAAACTCTGATCGGTTCGGCCGCCCAGGCGCGACGAAGCACATTCGGCGCTGCCAGGACACCTGTTGCGGCGG
>CALIUG010000025.1 GCA_938048755.1 uncultured Alphaproteobacteria bacterium
GCTGCGAAAGGCAAAAGCGCGAACCTATGACGCACTCTGGCGCGCACTCGGAGACATCTGCGGCCTCTTCAAACCACAGGAATGCTGGAACTATCTCAAAGATACTGGATACGTTGCAGAATAAACGCACGATGCTCTAGCTTCGCCAACCCGGAGAACCCATGATGACGACACGAACCGGAAACTCCTTCGCGATGGCCATGGCAGGTGTTCTCATGACCTGTGCCTCGGCCTGGGGCGGCATGACCGACGTCGGACCGACCCTCTCGGGCGCAGAAATCGAGGCTGCGTTGACCAACACTGCCACCAAAGGGGTCAACCAGTGCGGCAATCCCTACACCGTCTGGTTCCTGCCCGGCGGCCGCCTGGATGGCGTTGCAGACAAATCGGACGAATATGTCGATGCCGGCGAATGGTGGACTGAAGAGGATTACCTTTGCCGGCGCTGGAACACCTGGCTTGACGGCGCAACGGGCTGTTTCAAGGTCGTCATCACCGACGGCACGATCTACTGGCTCGACCATCAGGATAGAGTCACGCGCCAGGAAGAATATACCGCGCCGCAGTAACGGCTGCCTTGAGGGGATGCTGTTTCCATCCCCACAGTTTCTGATTTAAACAACCGGTCGTTCCACACCGGTACCAATTCCATGAAGCTTGTCCCACCTGATCTGGCGACGCGGCCTGCCGCGGGCAGCCTGCGCGAACATGTTGCGCGCACGCTCAAACTCGCCTGGCCGGTGATTGTGGCGCGTTGCGGCCTGCTCATCATGGTGACCGTCGATACCATCATGACCGGTCAGGCCGGTGGCACCGAACTGGCCTATCTCGCCATCGCCTTTTCACCCCACATCACCATGCTGGTGATCGGTATCGGCATGCTGTCGGGTGCCGTCATTCTGGTTTCCCAGGCCGATGGTGCAGGCAGGAAACATGCCTGCGGGCGGATCCTGTGGGTCGCTCTGCTGGATGGCCTGATCCTGGGACTGCTTTGGTCGCTGGTGCTGTTCGAGGGTGAGGCGTTCCTGCTGTGGACGGGTCAGGAGGCCGATCTGGCACGTGGCGGCGGCTACGCCATGTCGATGTTCGCCTGGGGTATGCCTGCCATCTACCTCTTCACGGCCACCTCCATGTTCCTGGAGGGCATCGGGCGCGTGAAGCCCGGCATGATCGTCATGCTGGCAGCCAACATCGTGAATGCCGGGCTCAACTGGTGGCTCATCTATGGTGATCCAGAGGTCGTGCCCGGTGGCGCAGCGGGCGCGGTTCTGGCGACCAGCCTGACACGCTGGATCATGTTTGGCGCCATCGCCTGCTACATCCTGTTTCTGATGAAGGATGCCCATGTCTACGGCATCTTCCGCCGGATCGAGAACTTCATGGACCTGCAGAAGCGCTTCCTGCGTCTGGGCATTCCCATGACGCTCTCCTACACCTTCGAGACCACGGCCTTCATGTCGATCACCATGATGGCGGGCTGGCTGGGTGCCGCCTCGGTCGCCGGCTATCAGGCCGCCATGAACGTCAACGCCTTCTGCTTCATGGTTGCCATCGGCATGTCGACGGCAACCTCGGTGCGTGTGGGCAATGCCGTGGGCCGTCACAACCGGCCGGGTATGGAAACAGCCGGTTGGGTCGGGGTCGGCCTGATCGGGTTGTGCATGGTGCCGCTGGCCGGACTGGTCGCACTGTTCCCGGAATCGCTGGCCTCGATCTACACCAACGATGCCGCTGTCATTCCGATCATCGTTGCGGGCCTCTTTGTTGCCGTGTTTCTGATTCTGGGTGACGGTTTCCAGGGCGTATTGCTGGGTGCCCTGCGTGGCGCCGCCGACGTCTGGCCAACAACTGGACTGGGTCTGGTCGCCTTCTGGTTGATCATGGTCCCGCTTGCCTGGCTGATGGGGCACCACTGGGGCTGGGGTGTCCCCGGCCTGTTGTGGGCCGAGGTCATCGGGATCTTTGCCGCCACGTTCCTGTTCGGCTGGCGCTTCCGGGTCATCGCGCGGCGCGAAATCAAGCCGTTTTCCTGATGCGGTTGGCCCGCGGTTGAGGCAGGCAAGGACTCAAGGCGCCAGGAGATCAAACGTGGCCCGGCCGCAGGAAACCCCGTTGATCTGGATTTCGATGGCATGGCGCCCCGGATAATGCCGACGCGTCGTGCGTTCCTGCAGCGAGCGCCTTGCATTAAGCGAAGTGCTTTCTCCCGCTGCCAGATCAAGCGCCTTCAGCTTGAAGACCTTGGGCGCGGTCTGCCCGCCAGCCTTCATGTAGTGAACGACATAATCGACAGCCAGGCGCTGCGCCGTTGCGGCGGTCGATGTGACGGCGAACGATATCGTGACCGTTCCTTCCCAGGGCACCGCTGAGGGCGCAACCACCAGGTCGGTGACCGTCACCTCCGGTGTGCCGGAGAACCCCAGCAGGGCCAGCGCGCGTTCGTTGCCTTTCTTGATCAGACTGCGGCAGCCATGACGCATGATCCAGGCGGTGTGGTCGTTCTCGCGATCCCATCGCTCGATCAGGTCCAGCATCCGGTCAGGATGGTCCTTGGCAATGTCGTTGAGATGGTTGGCGACCGACTTGCGGACATAAAGTTCGGGGTCGGCCTTCAGCGCCTCGAGAATGGGAAGCGCCGGCGCAGGGTCCTTGATCAGAGGTTCCAGGCGGAAGGACCACGGCAGGCGCGGCCTGCAACCTTCGCTCGCCAAACGCCGGACATGATGGCTCCGATCCCTGGACCATCGTTTCATCTGCGCCATCGTCTTTGCGAAGTCGTCCTTCAGGAAATGGCGGATCGCAAATTCGGCCGAACCATGACAGGTGAGCTCGGCCAGGGCCGGCAACGATTGTTTGGGATCATCACGCCCGAAGCGGGCGACAAACTCCGGGCCGATCAGCGCGCGGAATTCGCCGGCGTAACGCGGCATCACCGCGCGAATCACGGCCAGTTGCTCGCTATAACTCCCGGGCAGATGCCGTCCGCACAAGTCGGCTGCCCGTCGCAGACGGTCCATCAGTTCCAGATCATCCAGCCCCTTGCGCGCATCGCGCACAAAGGCCTTGCGGTCGAACGTCCTGGCTTCCCCGGCAAGGGCGTCGGCGAAACCATCAAAGAACCGCTTGTCGAACCAGGCTTTCAGTTCCTCGGCCATCGTCAGGCTCCCGTCACGGGATGGCGGTAATAGGCCCACAACAGACGGGCCGCGACGGCGCGCCAGGGCCGCCAGGCTTCACCCATGCGTTCCAGATCCTTCTGGCTGGGCCGGGGGTCGATCCCGAACGCCCGGCCGGCAGCGGCCTGCAGGGCAACATCACCGGCAGGCCAGGCATCGGCACGCGCCAGGCAGGAGAGCATGTAGACCTCCGCCGTCCAGGGTCCGATGCCCGGAAGCGCTACCAACTCGGCCCGTGCTGCGTCGTCATCCAGCTTCGTCAGTCGCTCAAACATCCCTCCTGCTGCTGCACCTGCCAGACCATGAAACGCCTTTCCCTTGGCCAGCGTCAGGCCGAGCGCACGCAACTGCTCGGGCGGAACGGCAAGCACCGCCTGCGGGTCAGATGGGTCAAACGTTGCTGCCAGCCGTTCCCAGATTGCTGCGGCGGCTTTGAGCGAAATCGACTGTTCGGTCACCACACGCAGGGTCGTGGCAAGTCCCGGTCGAGACAGACGCAAGGGCGGATCACCGATTGCGTCATGCAGTGCCACAAAACGCGGATCGATGGCACACAGGGCGGTGACCCCCTGGGACAGGGCCTTGCGATTGCGGATGGTCAGCGGTTTGGGCACCGGGGAATCCTTGCCATTGCATGGGCGCACAAGATGCCCACAATGGCGCCCGACTTCGACCGTTCATTTCCAACCCGGGGAGAAAATCATGGGCGAACTTCAGACCATTCCAGCGAGCGGCGGCAAGGCCGCGCACGTCAAAAAGGGCCAGCACATCAAGATCATCAATACCCATGGCGAACAGGTCGTCGATACCTGGGCGTTCAATGCCGAGGATACGAGCGAATACATGGCGATGGATGCCACGCGCGCCTATAACCAGCGCCTGTGCCCGCTGGTCGGCGATCATCTCGTCACCTACAAGCGCCGCCCCATCCTGACCCTGGTCGAAGACACCTCGCCCGGTCGTCACGACACCCAGATGGCAGCCTGTGACCGCTGGCGCTACGAACTGCTGGGCTGCACGGAATACCATCGCAACTGCGCCGACAATCTCTCGGAAGGCCTGGGCGAACTTGGCGCCAAGGAAACCCACACACCGGCCCCGCTCAACCTCTTCATGAACATTCCCTGGCAGCCCGACGGCACACTCAGCTTCGATCCGCCGCTCACCAAGAAGGGCGACTGTGTCGTCCTGCGCGCCGAAATGGACTGCATCGTCGCCATGTCGTCCTGCCCCCAGGACCTGCTCCCCATCAACGGCAAGGACGGCAAACCCACCGAAGCCCATTTCGAGGTGTATTGAGGGAGTGTTTTTGTTCCCTCAGGCGCCGGGCGCATGCTCCGCATGCTTGGCTCACGCCGCTTGCGCGGCGGGGTCGCGGTCGCTCCCCGTCGGCGCGGTGCGCCTCCCCATGGACGCACCGCCTGCGCAGCGTGCGGAACGATCCACCTCTGCCCTTTGCTAGAAGCACCTTGCACTGCCGTTGATGACATCGTTCGGCGGCGAGAGCGCACCAGCGGGCCGTGGGTCGGATCGATGGGCCAGGTTGGCCCATCGTGAATCCGACCCAGTTCATAAAGTGTATTCGGATTCATGCCCGACCAAGGGCGTGCGACCGAACAGGGGCCCGGAAGCCAAGCGCACGCGCCACTCACCTCCACGGTGACATCCCGGCCAAACAAGCGAAGCGCGTGCGAGCCGGGATCTCGGTCTGCACGATGCCTTTGAAACCCGTCATGACAAGATTCCGGCTCAAGGCCGGGATGACACCGTTGTAGAGTGATGACCCTGCCCCTTCTTGATCCCCTCTTCCTTGCCCTGGCGGTCGCCTCGATCCTGATCTCGGGTGTTTCCAAGGGCGGGTTCGGGGGCGGACTGGGTATCCTTGCCGTGCCACTGCTGGCACTCACGCTCTCTCCGGTCGAGGCCGCGGCCATCGTCGCGCCTCTGCTCTGCGCCATGGACCTGGTGGGTCTGCGCGCCTATTGGGGCAAATGGGACAAACGCCTTCTGCTCCTGATGATCCCCGGCGCCTTCCTGGGCATGGCGCTGGCCGCCCTGCTGTTCGGCATGATCACGGAATCGGGCATGCGCCTGTTCCTCGGCCTGATCGCCACACTCTTCGCGCTCCACTACTGGAGCCGCACGCTGATGGGCCGTTTTTCGCCCGTCATCCGGCCCTGGATGGGGCCCATCGCCGGCCTCATGTCGGGCTTCACCAGCTTTGTCGCCCATGCCGGGGGGCCGCCCGTGCAGGTCTTCCTGCTGGGCCTCAAGCCAGACAAAACGGTTTACGTCGCCACCACGGTCGGCTTTTTCACCGTTCTGAACTACATCAAGCTCGTGCCCTATACCGCCATGGGTTTCTTCACGCCGACCACGCTGATCACCTCCGCGGCGCTGCTGCCGCTGGCGGTCCTCGGCATGTGGCTGGGTGTGCGCCTGCACGGCACGGTGCGCCAGGAGACTTTCTTTCGAATCTGTTACAGCATGCTGCTGATCGTCGGCATCAAGCTGCTCGCCGATGGCCTGGGTTTCTGACACACAAGGAATGCATCATGTCCGGTAACGAACGACACGAACGCGGCGAAGCCATCACCTCGGGCATGTGGGGCAAACCACCCCAGGGCAACGAGGTGAGCCAGGAGATGATCGACATCACCGTTGATCACCTGTTCGGCGACATCTGGTCGCGCCCGGGCCTCAACCTGCGCGACCGCTCCATGATCACTGTCGCCACCCTGGTCGTCACCGGCAAGGAAGCCCAGTTGAAGGCCCACCTGAAAGGTGCCCTTTCCAATGGCGTCACCCGCGACGAGATCAAGGAAATGATGATCCACCTTGCCCACTACGGCGGCTGGCCCTGTGCCATGACCGGCCTGACGGTCGCCAAGGCCGTGTTTGATGAGGTGGATGGGGAGGAATGAACTAGACTATCATAAGCGTGGATCAACCGTGCTAACTATCTAGCATGCTCACCACACTTCATGCGTCAGTAAACTGCTACCAATCCTGATCAAATCGAGCTGAGACGAAGTAACTGAGAACATGGCACGCCCAAACTTCTTTTGCAGCCCAACGCCGACCAGCAATGTTAACCAAAACTGTAGAAAGCAAAGACAGACGACTCGAAAATCAGGAGAAATTTGACCAAAATATGATGTCTTTTATTATCATAATATTAGTAATTTTATCTTCTTTTTCTCTTTATATTGACAAAGTAGCATCGGAAAAGATGCGACGCGCGCTAGAAGAGCGCACATATAGAATTTGGTAATTTCTAGAGATCAATACCTTTAATGAGATATCTCAACGAATTGCCATATCTCTTGAAGATATATTAATATATAATTTTGGACCTCGAATAATAACAATGCAATCTATAAAAAATATTTTTATACTTTCATCATAACTATTTTTTTTGATTTTTTTAAATTTCACAAACATGATTATTTTTTTTACTTATGATAATGATAATTATATAAATAAAATGTATAATTATGCAGTAGTTAATTATTATGAGTACGTTAGAAAATCTATAATTACGAACGAAAATTTCGATGATAATTCATTCTTCTTATTGAGATGGCACAATAATATATTTAGCATGAATCCCAATGATTACATTAAATTTTGGATAGTAGGGTATACATTTTTTCTTTTATCACTATTTATCATTTTAACTTTCATATGTACTATATTATAATCAGTTTCTTTATTTATTTTTAGAATAATTTTTCAACATATTGCAAAGAATGCTGATTATATTAAGCTATTAATAATCTATGATCTGGCCATCGCGCTCATATTTTCAACAATCGCTTCTATATAATTTTTGATTTTTTTTTATTATCGCATGGAACCCAGATTTTTTCTTTAGCATAGAGAAATACACTCTAAAATTATTTGGAATAAAATATATAAACGTATTTGGCATTCAATCTCAGACTATATCGAATATCTCACTTGAGTATCTCTACATATCAGAAGAAAGGCCTGTTCACAATACAATCTTATTTTGTACATCTTATCTTAAAGATATGGCCTCAGTGATAGATGGTAGATTTTATGAAATAAGATATGTTCAAACATTTATAAATTTTACAATAACACTTTCACTTTTACCTACTGTCCTAAATTTGCTATTCTTGACATTCTTTTTTGCATTAAAAATTTTTGATCCAATTCTTAGAATTCCGATTTCACGATTAGCTGAATGGGCCTTTAGCCACGACTTAGGTGTTCCAGCTCTGTTACTGATAATTCTGACTATGTTTATCAGCATTATTCGCGCATTGTTTTGTGAGTCATTGCAATCAAAACATAAAAAAGTGAGAGGCGGTGAAGACCGCCTCTCTCAATACCCTCCGAAAAAAACTGCTTCCTGTTACTCCGCCGCCTGGGGCTGAGCCGCTGCGGCTTCGGCCTTGGGCTGGAAGATGCAGAAGATCTTGCGCACCTTACCCACGCTGTCCCACTGGTAGATCATGCCCTTGGGCACCAGGAACGTGTCGCCGGCTTTGTAAGTGTTGGCCTGCCCGGTGCCGTCGGTGATGGTGACTTCGCCTTCCAGGATATGCATCAGCTCGTTGCGCACGAAGGGCAGCGGCTTGGTGTGCATTTCCTCGGTTTCCCACAGGCCCACGGTCATCTGCTGGGTGGCGTCCTGGAAGAACACCTTGGTGCCCTGTTTGGGCGTACCGCCGATATAGCGGGACTCGTCCTGCTCACCCACGGGATCGAGGGCCAGGTCGTGGGCAAAGGTGCGGATGTTCAGGCCATCGGCATCGAGAACCTCGCCGGACGGATCGTCGTGGATGACATAGAACTTGCGGATATCCTCGGTCTGTTTCCAGATACAAGGTGTTCCCTTGGGCACAATGAAGCTCTCGCCGGCACGCACCGTGGTTTCCGTGCCGTCCTCATGAATCATGGTGACGGAGCCTTCGAGCACCAGCATGTACTCGTTGACGTCGTAGGGCCCCATCTTTGCGGTCATGGGCGTGCAGGTCCACACGCCGGCAGTCAGGGTGCCGGTGTCGTCGGTGAAGTAGTTGTGGCCGGTCTGCACCGGCTCGCCGGCGGTCAGAGCCTCAGCGGGAATCTCATCCCAGGTCTCAAGCCCGCTGTCGGGGCCCTGGGCGCTGAAGGCAATCGGTCGAAGGTCACTCATGGAAGTTTCTCCCTATTATTCGGCTGCATCCGCAACGCGGGCCATGGCCTCGTCGGGATAGAAGATGATGAAGTACTTGCGGACGTATTCGTCGTTGATCCAGGAGATTTCAGCCCCCTTCTCCACCAGGAAGGTATCGCCCGCCTTGAACACATGATCGCCCACGCCCTCCTCGCGGATCGTCACCTTGCCTTCCAGGATCGACATCAGCTCGTGACGCGGGAACGGTCCGCTTTGTGTCGTCATCGGCGTGCAATCCCAGACCCCGGCGGTCAACTGACCGCTGGGATCGGCATGATAGGTATGTAGGTGCTGGACCGGCGCATCGCCAACAAAAATTGACTGGTCGGTCAACTCGACTGGCGCCATGGATCCGCTGGGACCGTGTCCTTCCAGACGCAACGGCCGCAGGGCAGCAGGATCATCCGACTCCGAGCCGGAGGGGTCCTCGAAGATGAAGAAGAACTTGTGGCAATCCTCGGTCTGCTTCCACTGGCGCGTAACGCCCTTGGGCAGGAACATTGCCTCACCGGGAGCAAAATGGTGCTCCTTGCCGTCAGCGTCGATCACCGAAGCCGAGCCATCAAGAATGATACAGTACTCGTTGGAGCCGTGCGGGCCTTCCTTGGTGTGCATTGGCGTGCAGTGCCACACGCCGATCTTCAGACCATAGGCGTCATCCTGAAAGTAGAGATGTCCCTGTTGTTTGGGCTCACCGGAGATCAATGCGGAACCGTGTATCTCGGGCCAGGACGCCATCGCCTGGCCGGATTCGAAACGCGTTACCTTGGATATGGTCATCTTGACCCCCTCGTTTGGCTGATTCGCATCATTATGCACCAGCCCGGCCTGTCGGAACAGGTGACAAGCTCCAGGAAATGCTGTTCGGTGCGCCGTCTTTCTCGGAATTCCCATGACCTACCGTTCCGGTCTCCTGATCCTGACAGCTGCAGCCACCATGGCGAGCTTCAATGGCCTGATCGTCCGCTCCATGGAGGCTGCCGACGCCTATCAGGTTGTCGTCGTGCGTCACCTCTTCATGGCCGCGGGTCTGTTCCTGGCCGCAATCCTGCGCAGCCGCACGGGGGGTTATCGCTTCACCCTGTCGCTCGGCATGCCGGGGCTGGTCGCCTGTGTCAGCTATGGCATCGGGAGCATCACGTTCATCCTGGCGCTGGCGAACACGACGGTTGCCCAGACGCTGCTCATCATCACCGCGCTTCCGGTCACAACAGCGATCATGGCGCGCATCTTCCTGAAGGAGTCCGTGCGGCCCGTTGCCTGGCTGGCCATGGCCGGCACCATCATCGGGATCGTGATCATGGCGGGCAGCATCGGCGAGGGCGGCAGCGTCTATGGTTTCATCATGGCGGTGATGACCGTGGCAACGATGACCTACTTTGCGGTGGGTCTGCGGTGGGGCCGCGAGACCGACATGATTCCGCCCATCGCCCTGGGTTCCCTGGTTGCTGCCTTCGGTGCAGCGCTCATCTCGCCGTCCGCACCGTTCGACATCAGCCTGCACGATTCCATGGTTCTCATGATTTGGGGCAGCGTCTGGAGCACGGTGATGATCCTGTTCTTCATCCTGGCATCCAGAGCCGTGCCCGGAGGCGAAATGATGCTGTTCATTGCGCTTGAGGCCTCTCTGGGTCCGATCTGGGTCTGGCTTGCCTATGACGAGGTGCCGACTGTGGCGACCGTTGTTGGCGGCGCGCTGATTTTGGCCAGCGTCATCGGATTCGCCGTCAGCGGCATGCGACAGACGAAAACGGAGCAGACCTGATGCGTTACGGGACCGCCGTCATCCTGTTGCTGATCGCGACCTCGCTTTCGAGCCTGAACGGCATCTTCGTCAATTCGTTCGAAGGCATGACCAACTGGCAGATCGTGTTCTGGCGTCACCTGTTGGTGGGGATTGCCATGTTCGCGGGCCTGATGCTGGTCTACCGCCACCGCTTTGCCGGAGCTCTGAGGAGTCAGGGCTGGGTCGGCCTGGGCGGTGCCTTTGCCTTTGGTCTGAGCACGCTGCTGGTCACCATGGCGCAGCACCATGCGCCGGTCGCCGATGTCATGTTTGTCCTGGCCAGCGTGCCGTTCCTGACCGCCCTGCTGGCCTGGGTGATCCTGCGCGAAGTCATTCACACCATCACCTGGTTCGGCCTGGCCGGCGCAGCAACCGGCATCGTCGTGATGGTTCTGGGCAACCTGGGCAACGGCAACATGACCGGCACGCTGCTGGGTATCGGTGCCGCGCTCATGATCGCGACCTTTGCCGTCATCCTGCGCTGGGGCAAGGCGATCGACATGATCCCCATGTTCGCGCTCGGCTGTCTGATCGCGGCAGCCATCGCACTGCCCTTCACGTTCGACGACCTTTGGTTCGATACCAAACACCTTCCGCTGCTGCTGGTCTGGTCCGTGGTTATCTCACCAACCTACTACGCGCTCTTTGTCATCAGCTCGCGTTACATTCCAGGCGGCGAACTGATGCTCTCCCTGGCGGTGGAAACCATCGAGGCGGCGATCCTGGCCTGGCTGATCCTCAGCCAGATCCCGACGCAGCAGACCTTCATCGGTGGCGCGATCATCATGGGTTCGGTCGGCGTCCTGGCGTTCTTCCGCATCCGTCAGGAATATCAAAGCTAGGCGTCACTGTCGAAGCGCGCGAACGCTTCGGTTTCGACCATCGACCAATCGATCTCGAAGCCGAAGCCCGTGGCCGAAGGTGCGCTGACACAACCCTGTCCATCGATCGTGACCGGGATCGTGACGGGAAAATCGAAGGGCTGTGCCGGCACGGGGTGTTCAAACCAGGTGCAGCCCATCATGCCCAGCATGACATGCAGGTTCGCGATCTGGGCAGGCTGATAGCCATAGGATTGAATCTCAACCGGCACGCCATAGGCACGCGCCAGGCCCATGCCTTGCATCGCACCCGTGATTCCGCCTGAGTTGCCGGCATCGAAGCGCAGACGTGACCATGCCTTGCGCGCAAGCCCTTCGCGCCATTGCTCCAGACGGACCAGCGTGTTGCCGGCAGGCAAAACATCAACAGCGACGGCACTGTTCAGCTCGACATAGGCATCAAGTTCCTTGTCGGGCATCGGCGCTTCAAGCCAGTCGAACGGCCCACGGCTCATGGCTTCGCCCAGCCTGACGGCCTCATCAAAGCTGTTGAGCTGTTCCTGATCGGTCATGAAGCGAATCTTGCCTTCGCCATAGGCGTGGGTGATCACGCGCACCAGTTCCAGATCGAAGTCGGGATCGGTGTTCATGTGGAACTTGATCGCGGGGTAGCCCATGGCGACCAGCCGTTTGGCCTCGTCGAGATACTCCTCGATGGTGAGAAACGCCTCGGTGCTGGCATAGGCCGGGATGCGTTCGCGATAGCCACCCAGAAGACGCCAGACCGGCAGGCCGACGGACCGTCCATAGGCATCCCACAGGGCGCAATCGAGCAGCGAGATGCCTTCCCATGGCCCCTCGCCCGCCGCGTCAAGCAGGGCCGATGTCGTAGCACTGCGCCGCGCGGCATCGGAACCCAGAACAGCGCCAGCTGCAGCTTCGGCCTTGGCAACAACACTTCCGCCGCCGCGCCCGCGATATCCGCTCAGGAACGAGGCCGCTCCATAACAGCCGTTCGCAAGATCGACCCGGACGAGTTCGATGTTCACGGGCTCGCGGTCCATGCGCCCGTGGTAACGAACCCGCATCGACGTCTCGGGCGTGACGGCCCAGGCCCGGATACGGCTGACAGAGAGATCACCGCTCACAGGTCATCACCCAGATCGAAGGTCAGAAAGGCCTCTGCCTCGATGCGCTCCCAATCGGGTACCGCACCCAGCCCCGGCCCGGTCGGGGCATGGATCAGCCCGGCGGCATCGACCTGCGGCGGATCGGCCAGTTCATAGACGTAGTCGGACTCCGCGACGGGCTGTTCGAACCAGCCGCAATGGCCCAGTCCCAGAGCAAGATGAAGCGCTGCCAGCTTGCGCCCCTCGTATCCATAGGACTGCAGTTCAACGGTCATGCCATGTGCGGCAGCCAGGCCCATGGCGCGGATCGAGCTCGTGATGCCGCCGTTATGGGTCGGTCCGGTCCTGACATGATCCCATGCACCGGCCTTGATGCCCGATTGCAGGTCTTCCAAACTGGTCAGCGTGTTGCCCGCGGGAATGACCGGCACGCCTACAGCCCTGCGCAGTTCCCGATAGGCAACAAAGTCCGCATCGGGCAACGGCGCCTCGAACCACACGAAGCCGAGCTCGGTCAGGCGCTGCCCGACGCGCACGGCCGTGCGCAGGTCATAACGCTGTTCGACATCCAGCATGAACCGCATGCGCTTGCCATGTGCCGCATGCACCGCATCGATCATGGCAAGATCCCAGTCGGGATCACATTGGGTATGCAGCTTTGCCGCCTGGTAACCACGATCGGCCAGGTCGCCGACATAGGCGACATAGGCCTCAGCCGTCTCGAGCACCAGTGTGCTGGCATAGGCGGGCAGAACGTCACGGGTACCGCCCAGCATCTGCCAGAGCGGCTGATCGGCAGCACGCGCCATCAGGTCCCACAGGGCGATATCGATCAGGGATTCCGCACGGCGGCGGGGATCGTCGCAGGTCCGCAACAGACGTTCGGTGACCGCTTCGCGTTCCAGCGCCGAGGCACCGATGATCTGGGGTGCAATCGCGTGCAGCCGGTCGGCGGCTGAACGCTCGGGCTCTCCCGCACCGTCTTCATGGGGCGCATTGGAGGTGTTCGACGCCCAGCCTTCCAGGCCGTTGGCAGCGGTCAGGCGCAGCAGGTTGTCGGTGATGCGCACGAAGCCGTCCTGGCCGGTCCAGCGATAGGGCGGCGTGCCGGGCGGCGTCACGGCATAAATGCGCGCGCGGACGATATCGAGGTCACGATTCATACGAAAACCAAAGCCCTCAGCGACCCTTGAACTCAGGCTTGCGTTTCTCGGCAAAGGCGCGGGCGCCTTCCATGAAATCGTCGGAAAACAGCATGCGTTCATAGGTCGGCAGGCCGCTGTCACCGGAACCACCGGACTGGATCGCACGGCGCGTCACTTCAAAGGATTCCGGCAAGGGCAAATGCATCATCGCACCCAGGGCCTCCTTCAGGGCCTGTAGGGCAAGCGGCGCACCATCGGCAATCTCGGCGGCAAGGGTGCGTGCGTGATCCAGCAACTGCTGGCGCGGCATGACATCGCGCACCAGTCCCCAGTGCTTGGCCTCGGCCGCATCCATGCGACGGCCGGTCAGGAACAGGTCCATGGCGACATTGTAGGGAATGCGACGGGGCAGACGCTGGATGGCACCGGCATCGGGCAGAAAGCCACGCTGCATTTCAGGCAGGAAAAACTCGACATGATCGGCTGCAACCAGAAGGTCGCAGGCCAGCGCGATTTCAAAGCCGCCACCGACCGCGACGCCATTGACCGCGCCGATGACCGGCTTCTTGAGATCCCAGAACTCGACAATCCCGGCAAACCCGCCCTGGAGATCATCGGCGGCAGCAAGGGCGTCGGCGTTGGAATCGGACCCCGATGCGATTTCCTTGAGGTCCCATCCGGCACTGAAGATCCGCTCGCCTGTTGCGGTCACGAGACCGACACGGAGATCATCGTCATCCTTCAGCCAGCACAGCGCCTCATACATCTCCGTGCTGAACTGACGGTTGATGGCGTTGGCCGGCGGACGGTCCATCACAATTTCGAGAACCTTGCCCCGTTTCGCGGCATGTACAAATTCGCCCATCAGCGCCTTCTCCCCTCGTTCACGGCAGAGCCTAAAGCAGAATGCCGTCCTGCGGAATCACCACAAAACCTGCCGAAAGCGGGGCAAATTGTCGCCCGACTTGCGCTGCCCCCCCCGGTTGCGCATAAAATTGCCACAGATTCGGCCCAACGTGACCGATCTTGATCCACATACTGGGAGACACAAAACTATGGATCTTATCCGCAAACTTTCCTCGGCTGCTGCCGTTGGCGCGCTCGTTGTGGGCATGTCGGCTGCTGCGCAGGCTCAGAACGTTCCTGAGTCCGAAGAGCCGATCAAACTCGCCATGAACGAATGGACAGGCCAGCACGTCAGCACGACGGTTGCCGGCGAAGTCCTCAAGCGCATGGGCTACAACGTCGAATACGTCACGGCTGGTTATTATCCGCAGGCAACCGCACTGGCCGATGGCGACCTTGATGCCACGCTGGAAATCTGGAGTTCCAATATCGGTGAAGCCTTCGACGAAGCCCTCGCCGCGGGTAGCGTCCAGGTATTGGGCGAGTCCGGCCTGCGTCCGCAGGAAGCCTGGTATGTCCCGACGTATGTCATCGAGATGTGCCCCGGCCTGCCTGACTGGTCAGTGCTGAATGACTGCACCGAGTTGTTCGAAGCCGCCGATACCGCTCCGTCGGGACGCTTCCTGGATTATCCCTCGGAATGGGGTGACACGAACGCACGTCGCATCGAAGCGCTGGATCTTGACTATGTCTCCATCCCATCGGGTGGCGAAGGCGCGATCATTGCCGAAATCCGTTCGGCCGTGGAACGCAAGGCACCGCTGATCACGATGTTCTGGGAGCCGCATTGGCTGCACGCCCAGATCGACATGACCCGCATCTATCTGCCTGAGTACTACGACGGTTGTCATGACGACGCTTCACTGGGCTTGAATCCGGACGCGACCTATGACTGCGACTGGTCAGCTGCCGAAATCTGGAAGGTGGTCAACAATGATCTCAAGAACACGCATCCTGCCGCGTGGACTCTGATCGAGGTCTATTCGATCGACAATGCCGAGCAAGCCGCGATGATGTCAGAAATCGACGACAACGGTCGTGATCTGGTTGAGGTCGTGAATGAGTGGCTCGACAACAATCCTGACAAGGTCAAAGCCTGGACCGATGCAGCGATGATGTAAGCGACTGAACCTTCGGGTTTACGCTGGAAGGCCGGGTGGCAACACCCGGCCTTCTGTCGTTTCAGGGCAGCGCAAATCCATCTGACAAGCCGGTCAGCTCACGACGGAAGGGAATGTCGGCTGGTTCCGTGTTCAGTTCCTGCGCAAAGCGGTGCCCTTCATAGACCGCCGCGGCGATGATCGAAGGACCGTAGCAATCACCGATGCGCTTGACGCCCTGAAGGCTGACATCAGCGAACGTCTGTTCTTCTGCCATCAAGGCATGGAATAGCGCGTCATCAGGCAGGCGCGACGTCACCATCACAAGACTTGCAGCATTGATGGAACGAACCTGACCGCTGTATAGGCAGGATAGTTCGATCGTGTCGGAGCCGACCTTGTCGAGCTTGTGGTTGGTGACGATCTCGATACCCAGTTCCATGACCCGCGCCTGGATACGGTGCTGTTCCAGGGTGGCATCGGTCCATGATGAAACCTTCGAATCCGTCGTGACCAGCACAACGTCAAGCCCGTCGGTCCGCAGCTTTTCGGCCACGACCGCGCCCATGTAGTAATGCTCGTCGTCGAACACCACGACGGGACCATCGGGCACCACACCATCCATCACATCATCGGGCGTGAAGACATTGGCGCCATCGGTTCCAGGAATGGGGAACTGGTGTGTGCCGCCGTAACCATCCCTGCGCCAGTGCGCGCCGGTTGCGATGGCCACCTGGTTGGCACCGAATTCCAGAACCTGCGCGGCATCCAGCTTGCTTCCCTGGAAAATCTCGACATTGGCCATCTGCTGGATGCGGTGCACACGATAATCCCGCACCCTGCCCCAGGCCGACAGGCCCGGCAGGTTGCTTTCGCGTGTCACGCGGCCACCCAGTTCCTCGCGCGCTTCGGCCAGGGTGACGTTGTAGCCGCGCTCTGCAGCGGCACGCGCTGCTTCCAGACCGGCCGGTCCGGCACCGACAATCAGGATCGAGTCATCGCTGGTCTTGGGCGCGATGCGTTCGGGATGCCAGCCCTTGCGCCACTCCTCGCCCTTGGTCGGGTTCTGGGTGCAGCGCATGGGCGACTTGTGAATGTCCCAGGCAACACAGATGTTGCAGCCGATGCACTCGCGGATGTCCTCGATGCGCCCTTCCTCGATCTTCTTGGGCAGGAACGGATCGGCAATCGAGGGGCGCGCGGCGCCGATCATGTCGATCACGCCCTTGTTCACCAGGGACACCATGCGGTCGGGCGAGGTGTAACGTCCCACGGCGACCACCGGTTTGGTCGTGACCTCCTTCACGAAGGAAATGAACGATTCCTGGAAGCCTTCTTCGGCAAAGCGGCTGGTGACGCTGTCGTTTTCCCATTCCGAAACGTTGACGTCCCACAGGTCGGGTTCCTCGGCCATCATCTCGATGATTTCACGCCCTTCCTTCTCGAACTCCATGCCCTCAGCACCGCGCAGTTCGTCCACCGCAAAGCGCGCGACAACACCCATGGTGTCGCCCACGGCTTCCTTGGCATCGGCAATCAGTTCCCGGAACAGACGAATGCGGTTTTCCAGGCTGCCGCCATACTCATCCGTGCGTTTGTTATAGCGCGGCAGCATGAACTGACCGGCAAGCGACAGGTTATGGCCGGCATAACAGCAGACGATGTCGAACCCGGCCGTCTTCGCGCGCTTGACCGCATCAAGGTGCCAGCGCCGGTAGTCGCGGATGTCGGACTTGTCCATGGCGCGGCACTGCCAGGGATAACCGACAACCGGCATATGGGACGGGAACATCGGCACGTCGCGGCTGTAGAGGTTGGGCGCGAACTTGCCGTTATGGGTGAGTTCGATCAGGGCGAGCGAATCATGCTCATGCACCGCATCACACATACGCGCGAGATAGGGAACATCCTGATCGGACCACAGGCGGCCTTCCGACGCAGGCGTGATATCCGAAGTCGGATGAATGTCGATCTGTTCGGTCGAGATCACCGCCCAGCCACCCTCAGCCTTTACGCCGCGCATCGCCGCCATGCTGGAGGGAAAGGTGCGGCCCATGCCGTTGCAATGGGGCACCTGATAGAACCGGTTGCGTGCGGTAACCGGCCCGATCTTCACGGGTTCGAACAGAACGTCATAACGGGGATCGCGGGTCATCGGGTTGCTCCTGGCCAATCGTTGGAGAGTTCCACCACTTCACGACGGAACGGTGCCGTGTCGAGCGGCACCTCGGTATCAAGTTCGCGGGCATACTTGTGACCGCCATAGACCGCCGAGGCGATCAGGCCCGGCGCCAGACAATCACCGATTGCCGTGACGCTCTTGATGCCTGCTGCGTTCAAGGCCGCCTGATCGCTGCTCAGCTCGCGGTAGAGCGCATCATGGGCGTCGCGCATGGTGACCAGCACCAGA
The DNA here is from genome assembly GCA_938048755.1 of uncultured Alphaproteobacteria bacterium. Classification (GTDB taxonomy): domain Bacteria; phylum Pseudomonadota; class Alphaproteobacteria; order SP197; family SP197; genus SP197. Next base: position 17,666 of record CALIUG010000025.1, read on the forward strand.
CTGCCGCGATCCATCCATGAGCGGTTGTCGGAATAGATGCAGGCAAGTTCGAGTTCTTCATCACCCACGCTGGCAATCGTCTTGGCCAGATGAAGGTCGACGCCCAGATCCATCAGACGATACTGGATGCGCGACTGCTCCATGGTGTTGTGGGTCCAGTGGGCAGCGTCGGTCGCGGGTGTGACATAGATGACCTTGTGCCCCTGTGCTGCCGCAACTTCGGCCAGCACGCTGCCCATGAAGTAATGATCATCGTCATAGATCACGACTGGCCCGGAGAGTTCTGCTCCGGCCATCACATCATCGGGCGTGAAGATGCCGGATTCTTCAAAGCCCTGGATGGGCTGCCGATGCGCCCGGCCCAGACCATCGCGCCGCCAGGATGACCCCGTGGCAATCGCAACATGGTCGAAGCCGAACTCGCGGACCTCATCGGCACCAAGTCTGCTGTCCATGAAGAGCTCGACATTGGGCAACTTGTGCAGCTGGCCGACACGCCAGTCGCGCACCCTGCCCCAGGTCGACAGCCCCGGAAGTTTCTCCAGCCGGTTGAGATGGCCGCCCAGTTCGGTCGTTGCTTCGGCAAGCGTCACCTCATAACCGCGTTGACCCAGGGCGCGCGCGGCTTCCAGGCCGGAGGGTCCGCCACCAACGATCAGGACCTTGCTGTCACTTGCCTTGCCATCAATCCGCTCGGGGTGCCAACCACGCCGCCATTCCTCCCCCTTGGTCGGGTTCTGGGTGCAGCGCATGGGCATGAACATGAAGTCGCCGGAAACACAGATGTTGCAGCCGATGCATTCGCGGATGTCCTCGATGCGGCCTTCCTCGACCTTCTTCGGCAGGAACGGGTCGGCGATGGAGGGGCGCGCGGCACCGATGAAATCAACGATACCCTTGTTCACCAGGGAAACCATGCGGTCGACCGAGGTATAGCGCCCCACGGCCACGACCGGCTTGTTTGTCGTCTCCTTGACCCAGCCGATGAAGGAGTCCTGGAAACCCTCTTCCGAGAATCGCGCGGTCTGGCTGTCGTTTTCCCATTCGGAGATGTTGACGTCCCAGAGATCAGGCAGGTCGGCCAGAAGCTCGACCACGGCACGACCGTCTCCATCGGCGGTGATGCTGCCGTCACCCAGGAGCTCATCAACCGCGAAACGCACCGCCACGCCCATGGTGTCGCCAACGGCCTCCTTGGTGTCCTCGATGACCTCGCGCAACAGACGCGTGCGGTTCTCGATGGAGCCGCCATATTCATCGGTGCGCTGGTTGTAACGCTGCGCAATGAAATGCTGCATCAGGCAAAGATTGTGGGCAGCATAGACATAGATGATGTCGAACCCGGCATCACGTGCGCGCAGGGCAGCCTGCTTGTGCCAGCGCCGGAAGTTCGCGATGTCGGTCTTGTCCATGGTGCGTGCCTGGCCGGGCTCGAACCCTTCCACCGGGATCGCGACCGGAGCCATGGGAACTTCCCGCGACAGCCTGTTGTGACCGGCAGCGCCGCCATAGACCAATTCACAACCGGCCAGCGCACCGTGCTGGTGAACGTTGTCGACCATGCGCGCCATGATCGGAATGTCCTGCTCGCTCCAAAGGCGCGCCTCGATGGCGGGCGTGACATCGCCGGTATGATGGAAATCGCACTCTTCAGTGCAGATCACCGCCCAGCCGCCTTCGGCCTTCACGCCCCGCATCGCAGCCATGGCGCTGGGGTAGTGGGTTCCCATGCCGTTGCAGTGGGGCACCTGATAGAACCGGTTGCGTGCGGTCACCGGACCGATCGCCACTTTGTCGAACAGAACGTCGTATCGTGAATCGCGTGCCATCTGGCCCCCTGCAACTGGATGGCCCGATTGTAATCTGCCGTCGCCTCAACACGCCACCGCTATCGGCAAAAACTGACTGTCTGGTCAGATTTGTTCGGCAATCCACTCCCGGAATGCGGTGATGCGGCTGTCTCCCGACCGCTTGTTCGGCCACACGAGATAATAGGAGAACGGATGCACGGCCGTGAGGTCGAAGGGTCGTACCAAGCGTCCGGCATCGATATCGGGCTGGGCGAGCTCGAGATAACCCATGGCGAAACCCAAACCGTCCATGGCCGCCTGCAGGGCGAGGTTGGGATCCTGGAACGAAAGACCCGGCAGATCCTCGTCCACCGGCACCTCTGCGGCTTCCAGCCAGTAGCGCCATTCCTCGCCCAGGGCGTGGCCGCGGACATCGGCGTGGATCAGCGTCTGCTCCAGCATGCCCTTCGGGTCCGGATCGTCTCCCAGGGCCGCGCGTGCCTCCCGGCTGCAGAGCGGTGTGAGATGGATCGGGAGTATCCGCTCGGACTCCAGCCCCTGCCATGGTGCAATCCCGCAACGCAGGCCGAGATCGGCCTCTCCACTACCCAGATTGCTGAACGCCAGGGTTGGATGGAGATGGATTGGAATGGCTGGGTGACGCCGCTGCCAGTCTCCCAGGCGGGGAATGAGCCACTTGGCGGCAAAGGTCGGCGTCGTCGTGACCTTCAGGGCGCCTTCATGCTGGTCGGCGACAAGCCCGCCCAGGGTTGTGGCGATGCGGTCGAAGGCATCGGCCAGGACCGGCATCAGGGTCTGTCCGGCCTCGGT
>CALIUG010000026.1 GCA_938048755.1 uncultured Alphaproteobacteria bacterium
GTCGGGAATCTCCGTCGCTTCGACCGGTACAGTGGACACCCGGCAGCCGGTGCTGGCAAGGGCATCGCCTGTCCAATTCGGCACATGGCATCGCCAAATTGGACCTGCCGGTTCTGGCGGATTCGGCAGCATGATGGCACCATTGCACTGCCGCCTCAGACAGCGCGCGAGCGCCCGGCCCTTGAGGGAACAACAAAAGAACTACGCCATGTCGACACGCGAGATCATCAAAACCACCTGCCCGCGCGACTGTTACGACGGCTGCGGCATCGCGGTCATCAAGCGCGACGGCAAGATCTCCAAGGTGTTAGGCGATCCCGACCACCCGGTCGCGCGTGGTGCGCTCTGCGGCAAGTGCGCGGTCGCCTATAACGGCGTCTGGCTCGACCCCGAGGCGCGGCTGACCCGCCCCATGCGCCGCATCGGGCCGAAGGGCTCCAACCGGTTCGAGCCGATCAGCTGGGACGAGGCCATTGCCGAAGTCGCTGACAAGCTCAAGAGCATCAGTGCTGACCAGGGCCCCCAGGCCATTCTCCACACCCACTACACCGGCACCTGCTCGAACATCGCCAACAGCTTCCCCGAGCGGTTCTTCTCCGTTCTGGGCGCGACCGAGGCGATGCCCGATTCCATCTGCAACAACGCCGGTCATGTCGCCTGGGGTTATGTCTTTGGTACCAGCGCGGAAGGCTTCGACCCCCGCCAGGCCAGGGACAGCGCCTGCATCATGGTCTGGGGCGCCAACCCCAGCCACAGCGCACCCCATGTGCACAAGCACTGGCTGAAGGAAACCCCGGCCAAGGTTGTGGTGATCGATCCCGTGCGCCACGAGTCCGCCGCCGAGGCTGATCTCCACCTCCAGCTCTTCCCCGGCAGCGATGCCGCACTCGCCTTCGGCCTCATGCATATTGCCCGGCGCGACGGCCTGCTCGACCACGCCTATATCGCAGCCCACGTCATCGGCTATGAGGACGTCGAAGCCGATATCGAAGCGGCCACCCCGGAATGGACGGCCGAAAAGACCGGCCTTGCCATCGCCGAGATCGAGGAAGCCGCCCGCCTCTATGCTACCGGCCCCTCCCTGCTGTGGCTGGGCCAAGGCCTGCAGCGCCAGCACCGCGGCGGCAACATATTCCGCGCCTGTGCCATGTTGCCTGCCTTTACCGGCAACATCGGCAAACCCGGCGCGGGTTTCTATTACCTCAACGGCAGTGCCGGCATCATCGCGCGCAAGGGTGTCGCGCCGGAATATCACGCCCCGGAAGAAGAAGGTGAACCCGCACCCGAAATCAGCCAGATGGACGTGCCCGACGCGCTCAACGACCCCGAGCGCTTCAAGGCCTATATGGTTTGGAACTGCAATCCCGTCGCCTCGAACCCCGATCAGGCAAAGATGATTTCCGGCCTCGAACGTGATGATCTCTTCACCGTCGTCGTCGAGTGTTTCCCCACCGACACCGCGACCTATGCCGATATCCTGCTCCCCGCCGCCAGCTTCCTGGAATTCGACGATCTCTCGGGATCCTACTTCCACTTCACCGTGGGTGCCCAGGTCAAGGCCGCCGAACCCATGGGCGAAAGCCTGCCCAACCAGGAAATTTTCCGCCGCCTGGCTAGAGCGATGGGCTTCGAGCAGCCGTTCCTCCACCGCACCGATCAGGAGATGATCGACAAGGCGCTCAAAACCATGGATTGCGGCGTCACCTGGGATGAACTCAAGGAAAAGGGCTGGGTCTGGGGCACGCCTGAACCCCTCAACCTCTGGGCCAAGGGCACCTTCCCCACGCCCAGCGGCAGAATAGAGATCGCCAGCGCGGCAGCAGAGGCCGACGGCCATCCCCGAGCGCCGCAACCCACCGTCGACGACCACCCGAGCGAAGGACGTCTGCGCCTGCTCAGCCCCGCAGGCAAGTGGCTGATGAACTCAAGCTATGGCAACGATCCACGCATCCTCGAACTGATGGGCCAACCCACCGTCGCCATCCACCCCGATGACGCCAAACGGCTCGGCATCACCGACGGCCAAAACGTCACCCTCTCCAACAGCGCCGCCAGCCTTTCCATGACGGCGGTCATCAGCGACATCATCCCGGCAGGCGCTCTGCTGACCGACAAATCGCGTTGGCCGGGCAAGGAAGCGCAACACCTGAACGTCAACGCCCTCCACATCGCCGAAAAGACCGATATGGGCGAAAGCACCAGTGTGCATGGCGTGGAGGTCTCCATCGCGGCGGCCTGAGTCAGCAACAGTTGCTTGCCCCTTTTTTGGTTCGCATCGCATTGCCTCCCCTTTAACCGTCATGGCCCGGCTTGACCGGGCCACCCATGCCTGAAGACCTCATGCATGCTGCGCCTGACGAATTGTTCACCAGTTCCACAGCCGGACAAGGTCATTCTAATCAGGGTTTTCCTGCTCGATCAGCTCGACCTTCCAGGCACGTTTCCATTTCTTGATGCGCCGCTCGCGCTGGATGGCATCGGTCATCAGGTCGTAGAACTCGGCATGGACCAATCGGGTGACGCCGTAGCGGGTGACAAAACTACCCGGTTGCCCATCGCGGTGTTCCGTGATGCGCCGTGCAAGGTCGTTGGTGCTGCCGATATAGAGCGTACCGTTTTTCTTGCTCGCAAGAATGTAGAACGCAGGTTGCATTGTCATTCAGTCCCCTCTGCCCTTATCTGTCGATAGGCTCAGGCATGGGTGGCCCGGTCAAGCCGGGCCATGACGGAAGGAAGGGGATTGGCGACTCTCAGAACGCCGCGCCTTGACCTCCCGACACAGCCGTCTGCCACCGCGGCACGCCGCTCTCCCCGCCGACATAATCAATGTCGCTGGCAACCGTGGGATACCGCGCCGCTTCGCCTTCTCCGACGAACCGCGCCAGCGGCCCCACCGGCATCGGTGCGACGTTCTGGAAGAACGCCAGGCTCATGCGTGACTGTGTCGTCTCCATGACACGGTGACGCACCGCCGGGATCCGGCCATTGGTGAAGAGTTCCGTCCAGTCGCCGGGCGCGACCACCAGGCAGTTGCCGGGGTCGGCGGGCACGGTAAACCAGCCGCCATCGCGTTGGCGCAATTGCAGGGCTTCGACGCTCTGGCTGAACATGGTGAAGACCACGGCATCGGAATGTTCGTGCAGCCCGGCGCCCTCGGTATCGTCGGGAGCAGGTCGCGTGCCGGGATAATGCTTCAGCGCGACATAGCCCGGCTCATATTTCAGGAAGCCTGCCTCCTGGCCCAGCACCAGCTCGAACACGGCGAGCAGCGCACGTGCGGTTTCATCCAGCAGAGCGGTGGCTTCCTGTACGCTCTGTGCAAAGCCCGGCAAAGCGGCCTCGTCGGGCCACAGGGTGTTTTCCGGGTTTACGCCAAAGCCGAACTCCTGTTTGGGCTCGGTACTCTCCAGTTCCGCCTGGCTCATGTGACTGCTGTAGACCGGATGCTCGCGCATCAGGGACCAGCCGCCGTGCCGGTCGCCGTCTTTGACCGACTGATGGTAGCGCTGGCGCACCTCCATCGGCAGTGCGGTGAAGGCTTCCCAGCGCGCCATGGCCTGGCTGACGCTGGCCAACCGACTGCCGCGAAACACGAGATAACCCTCGCCCATTAACGCAGCTTCAATCGCGGCGGTGATGCCAGGCTTGCCTGCGCCCTGGAGAAGATCGTCGAGTTCCATCTGCATGCCGCCTCCTGATGACGTGATCCCGGGCAGCATGGGCCAAATGTCACGCGAAGCGCAAACGGCCCGGTCTTCACCGGGCGACGGAATGCGGCAGGTCAGCCCGCGGCGATCGCCTTCCTGGGATCGTAGAACGGCTTTTCGACGACCGTCACCGGCACGGTTCCCGCTGAGGTCACCGCCTCTGCCTTGCTGCCCAGTTCCGCATGGCCCGCTGCGATCATGCCCAGTGCGATGTTGCGCTCCAGCCGGGGCGAATAGACCGCCGAGCTGATATGGCCGACTTTCTCGCCCGCCACCATCAGGGGCCAATGCTGGTCGTTGGGGCTGGCAAGGGGCGCGACGTGGAGTTCAAGCCCGACATGGCGGCGGCTGACACCGGCATCACGGATCGCGCGCAGCGCGGCCTTGCCGATGAAGTCGGCCTCCATCTCCAGGTTGATCAGGCGCTCGAAACCCAGTTCAAACGGATTGGTATTGATGTCCATATCGGCCACGTAACTCAGCATCGCGCCTTCGATGCGGCGGATCGTGGAGGTGTGGCCGGGCTTGAGACCCAACGGCCCGCCGACTTCCATCAGCCGTTCCCACAGATCGACACCACGGCTGTCGTCGCGCAGGAAGACCTCATAACCTTTTTCGCTCGACCAGCCGGTGCGTGAGATGACCAGCGGCATGCCGTCGAGTTCCACCTCGCGCAGCCAGAAATATTTGAGCTCATCGATCCAGTCGCCGAACACGGCCTTCATGACCGCCGTCGATTTCGGCCCCTGGACCTGCAGGGGCGAAACATCGGGTTCGCGGATCGTGACATCCATACCGGCATGCACCGCCACGCCCTTGGCCCAGAGCAGGCCGTCGCTGTCAGCCAGCGAAAGCCAGAAATGGTTTTGCGCCAGCCGCAGCAGCACGGGGTCGTTGACGATGCCGCCTTCGGCCGTTGTCAGGAAGACATACTTGCACTGGCCCACCGCACAGTTCGACAGGTCACGCGGCGTCAGAAGCTGGGTGAACCGCGCCGCATCGGGCCCGGTGATCTCCACCTGGCGTTCGACCGCCACGTCACACAGGATCGCGTCGTTCACCAGGTTCCAAAAGTTCTGCACCGGGTCGCCGAAATCGCGCGGAATGTACATGTGGTTATAGACGGAATAACCCGCCGCACCCCAACGCTGCGTCGCCTCGAAATAGGGCGACTTCCTCACCTGCGCGCCGAACCCGACCTGCCCGACCTGCTTGATCTCTGTCATCTCACGAACTCCTGAAACTGAGCGCCTTATGCTTTCGGTAAGGCACACTGACAAGGTCGCCACACAGTATTTTCTTGCGTTCTACCTCTTGGGTCGCCGCAGTCTGGGTACGGTCGGAAATGGCAGAAAGATCACCAGCGCTGCCCCAATGCACAGAGGCAGGCCGACTTCGGGCATAACCCGCATGGCAAAACCGCCTACTGCGGGCCCGGCCATCGCGCCGACACCCCAGGCCACGCCAAAGGCACTGCTGCCTACAGCAAGATCGGGCCCCTGGAACTCCGCGCCCAGCAATGCCATGCCGGTGGTATAGAGCCCGCCATGCACCGCACCGAACAGGGCAAAAAACACAATGCCCCATCCAGGTGTCGCTACGGCAAGCATCATCAGAGCGGATGCAGCAATCAACATCACCGCGCTGACACTGGCCAGCCGGTACCGGTCCAACCGGTCGATCATCCAGCCGAACGGCACCTGACCCACAATGCCGCCAATACCCAGGGCGGTGATCATCATCAGGCTTTCCTGCTCGGGAACGCCAAACTGTAGCGCATAGATCGGCAGGAAGGTGAGCAGAAGACCTTCCACAGCAGCATAAAGTCCCGCGATCAGCACCGGCACCGGAGCCCGCAGGACAAACCCGAACACGCCGCTTTCTGCTTCACCAGCAAGCGACGGCGCAATGTTGAGTGCACAAAGCGCAGGCACAACCATCATCAGCAATACACCGATCAGCACCAGAAAAGGCAGCCAGCCCGCACTCCCGGTCATCGACAGGATGAACGGTCCCAGCGCAAATCCCGCAGCCACGGCCATGCTGTTGAGTGAAAGCACCCTGCCCCGCGTGCGATCATCCACCACCTGATTGATCCATGCCTCGGCGATGATCCACATCGCACTGCCCGCCGCGCCCAGGACAAAACGCAACGGAAACTATAGCCAGACATCCTGAAACATCGCCATGGCGACAAACACCGCTGCCTGGATCACCAGCACCAGGATCAGCAGCCGTGCCGGGCCCCACGCCCGCAGCCAGCGGGAGATCAACGGTGCCAGTGGTAGCACCGCCAGAGCCTGGGCCGTACCGTTCAGGCCGATCAGCCACGTGGGTACGTCCTGGGCCGCCAGTACCAGACTCATCAATGGCACGCTCATGCCATAGGTGATGCTTGCCGTGCTCGCGACCAGCACCGCCGCCGCCAGATTAATGCGCCGCGAGGTAACGCTCATGCCGGGGCTGCTTTCGGACATACTTCACTCCCCAATTCCCACAGGAGTCTTGTGGGTATAGGAAATTAAAGCAAACACTTACTTTACATATTTTCCCACCTACACGTCGTCGCTTGCTATGGCAGCCTTTGCGGTGTGAACTCCACAAGGCAGCATTTCGCAACGATTAGAGTACAAACCACAATGTCTAGCGGTTACCCACGTGTCACAACCACCACATCAGCGTGCATGGGGTTAATTTCGCGTTTATTGCAGCCTCCTGGGCAATCATCGCGCAGCGCAGCAGGCATGGCATGACGAAACGTTTTTCCACGGCTGCCCATTGGGGTGTTTACGAGGCCGAGCCGGGCATCGCCGGCGCGCCTGCCGTGATCCGTCCGCTGGCGGGCGATCCCGATCCCACGCAGGTCGCCAACAATCTCGCCGACGTGCGCGACACCCGTGCGCGCATCACCACACCGCTGGTGCGCGAAGGCTATCTGGCCGACGGGCCCGACAGCCGAGAGCAGCGCGGGCGCGAGGCGTTCGTGCCGGTCTCATGGGATACCGCGCTCGACCTTGCCGCTGGCGCGCTTGACGACACGCGCACGCGGCTTGGCAACCAGGGCATCTTCGGCGGGTCCTACGGCTGGGCCTCGGCCGGGCGTTTCCATCATGCCCAAAGCCAGATGAAACGGTTCCTCAATCTGGCGGGCGGCTTCACGTCCTCGGTGAACACCTATTCCTCGGCCGCTGCCGAGGTGATCATCAATCACATCCTGGGCGGCGGCGACATGATCAATGCCGGCTGTGACTGGGACGAGATCCACGACAACACCGAACTCATGGTCTGTTTCGGCGGCATGCCCCTGAAAAACGCCGCGATCGACCCGGGCTCGACCGGCCCGCATATCGACCGGCCGGGCTGGGAGCGGTGCCTCAAACGCGGCATGGAGGTCGTCTGCGTCTCACCGATCCGCCATGAGGATGACAACCGGGCCGACATCGCATGGCTCAGCGCCCGTCCCAACAGCGACGTTGCGCTGATGCTGGGCATCGTCCACTGGCTCGATCAGCACGACCGGATCGACCACGACTTTCTCGCGCGCTGCTGCGTCGGCGGCGAACAGCTTCTGGCCTATATCCGGGGCGAGAGCGACGGCGTCGCCAAATCGCCTGCCTGGGCCTCCGACATCACCGGCCTCGATGCAGCAACCATCACCGGTCTTGCCGAACGCATGGCAACCCGCAAGACGCTCGTTGTCATCGCCTGGGCGCTGCAGCGCGCCGATCATGGCGAACAGCCGTTCTGGATGGCGGTCGCGCTGGCCGCCCTGCTGGGAGGCCTTGGCAAACCAGGCCAGGGGCTGGGCATCGGCCTTGGCACCTTCAACAACTATGGTGCGGGCCGCCTGCCCTTCCGCAATGCCGCCTTCCCGCAAGGTAAACGCGCATGCGACAGCTACATCCCGGTCAGCCGTCTCGCCGACATGCTGCTGGAGCCCGGCACAACGATTCCCTATGACGGCAAACAGGTCACGCTGCCAGAGATCGACATGATCTGGTGGGCCGGCGGCAACCCGTTCCACCACCACCAGGACCTGCACCGGCTGTGCACCGCCTTCCGCCAGCCAGGCACCGTCATCGTCAACGACAGCTTCTTCCAGCCGACCTGCCGCATGGCCGATATCGTGCTGCCCGCAACCACCTTCCTGGAACGCAACGACTGGGCCGCCAGCGCCCACGGCGGCTTTTTCACGCCCATGCACAAGCTAAGCGAGGCCCACGGCGAGGCGCGCAACGATCACGACATCTTTGCGGCCATGGCAAAGCGCCTGGGCTTTCGCGATGCCTTCACCGAAGGGCGCGACGAGATGGGCTGGATTCGCCACATGTGGGGCATCACCCGGGACAATGCCCGACGCGCCGGACGCGAACTGCCCGACTTCGAAACCTTCTGGCACGGCGGCACGCTTTCCCTTCCCGTCGACAACGACAGCTCGGGCAAGCTGATCCGCCTGCGCCGGGATCCCGAAGCGCATCCACTGCGCACACCATCGGGCAAAATCGAACTCTTCAGCGAGACCATCGCCGGGTTCGGTTACGACGATTGTCCAGGCCACCCGGCCTGGCTGGAACCCCACGAATGGCTCGGCAACGAAGCAGCTGCGACGCGCTATCCCCTGCACCTCATGTCCGACCAGCCCAAGGGGCGGCTGCACAGCCAGCTCGATCCCGGCTCGGCCAGTCAGGCAAGCAAGCTGCGCGGGCGTGAACCGGTGCTGATCAACCCCGACGATGCTGCCGCCCGCGGTATCGAGGACGGCGATATCGTGCGCCTGTTCAACACGCGCGGCGCTGCACTGGGCGCTGCTATTGTTACCGAACGCATCCGTCCCGGCGTCATCAACATGGCAACGGGCTCATGGTTCGATGCCGAAGACCCCGGCAACGCCGACAGCCTGGAACGTCACGGCAATCCCAATGTGCTGACACGCGACAGGGGCTGCTCTTCGCTCAGTCAGGGACCAAGCTGCAACTCCGCGCTCGTCCAGTGCGAGAAGTTCACCGGCAATCTGCCGCCGGTCGAGGCTTTCGACATTCCGCTGGCCGGGTGAGTCAGAACCGGTCGGCGCGGAACGGCTCCAGGTCGATGCCGGGATCGCGGCCGGAAACAAGATCGCCGATGATCTCTCCGGTCCGCGCCGCAAGGGTCAGGCCCAGGTGCTGATGACCAAAGGCGAACCAGCAGTCGGATACGCCGGGCGCGGCACCGATCACGGGACGGAAGTCGGGCATGGTGGGGCGTCGGCCCATCCAGGTCGACATCTTGGGGTTCTCTACATCCGCTGTCTCGCGCAGGATGTCCTTGCTGCGCCGCCAGATCGACATGGCGCGATCAGGATGCTCCGGCGCATCGACACCGGCGAACTCGACCGTACCGGCAAGCCGAAGACCTTCAGTCATCGGGTTGATGCCGCAGGCCAGTTCATAATGGATGGCCGGACGCGACATGCGCGTTTCGATTTCCGGCAGCTCAATGTGATAACCGCGTTCGGTATCGAGCAGGACCTTGATGCCAAGCATCTTTGCCAGCCGGTGGGAATAGGCGCCCGCAGCGATGACCAGCTTGTCGACGGGATGTTCGCCCTGATCGGTCACGACCGCCGTGGGTTTGCCGTTCTCGATGCGGATGTCGAGAACCTCGGCCTGGATCACGGTGCCGCCCTGATGACGGCTCTCGTCAGCCAGACCGCGCGTCAGCAAGGAAGGGTTGGTCGTGCTGTAGGCCAGCGGAAAATAGACCGCCCGCGTCACGGAATCGCTCAGCGAGGGTTCGAGCTGGCGCAGTTCCTCGGTCGTGAGTTCATCCTGTGTTGCACCCAGCGCGGCGTTCATTTTGCGGCGCGTGCGATCATCCTCGAACTGTTCTTCGGTACGGTAGATACCCAGCGAACCGTTGCGGCGGATCAGCTTGTCTGCATCGGTGCCCCGGACAATGGCGTCATAGGCCTGTGTCGTGCCCGAAAGCAGCGAAGCCATCGCCTCGCCGGTGCGTTTCTGATCGGCCGTCGTGCAACCGCGCGCCATGGCCAACAGCCATGGAGCAAGGCGCAACAGGTAACGCCAGCGCACGGTTACGGTGCCGTCACGCTGAAACAGCATGCCCGGAATGTCTTTCAGCAAACCAGGGCTTGGCGGTTGCACGGCAGAGCCCGGCGTCGAGATCACCCCGGCATTGCCGAACGAGCAGCCCATGCCCGGTTCAACCCGGTCGATCAGCGTGGTTTCGTGACCCGACTTCTGAAGGAAGCGGGCGCAGCAGGCGCCAACAATTCCCGCGCCGATGATGGTGACATGTGCCATGTCCGATCCTAATGCGGATTTGGGGGCGAAGGCCACTGGCCAATCGGGGTTTGGAGCCATAGCATCCGCCAACCTCTTTTGGATTGTGCCGCCATGAACCTCATGACCTACCTCGCAGACGGCAATATCGTCCTCATGGACGGCGCCATGGGCACGGAGCTCGACCGGCGTGGCGTGCCCATGCACGGCAAGGCGTGGAGTGCTGCGGCCATGACCACCCATCCTGAGGAAGTCTGCGGCGTGCATGCCGATTACGTTCGGGGCGGCGCGCGCATGCATATCACCAACAGCTTTGCCCTGGCCCGCCATGTTCTCGAACCCGCCGGGTTCGGCGACGATATCGAGACCTTCAACGCTCTCTCCGTCTCGCTGTGTCGCGACACGCTCGATCAACAGGATGCGCAGCCGCCACAATGGCTGGCCGGGTCGCTCTCGACCTTTGCCGCGCAATCCGACCGGTCGCGCCTGCCAGATCCGGAGAAACTCCAGGCGAACTATGCCGAACAGGCCAGGATACTGGCCGATGCGGGTGTTGATCTCTTCACGCTGGAAATGCTGTGTGACGCAGACCTGACCCGCGCTGCCTTGAACGCGACACTGCCCTTTGGTCTCCCGGTTATTCTGGGCTTCACCTGCAAGTGGGATGGCGATGGTCCGGGCGTGCTGACGCGCGCCGACGAAATGGGTCTTGCCGCCCTCGACCTCGATGCCGTGCTTGCCGAAGTGGTCTCCGAATTACCCAGTGACGCGCCGATCATCATGTCGATCATGCACAGCGATCTCGACGTGTCCGATGCGGCTCTCGATATCCTGCGCAGGCATTGGTCGGGACCGGTTGCGGTCTATCCCAATTCCGGACGGTTCGAATACCCACAATGGCAATTCGACACGGTCTGCGCGCCCGACGCGTTCGTGATCGCAGCCCAGGGCTGGATCGAGAAGGACGTCGGCATCATAGGCGGCTGTTGTGGTGTTGGGCCGACCCATATTGTGGCACTGGGCACCTATCTTGAGGGAAAGCGTTCATGAACGGCGCGCTTTCCAGGGTGCGTGTGCTTGACCTCACACAGATGATGTCAGGGCCCTTCTGCACCATGATGCTGGCCGATCAGGGAGCCGACGTGATCAAGGTCGAAGCACCCAGCGGCGAGGTTGCACGCGGCTACGGCCCCTTTCTCGATGACGATACCGAGCGTCACTACGGCGGATACTTCCAGAGTATCAACCGCAACAAGCGCTCCATCGTCATCGACCTCAAGTCGGATCAGGGCAAGGAGGTGTTCCGCCGCCTGGTCACCGACGCCGATGTCGTGGTGGAGAACTTCCGTGTCGGCGTTATGGACCGGCTGGGTCTTTCCTATGAAAGCCTGATCGCGATCAACCCGAAGCTGGTCTATGCCACGATCCGCGGCTTTGGCGATCCGCGCACCAGTGCCAGTCCCTACCAGGACTGGCCGGCCTACGACATCGTCGCACAGGCCATGGGCGGCATCATGCATATGACCGGGCCGGTCGAAGGCCCGCCGACCAAAGTCGGTCCCGGCGTTGGCGACACGGTCGCCGCCATGATGACCGCCTTCGGCATCGTTTCTGCCGTGCTGCACGCCCGCGAGACCGGCCAGGGCCAGTTCGTCGATGTCGCCATGGTTGATGCGATCCATGCCTTGTGCGAACGCGCAGCCACGTTCCATGGATACGGTGCCGGCAACGCCAATGCCGCAGGCAACCACCACCCGATCTTCGTGCCCTTCGGCACCTTTCCATGCCGGGATGGCTGGGTCGCCGTGGGCTGCCCCATTGACCAGTTCTGGATTAAGCTGGCCGACATCATGGGCGAGCCCGAGATCGGCACCGACCCCCGTTATGCCAGGAACGAAAACCGCGCCGAACGGCGCGAAGAGGTCAACGGCATTGTCGCCGGCTGGACCCGTCATCGCACCAAGAAGGAGCTCGAGGTCATGCTGGGCGGGAAGGTTCCCTTCGGACCGGTCAATCACATAGCCGATCTGGCTGCCAGCCCGCATGCAACGGCACGCGGTCTGATGGTCGAACTGACGCATCCGGGCTCTGACAAGACGGTACAGGTCGCCGAAACCGCCGTGCGCATGACCGAAACACCCGGCGGCGCAAAATCACCTGCACCGACCAGGGGAGAACACAGCGACGGTGTCCTGGCCGAGGCCGGCTTCAGCACCGAAGAAATCAAAGCGCTGCGTGGCAGCAACGTGATCGGCTGACCCCGATGCCCTACGCCATCTATGACGAAATGCGTGCGGCTTTGAACATCGACCTTGCCGAACTGCGAGTCGTCGGAACCGGATCTCTTGCATCAGCTTTTCCGACGACGGAGCTGGCGACAGCGTCCATGGGCGTTGCCGGTGCATGCCTTGCCGGATTGGTCCGTGCGGACAAACAATCCGAAACACCGCCGGAATTCCAGGTGGATCGGCGCCTTGCTTCCATGTGGTTTGCCTGGTCGCTGCGGCCGCATGGTTGGGAAGTCCCGCCCGCCATGGACCCGATCGCCGGAGACTATGAAGGCCGCGACGGCTGGATACGCCTGCACACCAAGGCGCCGCACCACCGCAAAGCTGCCCTCAAGGTCCTTGGATGTACCTCGGATCGTGAAGCCGTCGCCAAGGCGGTCGCCCGATGCTCCATCGACGACCTTGAAACCGACATTGTCGCGTAGGGCGGTTGTGCGGCAGCGATGCGCTCTCTCGATGCCTGGGCCAAACATCCTCAAGGCGCAGCCGTGGCAAGCGAACCCCTTGTTCACAAGACATTCCAGCACCCCGGTGCCCTGCCTCCATGGCCACTCGATGCAGAACGCCCGCTATCGGGAATTCGCGTTCTCGACCTGACCCGTGTTCTTGCCGGCCCAATTGCAGGCCGCTTTCTTGCAGCCTATGGCGCACATGTCCTGCGCATCGATCCGCCTGATTGGGAGGAACCGGGTGTGGTGCCCGAAGTCGCGCTTGGCAAGCGTTGTTGCGGCCTTGATCTGACACGGCGCGATAACCGCGAAACATTCGAAAGGCTTCTGAGCGAAGCAGATGTGATTCTGCATGGCTATCGCTCAGGGGCACTGGATGGATTGGGATATGACGAAGGATCGCGCCGCCGGATCAATCCCCACCTCATCGATGTCTCGCTCAACGCCTATGGCTGGACAGGCCCCTGGAAAGACCGGCGGGGCTTCGACAGTCTTGTTCAGATGAGCAGCGGGATCGCGCACCAGGGCATGTTGTGGACCGGCAAGGACAAACCCACACCCCTGCCCGTTCAGGCACTCGATCATGCGACGGGCTATCTGCTGGCCGCTTCAGCCATTACCGGATTGATGGGCCGACTTCTGGTTGGCAGTACCATTACCGCAAGGCTCTCCCTGGCGCGCACGGCCCACCTGCTTGCAAGCCATCGAGGTTCCGGCGACAGCACCCCGTTGTCGCCCGAGACCCGGGACGACCTCGCCCCCTCTATCGAGCAAACCGGATGGGGGCCGGCACAACGTCTTCGTTTTCCTGTTTCGATTGCCGGCACCCCGGCACGCTGGGACCTGCCCTCTGGTCCGCTACGCTCTTCAACGCCGGAATGGCCTTGAAGAACTGCAGGATCAGTCGATCCCGTTGGCAACCTGCACTTCGCGCACAAAGGCAATAATCGCCTCCATCTCGGTCAGCGACAGGCCTTCGATCGGCGCCATGTCACCGAAGGGCCAGTGATGCGCGCGTACGCCGTTGCGCATGGCCATGACAAAGGCCATGTCGGCATGATGTGAGGGTTCATAGATCTTGTGGATCAGCGGCGGCCCCTTGTCGCTGCCGCTTCCGTTCTCACCGTGGCAGATCGCGCAGTTTGCCCCGAACGCAGGCTGACCCTGCTGCGCCAGTTCCGACAGCTCGGGCAAGGTCACGGCGACCAGATGATCGTCGGCCAACGCCCTGGTTCCCAGCAATCCGACAACAACAAGGGCGGCGATGTATGGAACATATCGGCTGGCCATTCGTTTCCCTCTCGACAAGCCAATGCAGTCTGGCACAGATCCTGCGTAGTAACGCGCAACGCAGTACCGATCAACAAGGGCTCCGGCCCATAGCGACGATGGAAACGACCATGACCCACGACAGAAACGCCGACCCCAAGGCTCAGCTCAACCGCACACGCATCCGTGTTGCCCTCTTTGCCCTGACATTGCTTGTTGTCGCCACTGCCATTCCGCTGATGCTGATTGAAGGCATCATCTGATCGGCGACCGGTGTGCCGTTTCGGCACGCCGCGTGTTTCATTTATGCCGTGTCGCCAGGCTGCAGGGTTGTCTCCAGGACGGCCTTGCGCCGGGAAAATGATCCGGTTTCAAGGCGCTCGATCATCGCGCGCCCTGCTTCCTGACCCAGTTCGAACCCAGGTGAACGCACCGTCGTGAGCACCGGGTCGGAGTACTTCCAGAAATCGAAGGCATTGAAGCCGGTCACCTTGACCGCGTCGGGAACCTTGATTCCGCGTGATTTAAGGTCCTTCAGGACGCCAATGCCGATCTGATCGTTCGAAGCCATGATGGCATCGGGCATGGGCGCGATCTCAAGGTAGGCCTCCAGGGCCTTCGCAACGTCTTCGAAACGGCCCTCACCACAGCCCAGGACATCCAGTTGCGCGCCGTCGCCGTTCGCCTCAACGGCAACGGCGATACCGGCCTCGCGTTCGGCAACGGCCTGCCATTGGTTGTAGGTCTGTTTCAGGCAAAGAATGCGGCGCGCGCCAGTTGCCAGTAGATGCATCGCCAGTTCCCGAGCCCCCTTGCGATCGCTCTGCAACACCGCGCACCCATCGGCGATACCGCGCGGCAAGGTCTCCAACAACAGGACAAGCGGTTGTCCCGTCTCCGCGACCGTTACGATGATGCGCTTGCGCGCGGCCGGATCACCCGAGGGCAGGACACACAGACCATCGGTCTGACGATGCCGGATCAGACGCGACTGCGTCAGTCTTCCTCCGGGCAACCCTTCCAGCTGCAGCGTATAACCGTGGGCATTGAGCATGTCGCCCAGCCCGGAAACGACCTGGGTCGTGTAGCCGTCTGACAGATAGGTCGGCGATTCATCGATCACGATCAGGCCGATCGACCATGTACGCGCACTGCGAATGCTGCGCGCCGCGCTGTGTGGTCGGTAGTTGAGCGCGCTCACCGCTTCGGCAATACGATCCCGTGTTGTCTCGGTCATGGCGCCATGGCGACCGTTGACGAAGTTCGAGACGCTCATGGCCGAAACACTGGCACGGCGCGCCACATCGGCCAGCGTGATCCTGCCCTGGCTCATGGTCCCGCGACCTCAGGCCCCGTCGAGGATTTCGGCCAGACGCGCCTTGATCTTGTCCTGCATGGTGACCGCGCCCGCATCCTTCCAGAACATGGCATCAGACCGTTCGGAGAGCGGCGGGTACCAGCTTTCGGTGAGATAACGATCCGTCGTGTGATCGTCCGTCAGGTACGAATTGTCCTTGGCGGCACGTTTGACGACGTCGACCCCGATGGTCTCTTCGGTGACCTCGATGCCCTGCGCGAACCGTGCGGCCCAACCGATCAGTTCGTCACACAGAACCAGCATTTCCAGCGAACCCGTACGACCCGAGGAGAGAAAGCCCAGATTGTGGATGAAGGCGGTTCCGGCAAGGCTGGCCAGTGCGAGGTTGGCACCGACTTCCGCCGCGGCCTGTGCGTCAACACAGTGCGAGTCCGAACATCCCGCGCCGATCCAGCTCGGCAGTCCGATGGCGTTGTAGTAGTCGGTGCCGCCCAGATTCCCGAGCATGTATTCGGGCCCGCCATAGGCAATCGTCGCCGACTTCATGTCCATGGGCAGGACCGAGGAACCTGCCAGCACCGGAGCGCCCGGCGCCGCGATCTGGTGGATCACGACCCCTGCCAGCGTTTCGGCCGCCGATTGCGCCAGCACGCCGGCCATGGTGATCGGTCCTGCCATGCCGGGGAAGATCGCGGGATAACACACGACCGGCAAATTGTTGCGCGCACCAAGCTGCAGGCGGCGGCAGAGCTCGTCACCCAGCTTCAGGGGCGAAACCGGGCCTGTCAGATCAAGACCACAGGGCTTGTCACCCAGGGCCTGCCAACCGCCCAGTCGTTCGGCCATGGAATCCCAGATCGCTTCGGCCTTGATTTCGTCATGGGCGGTAAAGGCGATGGGTTTGACCGTGTTGTCCATCATGGTGTTGACGGAGCGCCGGGCTTCTTCCTCAGGAGGAACGTCGGTCGGGTAGCCCAGGGAACAGGCAACATCGATATGAGGCAGTGCTTCACAGGTCTTTGCGGTATTGGCCAGGTCCTGAAGAACACCCGGGCGCAGGTCGCCGGTGCGATGATCCAGGATGTTGACGCAGTTATGGCCAGCGCAATAGGCGGGACGATCCGCCGTCGTATCGACGACCCGCTGACCGTTGCGGTCGAAAAGTTCGACCTTGTCGGGCACACTCGACAAGGCACGATCCACACGCGCGGCAGGGATGCGGATATAGCCGTCCTCATTCTGGCGGCAATCGTGATTCTCCAGGAGATCCTTGCGGGTTGCCTCGTCGTCGATCTGGACACCGATCTCCTCGAGGATGCGCAGGGCTCCGTTGTGGATGGCCATGGCATCGTCGTGGCTGAGGACGGGAAGCCGCAGATTCTGCTGACGCCGCAGATCCTGTGCCGGTTGGGCCTGACGGTCGAGTGCTGAGTTGCGCCCGCCCCGGCGTTTGCCGCGACGGCTGGCCTGATCACTCATACCTTGTCTCCATACATGCCGATGCCTTCGCCTGTTGCGCGCACACCAAGGCCATTGAGCATGCGTGCCCAGTAGCTGAAGTTGGCGGCAATCTGATTGACCTCAAAGATCTGGGCGTCGCTCAGCCCCGCTTCCCGCAAGGCTTCGACATCACCCTCTTCCATGGTGGCAGGCTGGAGCGTGAGTTTTTCGGTGTAAGCGATGATTGCCCCAATGCGGGCATCGATGCCCTCGGGCTGCTTGCCGGCTTCCAGTGCCGCCAGAATGGCCCAGCCACGTTCTTCGTCGCCCAGCAGCGCAACAAAGTTGGTGCCGTGGTTGTCGCGGGCATACTTGCAGCCACACAGGATCGCCACGTGGGTTGCCACCAGTTCCTGCAGCCAGTCTTCCAGCGACCGGCGCGGGTTGTGCAGCAGCTCGCGATAGAAGCGGTCAGCCAGGATCAACAGGTCCGGGCGGGTCGCAAAGGCCTGGTACATGTTGTGCACACTGCCATCGCCGCGGCAGACCTCGTCATAGGCAGCGCGCAACTCATCGTTTGCGCCATCCCGGTCGACGATCTCGATCCAACAGAAATCCGACATAAGCTTGAGCCCTCATATGCGTAACTCGTAGTTTCGCCGCTGACTTTAACGATAAAGCACTGTGATTCAATCGAATCTTTCTCGATTGAAATGAAGATATTGAACGTGAGTCAATTACTACCATCTAAATGATACACCGTTTAATTATGAGAGATCATGACAAACAACCCAGCCTGCAACGATCACTCTTCACACTCGGAACCAAGACTCCATTTCGCGCAGGCTTCACCCTTCGCCAGGTCGCTAAGAACGCTCCTGGCCGGGTACACCGCAACGCGTGGAGTTTCCCGCTTTGCGGCATGGCATCAATGGTTTGCTACAATCATCGTGTTCCTTATCTGCTCGGCATCGTTCGGCAGCATGATGCGAACCGGGCCGGAAGGCCCAACCGCACTATGGCTTGGTATGGCCGCCATGACGGGGTTCGCAGCATTCATGCTCCTTGTCCTGATCGGCCATGACGCTGCCCATGGATCTGCTTCGCCGCGACGCTGGATCAATGACGCTCTGGTGTTCGGCATCTTTGCAATTCTGGGAGTGAGCGGCGCCCTTTGGCGTGACCGGCATCTGCGCCTGCATCACCTCTATCCGAACCTGCCTGGATCCGGCATCGATGCAGACTCGACCAACGTGTTGCGGCTCGCACCAGACAAGCCACTGCTTGTCCGCCATCGTTTCCAACTGATCTATGCCCTTCCCATTTATGCCCTGGGACTGGCGGCTTTGGTCTGGTTCGAAGACCCCGCCAATCTGCGGTCCATGCGCCGGTCTCATCGGGAACGGTTCGGCGACTCGATTCCACTCCTGGCCTTCTGCGCAACAAAGTTCATTCACCTCTTCCTGTTTGTCGCACTCCCCGTCGTCGTGGGTGGATTTGGTCTGCTCGACATCCTGATGATCTACGTGGTGGCAACCTCGGTTGCTTCGATCGCCTTTTCCGTCCTTGTGATCGGAACCCATGTATCGGATGAGGCCGCATTTCCCATACCGGACGAGAACGGCAGGGTTTCCCATGACTGGGCGACACACCAACTCATGACCGCGGTCGACTGGATGCCTGAAAGCCGCATCGCGGCCTTGTTGAGCGGGGGTGCCAACGCCCATACAGCCCATCATCTCTTCCCAGGCTACAGTCACAGCCATGCCTCTGCGCTGAGCGCACTTGTCATACGTGCTGCCCGCGAGAATGGCCTGCCCTATCGCTCCACCAGTTTCGCCGGGATGGTGAGCGGACATTTCCGCCACCTCCTTGCGTTATCTGCCTGAGGCCTCACCAAACGCCGATCAGCCAGTTTTTGGGTACTGGCGGGGCAGTCTGGCGCTCGATCGACGCATCACTGGTGGCAGGGCGCAGGCGACGGGTCATCATCCAGTCGAACAGGCGGTCCTTCATCTCGGCACGGATGGCGGCATATCCGGGGTCACGGCCGAGATCATGAAGCTCTTGGGGGTCTTCCTGGAGATCGAACAACATGGGTGGGCCCGCCAGGAAGTGTATGCACTTCCAGCGGTCGGTGCGCGCCATGAAGCTGCGTGTCTGTGTGGGATCGAGCCCCATGGCGACACGGGCGGGCTTCTTGCCGAAGCAACCATCGGAGAAGACGCAGTCGCGCCATGGCTCCCCGGCATCCCCCGCAAGCTGGCCGGTCAGGGAGCGTCCTTCCAGCCTGTGGCCTTCGGGCTCGCCCCCGGCCATCTCCACGAAGGTCGGCGCAAGGTCGATGGCTTCGGCGAAGGCATCCACCACCCTGCCCCGTGCGCCGTCTGCCGCAGAGCGCGGATCGGCGATAATGAGCGGCACCTTCACGATTTCCTCGTGATAGAGGTCCTTTTCGCCCAGCCAGTGATCGCCCAGATAATCTCCGTGATCGGATGTGAAGACGACCACCGTGTTGTCGGCCAGTCCCTGCTCTTCAAGGAACGCCATCAAACGGCCGACATGGTGGTCGATCTCGGCGATCAGCCCCAGATAGGTCGGGATGACGTTGTTGCGGGTTTCGTCGCGCGAGAATTCCCTACTTTCGGCATGATCCATGAAGGCCGCATGGATCGGGTTGGGATCGGCACGCTCTTCCTCAGCCCGATTGGCTTCCGGCACATCCATGTCGCGATAGAGGTCATGCCAGGGAGCCGGGGCGATATAGGGCCAGTGCGGCTTGATGTAGGAGAGATGCAGGCACCAGGGTTCCGCACCGGCATCCTCGATGAAGGTCATGGCGCGATCGGTCATGTAGGCGGTTTCGCTGTGTTCGGGAGCGACGCGCGCCGGCAGATGGGCATGGCGCATCAGCCAGCCCGACAGCACCTCACCGTCAGGTCCCAGCGCGGCATTGGCGATGTCGGCCCAGGGATGTTCGGCCTCATAGCCCTGATCCCAGAGATACCGGTTATAGGCCAGATCCGGATCGAACAGCGATGCGGGATAAAGCCCATCATCGCGCTCGAACGGCTCGAAGCCGCATTGAGCGACCAGCGCGCCGGGACCGGATTCCGGATCAAGTCCCAGGCGCGTGAACGACTTGCGGTCATAGGTCATGTGGGTCTTGCCGACCAGCGCGGTGCGATAGCCCAGGGGCCGGAGGACATCGCCCATAGTCGGCTCATCAACCCGCAGAGCATAGTTGTTGCCGAATGCGCCGTGGCTGAAGGCGTAACGCCCGGTATAGGTCGACATGCGCGACCCGCCGCATACCGGCGACTGCACATAGGCGCGGCTGAAGCGCGTCCCACGTGCCGCAAGCGCATCAATGGCCGGAGTCTTGAGAACCGGATGCCCGGCACAGCCCAGGCAATCAGCACGAAGCTGATCGGCCATGATGAAGAGAACGTTGGGCTTGTCTGCGACCGGCATCGGTTTTCCCTGGCAACTGGAGAGCACACGATGCCCGCGCATGTGCGGAAAAACAAACGTTGGCCAGGCACCTGCCAACAGCACAACGTTCAGTCGCCGGACTCTCCGAGGAATTCGAACATCCGGGTATGGTCGACCGTCTCACCCAGGCTGGCCGCAGCTGCCTCCCATAGATCAGCAGTTCGCCGCAGGCAGGCCTGATCAAGGCCCAGTTCATCGGACAGCACGGCAGCGGTCCGGATGTCCTTTGCCATCAGACCGAGCGCAAACCCGGACGCGAAGGAGCCGTTCAGCATGAACTGCTTCATCTTTACTTCCGTCGCGTTGTTCTTCCCGCTGGAAGCGTTGAGCACGTCGGTGACGACCCCGGCGTCCAGACCAAAGGCCTGCGCCAGACGGATGGCTTCCACGGCAGCGATGACCCCCGCGCCGGAGACGAAGTTGTTGATCGCCTTCACCGCGTGCCCGGCACCGACCGGCCCACAACGAAAGACCCGGGCCGCCATGGGCTCGAGGATCGGTTCAGCCCTGTCGAGGTCGGCCTCCGCACCCCCGGCCATGACCGAAAGTGCCCCTTCGATGGCGCGTTTGACGCCGCCCGAAACGGGGGCATCCACGAGCCCCATACCGATCGGGAGCATCGCCGCAAGTTCACGGGTCTCTGCGGGCGCCGACGAGCTCATCTCCAGAAGCAGGGCTCCATGCGCAACCCCTTCCAGAGCCCTGGTGTCCGATAACAGAGCCGATTGCACGACACGCCCGTTCGGCAGCATTGTGATGATGAATTCTGCGCCGTCGAGGGCCATGACCATGGACGATGCAACCTGCCCGCCTTCGCCGGAAAACCGATCACAGGCGTCCGAGGACAGGTCGTAGCCGGTCACGTCCAATCCTGCCTGTCCGAGTTGCCGGGCCATCGGCAATCCCATCTTTCCCAGTCCGATGAATGCTACTCTGGATGCTGACGAACTCATTTCGAGATTCCCGATCGAAGACGAAGGTCATGCCGCGTGCTCGGTGCGGGTGTGCTCAGATAATCTCGTTTGCCTGACTACGGCACATCCGCGCGCGTTGGGCCTTGAACGGTAGCACGCCCATTTTGTGCCGACGATGTCGAAGGGCGGGCACGGCAATCCAGGCACGAAAGTGCGCCAAAGGTGCTCAAGCGAGGGCTCACAGCGCCGAAGGAATGATCTCCTGGATCCAGCGCGATCACTGGACAGACGTTGTGCTTGACGCTACGCCTGAACGGAACATGCATGTATTGCAAGGCTGGGGCACCAGACGAGCCGCATCTGCAGGGGGCATCAACCATGATACCGAGGACGGTGGTCAGCCGCATCGCTTTCCTTGTTGCCGCATTGGGGCTGCTGTCGCTTGCACCATCCTCCCAGGCGAAGGCAGCTTGCGCGGACTTACCTGCCCCGGGTGTTGATTGATCCGGATGCGATCTGAGTGGTGCGGATCTGTCCTATACCGACCTGGACGGCGCCAATCTCAGCGGGACCGACCTCCATGGCACTTATCTGACACGTGCCAAC
>CALIUG010000027.1 GCA_938048755.1 uncultured Alphaproteobacteria bacterium
CCAGCGGCATGTCGACCTGTTCGGTCGCAGGGGGGCGAATAAAGACCAGCTCCTGAGGGTCGGCGGCGTAGGTTTCCACGTCGCGGTAGCCCATTTGCTTCATCCAGGCTCCCATTCGGGCAGAGCGAACACCGTCCGTATCGAGAAGAACATACCTTGCGTTGCGCACCGCTAGCATCTGGTCCATGCCCTGCAGAAGCTGAACACCAGGCGCTGCACAGGCGCCTGGCAGGGTGCCCGCTTCGATCTCCTGAGGGGTGCGAACATCCAGCACGATCACCGTGCGGGCTTCCCCCTGCCTCTCCCGGAGTTCGTCCTTGCCTATCGCGCGCACATGATAGCGGTTGCGCAGTGCATCGGCGCCTGATCGGGCAAGGGCCATATCTGATTCATGGGGTATGGGAAGCGGCCGGTTTGCGCCGTGTTCAAGCGCATATCCAGCAAGCGCTCATTCGAGCGTGCCGTTCCCCAATGAAACGACGCGATTGGGAATGCCGCATTCAATCAGTGTCTGGGCACCCATGATGCCGCGTGTGCGTCCCGCGCAATGCGTGACGATCAGGCGATCCGGGTCTGTGATCGCCGCCGGGGCCCGCAGGAGGGTCTCCCCATTGGGGCAGTGAAGGGCGCCGGGAATGCAATAGTCGTTGTGTTCCTGAAGGGTGCGTGTGTCGAGGATGATGTGTGGG
Source organism: uncultured Alphaproteobacteria bacterium (assembly GCA_938048755.1). Taxonomy (GTDB): domain Bacteria; phylum Pseudomonadota; class Alphaproteobacteria; order SP197; family SP197; genus SP197. The sequence goes on from CALIUG010000027.1 coordinate 690, forward strand.
GATGCCGAGTCGATCAGCGCCTTGAGTTCGGCTGCATCGATGGTTGGCGTGCCCCGGGTCTTCTCGATGTAGTCGCCGAACGCCTTGCCGATTACATTCCAGCCGGGAAAGATCCGACCGTTGGCCAAATGCCAACCCGACAGGCCACCTTCGATCAAGACGATGTCCTGATATCCAAGCTCTCGAAGCACCGCTGCACTCTGTTCGGCCCTGGCCAGATCACAGAGCACAATTCGGGTATGACGCCCGGGAATCAGGCGCGGTGCATCCAGTTCCAGCCTGCTGAGCGGGAGGTTGCTGGATGCCAGCAGATGGCCTCTGTAGAAATCACTGATCTCGCGCGTATCGACGACTGCGAACTCCAGGTCGGACTGGAAGAGCGCACGAAACTGGCTTGCTGAAATTGTGGGTGTGATGGAAACCACGCTGAACGTTGAGATGGCAGTATTCGTTCAGCGTGAGGAATGTTCAACCAGATTTCCTCTGGGGAAATGCGCGCTGCATCCGTGATCCTGCGCGACGCATCAGGACTCGGCACGGGCCGTTATGGCCCGTGATGGTGTGGAGGCTTCAGATCTTCTGAAACACCCAAGCCATGTAGAGGCTTTCGGGTTCATCGCGGAAGGCAAAGAAGGGGCCAAGGGTTTCCAGGGTCTTCCAGCGCCCGGCATCTTCCAGGCGCGCGATTTCCTGGGGAAACCCGCCTTCCTCCATGCCGATGGAACGCACGGTGAGGATCAGGTGACCGCCGGGCTGTGTGATCTCGACCAGGCTTTCGAAGGCGGCTGAGGGTGCATGGTGGACGCCAAACGCACCGGCAGAAGCGACGGCACGGAAGTGGTTTGCCGGATAGTCGAGCTGATCGCCCAGTACGGCACAGGTGAGGGTGCCATAGACGCCCCGGCTTGCGGCGACATCGAGCATGCCCTGAGAGAGGTCAAGCGCTGTAAGGTCCTTGTAGCCGGCCAGCGTAAGCCATTCGCCCAGCAGGCCTGTGCCGGCGCCGGCATCAAGGATCGGTCCGTCGCCGAGCGGAATGTGGCGGGCAACCAGTGCGGTCACAAGACCGGGAAGCTTGTAGCCGCGCCGGTCCATGTCGGCGTCGTAACCGCCGGCCCAGCCGTCATATCCCTGCCGCAGGTCGTCGTTGGAGCGTGCATTATAGGCCAGCGCGACGGCTTCTTCCCTGTCGTCGCTCATGGCAGATCGCCAAGCGCGTTGAGGATGCGGGTGTGAAACTTGTGCAGACCGGACTCCGAGAACCATGAGTCGGCACGATCGACGATGTAGCGGCCCTGATCATAGCCGTCGCTAGAAAGTCCGCGCTGCACGCTTTCGACCAGTGTGATGTCTTCCTGGTTGAAGATCTCGGCGAAGAGCTTGAGCATTTCCTGCACGTTCTCGGGCCGGTCGGGATCGGCCTCGCCATAGACATCGACACGCTCATGACAGCGACCGACACCGGCAGGATCCATACGCAGGGCGATCAGGTTCTTGCTGCCGGGCAGGCTCAGCATGCAGAGGTTGGGCCACATGGTCCAACCGAGATAGGGCTCGTTCTCGTTGAGTTGCATGCCCTGATAGGCAGCATGACCGCTATTTCTGAAATGGCTGAAGAGCTCGCCATGCACGGCTGAACCCTGTGCGGTGTTGTAGAGCGTTGCGAGGCGGGGATGGGCGACGGGGATGTGATAGCCCTCCGAAAAGTTGTCGACCACGACCTTCCAGTCTGCCGCGATGTCGTACTCCAGGCTGGCGATGCGCGTGTAATTCTCCATGTCGTCGAGATGTTCATGGATGGTGGCGTCAAATCCCTCATAGCCGATCTCGAACGGTTCGGCGGGGGGCGAGAGATTGATGAAGACCAGACCGCCCGAGATTGCGAGAGGCAGGGGCTTGAGGCCGAAGAGGGAGGTATCGAAATCAGGGATATCCTCGGTCAGCCGCGCGTTCTTGAGGGTCCCCTCGAAATCGTAGAGCCAGGCGTGATAGGGACAGGTTATGCCGACCTTGAGCTTGCCGCGGCCTTTGAGAAGCTCATGGCCGCGATGCTGGCAGACATTGTAGAAAGCCCGGACCTCGCCGTCGCGCCCACGCACTGCCATGACCGGCTGTCCGGCGATGGTTTCGGTCAGATAGTCGCCAGGTTCTCTGAGGTCGCAGACATGGCCGACCTTGATCCAGGAGCGTTTGAAGATGGCTTCGACTTCACGTTCCTGCACGCCCGCGTCCGTATAGTAACGCGAGGGCAGCATCCATGAGTTCTGTGCGTCGGGGACGAAGCTTCCGCGTTCGCCTGCGATCTCGATTGCCATGACGTCCTCCATGACCTGTGTCCTGACGGCAATCTGCATCAATTCGTGCAATGATGCATCACTGCGTCGGCGAAACGGCCCCTTGGGCCATTCGCTCCTTGCAATTGCCGGTCTTTTGCATCACATAGTCGCCAGCAGCTTGAAGCTTCGCTCCCGATTGGAGCTTGAGGCAGATGGCTGGGTGCCGGCCCTCAAGGGGCAGCACATGCTGATCAGACTGAAGGCCTGCTGGCTGTCGGCATTACCATCATACCCAGATCGAAACGCGCTCAGGCCGGGCATTGTCATGCTTTTGACGTCTGCCGCGCATTCGGTTTGAGGAGTACTGTATGTCGAAAGAAGACCTGATCGAGGCAGAAGGCGTCGTTACGGAAGTTTTGCCGGACGCCCATTTTCGCGTTGAACTGGATAACGGCCACGAAGTGATGGCCTATACCTCCGGCCGCATGAGGAAGGCGCGCATTCGCGTGCTGACCGGCGACCGGGTCACCGTGGAAATGACGCCATACGATCTGACGAAAGCGCGCATCAACTTCCGTCACAAGGACGAAAGTTCCATGCCGCGCATGGGCACGGGCCGCAGGCCGGCACGTGGCCGTCGTCGCTGAACCTTTTTCAGCACACAACACCACACAACTTATAAGCGGAACCGGTCGGGCCATGTGGCCCTGATGCCGATTCCGTCAAGGATTGTGATCCCATGACTTCCAAACTTTCCTTTGAAGAACTCGGCCTTATCAAGCCGCTGACCCGCGCGCTGGCCGATGAGGGGTATACACACCCCACGCCGATCCAGGACAAGGCCATCCCCTACCTGCTGAATGGCGAAGACCTGTTGGGCATCGCCCAGACCGGAACCGGCAAGACCGCGGCTTTTGCTCTCCCCATCCTGCAGTGGCTGGCTGAGGCCGAGGGTGGGCCTTCCGCACGCAGCGCTTCGGTGCTGGTGCTGACCCCCACGCGCGAACTGGCGATCCAGATCGCCGACAGCTTCAAGACCTATGGCCGCCACAGCAAGGTTTCGGTTGTTACCATCTTTGGTGGCGTCAACCAGAACCCGCAGGTGACCAAGATGCGTCGCGGCTGCGACGTGCTTGTCGCCACGCCTGGCCGTCTGCTCGACCTGATGGAGCAGGGCCATGTGAAGCTGGGCGGTGTCGAGACCTTTGTCCTCGATGAAGCCGACCGCATGCTCGACATGGGCTTCATCCATGACGTCAAGAAGATCATCGCCAAGCTCCCGACCGACCGTCAGACCGTGATGTTCTCGGCCACCATGCCCGGCGAGGTTTCCAAGCTGGCAAGCACGATCCTGGTCAAGCACAAGCGCGTTGAAGTGACGCCGCCTGCTACCACGGTGGAACGCATCGAGCAGAAAATTCTGTTTGTCGACAAGAAGGACAAGCTGGAACTGCTTTACGACCTGTTGACCGAAAAGGACGTCACGCGAGCGATTGTCTTCTCGCGTACCAAACACGGTGCCAACAAGATCGCCGAACAGCTCGTGAAGTTCGGCCTGTCGTCGGATGCCATTCATGGCAACAAGTCCCAGGCCGCGCGCCAGCGTGCTCTGAAAGGTTTCCGTGACGGCAAGGTGCGCGCCCTGATCGCCACCGATATTGCCGCACGCGGGATCGACATCGACGACATCAGCCACATCATCAACTACGACCTGCCCAACGAGCCTGAGAGTTACGTCCATCGCATCGGCCGCACCGCGCGTGCCGGCGCCGAGGGCAAGGCACTTTCGTTCTGTTGTGCCGAGGAACTGGCCTATCTGCGCGATATCGAGCACACCACGCGCACGCAGATTGCCATGGATGGCGAGCACAAGTTCCATTGTGCCGGCACAGCCGAGATGTACGAGACCGGCAACATTCCCAAACCGCCCAAACAGGGTAATCGCGGCGGTCGTCCCGGCGGCGGTGGTGGCAACCGCAATGGCGGACGCGGCAAGCCGCGCGCCAAGGGTGGAAAGAACCATCGCGGGCAGAGTCAGGGGCGTCCCCAGCAGAAACGCGCTTCCTGATCGGTATCTGATCTCATGTGATCCCCAGCGCAGGCTGGGGATCAGATCAGGCTGCCGTCATCTGTTCGGCATACCAGAACGCGAAGTTGGCGACGCTGGGTTCGAGCTCGCCGAAGCGCCCTTGCCTGGCGAAGGGTGAGGTCATGCCGGCCTGCTGGCGCTCCAGCATGCCGCGATCTTCCTCCAGGGCTTCGTCCATGCGCTGATAATAATGATCGGCGCGGGCGGCAAAACCATCCGTGTCGATGGTTGCCTGGGGGAAGCAGACCGACATCGAAACATGACAGCGGTCGACGGCCAGGGGCCGTGCTTCGTAAACCCACATGGCATCGGTGCCTGCAGCAAAGGTCATGGCCGGATAGGCCCAGGTGTAGCGTGTGCCATCGCAGTTGCGTCCGTTCAGGCCGGGCATGGGCGCAAGGGCGAACTCCTGTTCGCTTTCCTTGAGACCGCCAGTACCCTTGGTCAGGCCGAACTGGCTGGTAAAGGCGCCCGTTGTCTCATCGACGGGGTCGGGCTCGCCATAGATTTCGCCGAAGGTGCCGCCGTGCACATAGGGCAGGTGGTAGTACTCGTTGAAGACTTCCAGAAAGAGCTTCCAGTTGCAGCCGACTTCCAGTTCGCGCCGCCGCGTCGTGACGAGCTGATCGAGCGGCCAGGGGCTGTGGATGGCATCGAAGTCACCGAGCCAGCCGTCGATGTCGCCAGTTTCCTGATCCAGGCAGACAAAGGCAAAGCCTGATCGTTCCTCTGCACGGAAGGGGATCATGCCGTGATCGCCCTTGTTGAAATCCGGAGCATGGGCCATGCGGGGCGCACCGCGCAGGGCGCCATCCAGGCCATAGGTCCAGGCGTGGAAGGGGCAGGTGATGCGTTGTGTGTTGCCGCAACCCTCCAGCAGTTTGGCGCCACGATGGCGACAGGTATTGGCGTAGGCGCGTAAGGTGCCTTCCTTGTCTCGCAGAACAGCGACCGGAACACCCCCGATATCGAGTGCCGAGAAGTCGCCGGGTTTGCTCCAACGATCCGCACGACCGATGCCGACCCATCCCCTGCGAAAGAGCAACGCCTGTTCGGCGGCCAGCACGGTTTCATCGTGATAACAGGCAGGCGGCAGTGTGGCTGACTGCGCATAGGGCGGTCGTACCCGCGCGAGGTCATCTTGAAGCGTTCGGGGAAGGGCGGTCATGGCTGGCATCCATCACAACTGAGGGGCAGAGCATGCTGTGATATTGCAGGTTTTCGCAACAGGAACCTTGCCTGTCGGGCTGCCATCGGCTTGAGTGAGCGCCCGTCATCTGGAGGCTCGGCCTGTGAAGATTACCGATGTTAAGACCTTTGTCGTGGGCAATCCCCCGCCGCATTTCGGAGGCAACTTCTTTGTCTTTGTGAAGCTCACCACCGATACCGGGATCGAGGGAATCGGCGAGGTCTATGCGGCCGCGTTTTCACCCCATGTCGTGGCTGCCATGACCGAGGACATCGCGCAGCGCTGGGTCATCGGGTGCGATCCGTTCCACATCGAAGCCATGTGGCGCAACATGTATGGCAGCGGTTACGGCATGCGCCCGGAAATCTCGCTGCTGGCGGTGATGTCGGGCCTGGAAACAGCCTGCTGGGACATTGTCGGCAAGGCCGTGGAGAAACCCGTTTACGAACTGCTTGGCGGGCAGGTCCACGAGAAGCTGCGGAGCTACACCTATATCTATCCCGAAGAGGGCGACACGACGGACGTCTACGCCGATCCCGATCTCGCGGCCGAACGTGCGGCAAAGTATGTGTCGCAGGGTTTTACCGGTGTGAAGTTCGATCCGGCGGGACCGTTCTCCGCGTTTGACCCCCGCCAGCCTTCGCTGGAACGCCTGGAACTTTCCGAGACCTTTGCGCGCAAGATTCGTGAGGCGGTCGGCACCAAGGCCGACCTGCTGTTCGGCACGCATGGCCAGTTCACGCCATCGGGTGCGCTCCGCCTGGCGCACAAGCTGGAACCCTATGACCCCCTGTGGTTCGAAGAGCCGACACCTGCGGAAATGCCCGAGGAAATGGCCAAGGTCGCGCGCCAGACCAGCATTCCGATTGCAGCGGGCGAACGGCTGGCGACCAAGTATGAATTTGCACGCGTGTTGCAGACCGGCGCGGCCTCGATCCTGCAGATGGCGCTGGGACGCGTCGGCGGCCTGCTGGAGGCCAAGAAGATCGCAGGCATGGCCGAGGCTCATTATGCCCAGATTGCGCCGCACCTCTATTGCGGGCCGATCGAAGGCGCGACCAATGCCCAGCTTGCAGCCTGCACACCCAACTTCCTGATTCTGGAGAGCATCCAGCAATGGGGCGGATTCCACAGCGAGATTCTGAAGAAACCGATGCAGTGGGAAGACGGCTTTGTCATTCCATCAAAGGAGCCGGGCATCGGTGTCGAACTTAACGAAGAGGTGGCGCTGGCCAACCCCTATACCGGCACGGAGCTTCACCTCAACATGCGCGACTTCCCGGCTGATTTCGCGTGACCCTTTCTGCGGCCGACATTGCCACTCTGGATCGCGACGATCCGCTGGCAGGGTTTCGCGAACGGTTTGTGGTGCCCGATGGGCTGATCTATCTCGACGGCAATTCGCTGGGCGCAGCACCTGTGTCAGCCGCAGATGAAGTCAACCATGCCCTCGCGCAGGAATGGTCGCGGGATCTGATCGCAAGCTGGAACAAGGCAGGGTGGTTCGCTCTGCCCCAGAGCCTGGGCAACCGACTGGCACCCCTGATCGGAGCGGGCGAGGACGAGGTCGTGTTCTGCGATAACGTCTCGATCAATCTCTTCAAGTGCCTGCATGCCGCACTCAACCTGAGGCCGGACCGCAGTGTCGTGGTGGCCGAGCAGGGTGGTTTTCCGACCGATCTCTACATGATCGACGGCGTGCAGGGGCAACGCACCGACATGCGACTGCGCCTC
>CALIUG010000028.1 GCA_938048755.1 uncultured Alphaproteobacteria bacterium
CCCTGCAGGTCTGCCCTACGCTACGCTCCGGTCAGCCCAGCAGGGCGACCATAACCGCCGGACCCTAACTTAGAAGGTGGACCACCTCTTCGGGGCAGACCAGGCGATGGTTATTTGCGCCGGCTGCTGGTCGTCGGCGCCACCTCGGTGGTACGACGCGCCGGTGGCAACACATCGGCGACAGGGGCCTGGATGCGAAGCCTGCTCGAGCGCAAGCCTGCGAGAGTGGTCACCGTGGCGGTCGCCAACAAAAATGCCCGGATCGCCTGGGCTGTACTAACGCGGTGCGAGACGTACCGTGCGCCGGTGGCGGCATAAAGCGCCGCCAGATCGCAGGCGCATCTCCGCCGCCGCGCAACGCTGTGAGGGCAAATGTAAGTGATGATGATCAAACGGGGCCGCAACCGGGAAAACCCGAGTGCTGTCTGGGCATTCAAGCTCGTTAGACTGAATGGGACCCGGCAAAGCGGACTTCATCAGGGCCAGCGGTCATTCGCACCGCGCAAACAGGCCGGACACATGACCGCATCCCGCAACGATCAAAAGCATTTAATATTTACCCTTGCATCGAAGGGGCCGTCCACACATGACAGCACCAGGCTGCGACCGAGCAGGCTGGCGCTGCCACGAAATCATCACGTATCGACCTTCGTTGTGCCCGCTTCCAGCGCTTGACTGTTCCCTGCAGCAATCGAGCCGCAGGGAACGACACCGCATGGATGAACTGGCCGATCCCGGATCGGGCAATCCTCCAGCTTCATCGGACAGGACTGTCCGTACGGTTGTCGCACCAGGGAAGACGACAAGGGATGGAACAGTGACACGTGCACAGATCGACAACGCAATCATACTGGGCACAGGGCATGTCACCACCGAGGCTGGCCGCCTGACGCTTCTGGTTCTGGCCCCCCATCACCCTGGCGGCCCCTGCCACTACCTCATCCAGCAAGAACCGACCAGGGAGAACCACTATGCTCAATTTGCGCAAACCAGAGACATCCGCAACACCGGTGACCACCACAACGCAATCGATCCTCGACCGATATCCAAGACCTGATACCAGCCGTTCGACATCGTCGCTCACGCCTGAAAACCCGTTACTTGACGTAGGCCCGACCGATTTCGTGATCGGTCGCGGCACGAAACTCAAGGGTGAGGTCGATGCCCAGGGCGACGTGATTGTCGAAGGTGACGTCGAAGCCTCGATCCGTGCAGCGACCATGCGGATCGATGCCGGCGGCTCCGTAAAGGGCGATCTGCATGTTGCCAATGCCGAAGTCCGCGGCAATTTCGAAGGCACGCTCAACGTCCGTGAATGCCTGACGGTCTGCAGTGACGGCTATATCTCTGGTGCGATCCGGTACGGTGAACTCAAGGTAGACAAGGGGGGACGGATCAGCGGCGAAATGGCGCTGGTCGGGCGCGAAGAAACCAGCCCTGCTCTTTTTGCAGATACTGATAAGGAGTGAGCGCCATGGCTAGGATTTGGTGCCAGCTCGCACTGGTTATCGTGACCTTTACGGTCGCAGCGCCTGCTGTTCAAGCCCAGACGGCGTCACCGTCCCTGTCGATCGACGACCTTGAGAACGGCGGCTTCGCCTTCCGCAACGACGATGGCAGTCTTACATTAGCTCCCCTTCTGACCTCGGAAGCCAGTTACAGCGTCGACGGGATACTTGCGCGCGCAACGATTACCCAGCAGTTCATCAACCCCCATGACGAATGGCAGGAGGGGATCTACCTCTTCCCTCTGCCCGAGACTGCGGCGGTCGACACCCTGACCATGCATATCGGCGACCGCGTCATCGAAGGACGCGTCGAGCGTCGCGAGGAGGCACGCGTTCAATACGAAGCAGCAGCAGAAGTGGGACAACAGGCATCTCTGGTCGAACAGGAACGGCCCAACATGTTTACGGCCTCTGTCGCCAACATCGCGCCTGGAGCATTAATTCGCATCGAGATTGCGTTCCAGCACGCGGTCGATGTCAGGGACGGCAGCTACAGCCTGCGCCTGCCACTAGTGGTTGGCCCACGCTTCACGCCCGAACCCTCGGCGGCGCTGCTGGTCAGCAACAATCCTGCTGAGCCGGAGCACGCAGCCGCCGTTGACGCTGACCGGGTCATGGCACCGGTTCTTAATCCTGCCGACGGCCTGATTAATCTGGTTCATCTTACCCTCAACCTGGCACCAGGCTTTCCACTCTCAGCAATCGAAAGTTCCAGCCATCCACTCGATATCACCGACAACCGTGACGGCAGCTACTCGATCACCATCACCGATGGTGTGATCCCGGCAAACAAGGACTTCGAGCTTGTCTGGTCACCTGCGCCGGAAGCCTCACCCCACATCACCCTCTATCGGGAACAGATCGGCGACCAGACCTACAGCCTTGGCCTGGTCACGCCGCCTGTGACCGATCAGGCCAATGCTCCACCACGCATGCCGCGCGAGGTCATTTTTGTTATCGACACCTCGGGATCGATGTCCGGAGAGTCCATTCGCCAGGCACGGAGCGCCCTGTTGATGGCGCTGCAAAGGCTCCATAACGACGATCGTTTCAACATCATCAGGTTTGCAAGCGACCATGCAGCCCTGTTTGACAGTCCTGTTGCCGCTGATCCAGACAACCTCCTGATCGCGATGGATTTCGCCGCTTCGCTCGACTCAGGAGGCGGCACCAACATGCTTCCGGCCCTTCAAACGGCTCTGGCCGATGAACCTCCGGCCCGTTATCTCAAGCAGATCATCTTCATCACGGATGGTTCGGTGTCCAACGAATCAAGGCTCTTTGCCGAGGTTTCGCAAAGCCTGGGCAATGCGCGGCTGTTCACCGTCGGCATCGGGTCCGCACCCAACGGTTACTTCATGCGCAAGGCCGCTGAGTTCGGGCGCGGCACCTTTACCATTATCGACTCACTCGGTGAGGTGGAAGAGCGCATGGCCGAACTGTTCCTGTCACTCGAACAGCCCAAGATCACCAATTTCGAGATGTTCTGGCCTGACGGCAGCAACGTAGCGCTTTACCCCGATCCGCTGCCCGACCTCTACTCCGGCGAACCCCTCATTTTCACCGCTCGTGTGGAGGGGCCGGCAGGGGAGAGCCTGATCCAGGGCGATATCCTCGGTCAGATGTGGTCGACGGAGATCTCGATCGGTCAGGCCAGGCCGACCGAGGGCGTAGCTCGACTTTGGGCCCGGGCCCGGATCGACGACCTCGAAGACGCCATCATCGAAGGCCATGATCGCGCCAGTACGAAGAAAACAATTACCGAGGTTGCTCTGCAGTTTGGTTTGCTGACCGACCAGACCAGTCTGGTAGCAATCGATGTCACGCCGGTTCGTTCGCCAGACCAGATGTTGATGCAGCGACAACTGCCGCTCAATCTGCCTGAAGGCTGGGACTACGAAGCTGTCTTTAGCCCCACTGACTCACCACAGGCCATGCCGACAACATTGTTGCAAACAGTCTCACTCGACATGCCTTCCGGTGCGACAGCTTCTGAACTCCTGATCTTCATTGGGCTGCTCTTGCTGTCGGTCGCAGCTGTCTTGGCTCTTTTACCGCGAGCTGCCACGCAGCAAAAGCCAGCATGAAGGCAGATGTCCGCATTGGCGTTCTACTCGTTGCCGCCGCCGGTCTGGCGGTCCTTGCATGGGGTCTCTGGATCCCGGCGAAGGCCTTTCTGGCCCAGCACCTGATGCAGGCTGCCTGGCAGCGCACCATCGATGGCCAAGTGCAGCAACAGCCCTGGCCTTGGGCTGACATCACACCTGTGCTGCAACTTACACTACCCAACCAACACCAATCCTTCATTGTGCTGGACAATGTGTCTGGTGAGGCCCTCGCTTTCGGGCCTGGTCATGTTCCGACAAGCGGGCTCCCAGGCGTTGCCGGCATAACGGTCGTTGGCGGTCACAGAGATACGCACTTTTTGGTCCTGCGCGAGATCGAACCCGGAGACCCCGTCATTGTTGAAACGCCAGACGGCCAACAGTTTCGGTACGCCGTACGCGAAACCGCCATCCGCGATTACGACGATGTTCAGATGAACCTGGGGGAAGGCCAGCATGTTCTGATCCTGGCCACCTGTTACCCCTTCGACGCCATGGTTCCAGGTGGCCCCAAGAGGTTCATCGTGATTGCCGACCCCATATGAATAGCAACGTATCGCTAAGGCACGCAAAAATTGCCCTGCTCAGCGGCAAGGCAATACCACTTCACCACCTCAGCATAACTGCTTCCCACCCTTCCATCACCTGACACTGCGTCTGGCTCGTAGCCTCTTCAAATAAGAAATCCGCCCCGTTATTTCAAAAGCTCCCTGGAAGCCTACACGCCACACCTCGATCACGCGGCGCGCTGAAGTTCTTCCAACTCTCCGAGAAGATGGCAAAACGCTTGATCCGGTGCCATGCACATAGTTCGATACGTGT
>CALIUG010000029.1 GCA_938048755.1 uncultured Alphaproteobacteria bacterium
CAATCGTCTTAGTTGTCATGGCAGAGGGCCCGCTGGTTGATGGTTGATCCTCATTTGCCCCGGCAGGAGCCGGGATGCAAGATAACACACATCATCCACCCCACCTCTGGACATGCTTTGCGCGCTCTTCCCGTTGTTTTCGACTGTGACCCCGGAAAGGACGATGCCTTCGCCATTTTCCTGGCTTTGGCCTGTCCAGAAGCTCTGAATGTACTGGCAATCACCACATTGGGTGGCAACGTGCCCATCGAACACACCACTGGCAATGCCTTGCGTATTCTGGCCGCGGCTTCGCGAACCGACATTCCGGTCTATCGCGGTTGTGCCCGCCCGATGCTCAAGGCACTTGAAACCGCCGAGGAAAGCCATGGCGTGGATGGCCTTGGGGGATCGGGGCTTCCTGACGTTTCGGGCGCGCCACAACCCGATCATGCGATTGCAGCCATCATCCGCATGCTTGAGACATGCCCCGAACAGCTTACGATTGCTGCGATCGGACCCTTGACCAACATTGCCATGGTCCTGATTGCGCGCCCCGATCTGGCCGACAAGATCGGTCACCTTGCCGTCATGGGCGGCGCACAGGGGCGCGGCAACATGACGGAGTACGCCGAGTTCAACATCCATGTTGATCCCCACGCCGCTCACGTCGCGCTGTCCGTTTGTGCTCCCATCACGCTTGTCACGCTGGATACGACGCGAAACCTTCGCCCGCCCATGTCGTGGTTCGAAGCGATGGAACATGCCAACGAGCCCGCGAGGGCCCTGGCCGGCATGTGGCGGGAAGCGCCGATTGCGCTCTATGATGTGGCGGTCACGGCTCTCCTGCTGTGGCCGGAACTTTTCACGCTGGAGGCCTGCACGATCGATGTCGTACTGGAGGGGGAGCGGGCCGGTCAGACCGTGATCACCACCGGCGAAGGCAAGGATCGTCTGTTGACCGGGATCGATGAAGTAGCATTGCTGTCACGGATTGCACAGACAATGACAGGGTAATTATGTTTTACCATAATAGGTTAGGAGATATATCTAATGTATAAGTTGTGCGGTGGCGCAGGATCCGCCGGGATGGCACCGCAATGTATTCTGGAGTGTGCCGACGTTGCCTACGAGTTTGTCGCTGTGGACCTGTCGAGCGAACATCGCGATGCCGAATACCTGGCCATCAACCCTTACGGGCGCGTGCCGACCCTGGAGGTCGACGGCAAGGCGATGTTTGAATCGGCTGCGATCTGCTTGCTGCTTGCAGACAGGCATCCAGAGGCCGGGCTGGCGCCTGCCAGTGATGCACCGGAACGTGCGCCATATCTCCAATGGTCGGTGTTCCTGACCAATACGCTCCAGGAATACATACTCCAGGGGTTTTATCCTGAGCGCTGCACCACCGTTGCGGCCGAAGCGGGCAATATTTCTGCTGCAGCGCAGGGCCGGGTTGATCGCGCCATGGAGATCATCGATGAGGCCCTTGGCGCTGACGGGCCGCATTTCCTGGGCGATACCATGAGTGTGCCCGACATCTACCTCGCCATGCTGGCAACCTGGTACGAACCCCAGGATGCGCTGGGATCCCGCTTCCCGCATATCCAGCGCAATTGCGACGCCGTGCGCAGCCATCCTGCCATTGACCGGATCCTGTCGGAGGAGCCGGCTGACGGCTGATTTGCCTCAGGCAACCCGGTCAGGCGGTTCCTGACCGGCAAAAAAGGCGTCCAGATTGTCGACTGCCCGGAAACCCATGGCATCACGTGTTGCCATGGTTGCACTGCCCAGATGCGGGAGCAGGAAGGCGTTGGTGAGTTCGCGGTAACCGGGGTGGATGTTGGGCTCGCCATCGAACACGTCGAGGCCGGCCGCAAACAGCTTGCCCGACTTCAGGGCTGCGATCAGTGCATCATCATCCACCACGTTACCCCGTGCGGTGTTCACGACGATCGCACCGTCCGGCAGCTTTGCCAGGCGTTCGGCATTGATAATCTTCAAGGTGTCGGGGGTGGAGGGGCAGTGGATCGACAGCATGTCGCTGACCCCAAGCATGCTGTCGAGATCAGCATGGAACGTCGCCCCGAACTCTAGCTCTTCGGGAAGTTTGGAGCGGTTGTGGTAGTGCACCTCCATCTCGAAGCCCGCGGCGCGGCGGGCCACCGCCTGGCCGATCCTGCCCATGCCCAGAATGCCCAGACGATTGCCGGTGACATGCACGCCGCGCATGGCGGTCGGCGCCCATGCGCCCCAGGTCGCTTCACGCACCATGCGCTCGCCCTCATAGGCGCGTCGTGCGGCACCCAGCAGCAGGAGCATGGCAATATCGGCGGTGGCATCGGTCAGGACGTCGGGCGTGTTGGTGACTGTGATGCCGCGTTCGCGTGCCGCTTGGACGTCGATATGTTCATAACCAACCGAAAACGTTGCGATAACCTTCAGGCTATCGTCGAGGCGATCGATCACGTCAGCCGTGATCTTGTCGGTCGGGCAGGGGATCATGGCTGCGGCTCCCTTGCAGCCTTCGATGACCTGATCGGGGCCAGGGAGATGGTCGTCAGCATTCAGCCGGGGCGCATAGTCGCGCTTCAGCCTTGCTTCCACGGCGTCGGGCAGTCGGCGGGTCGCGAACACAACGGGCTTTGACATCTTGTGATCCTTGAAAGCGGGAGGTTCTCATTGAATTTGGGGGGCCGGGCGTACTTAATGGAACCCATGTACATACGCAAAGTCTTCCTGAGTTCCATGGTCGGCCTGCTGGTTCTGATCAGCATGCCGGTATCGTCTGAAACCATCACGCTGCTGCCGCATCGTGCCGTCTACGAAATGACGCTGGAAAGCGGCGGTGACGCCATTGGTCTGGTCTCCGTGCATGGCGGCTTGGTGATTGAGGTCGAGGACCGATGCGATACCTGGAGTGTGCGCCAGCGTGTCCTCATGCAGATTCTTCGCGAAGACGGCGGGCTGGTGACGACATCGATCTACGACTCGTTCGAAGCCAAGGACGGCACCTGGTATCGCTTTGAGGACGAAACCATCAATGATCCCGGCCCGACCGAGAAATCGTCAGGCGAGGCCGTTGCTGCCACAGACCTCAATTCCGGAAGCATCACCATCGAGGAACCCGAGGTGTCGCGCCACGACATGCCCCAGGAGGCCATCTTTCCCATGGAGCACATGAGCGATCTGCTGGTGCGCGCCCTGGCAGGGGAGCGCTTCATGAGTCATGTGATCTTTGATGGCACGGATGGTGCTACGGTGAATGATGTCACCACCATTGTCGGCAAGGCCGAGACCATTGATGGCCAGACCGCCTGGCCCATGCGTCTGGCGTTCTTTGACCACGGCAGTGGAGAGGAATTGCCGAATGTCGAGATCAACGCGCTTCTGCGTGACGACGGTGTTGCACTGGAACTGGCCTTCGATTACGGCGATTTCATCATTCGTTCGGACTTGCGCGAGCTGGAGACGCTGGCTGAAGGCGGCTGTTAGCAGCCACTTCCCTGCGGCCACAGCCAGGCTGCCCCACGCACGCCGCTGCTGTCGCCATGTCTGGCAGGCAGAATTCTGGTTTCGATAACATCCGAGAACACAGGGCCATCCAGCAGGGGGGGAACGTTGTCGTATAGTCGTGCGATGTTTGAAAGTCCGCCACCCAGGACGATGACATCGGGATCCACAAGATTGATCACGCTGGCCAGCGCCCTGGCCAGACGTCCTTCATAGCGCGCCATGGTGGTGATGGCAGGCAGATGACCGCTTGCGGCCGCGGCAACAATCTCTGCCGTGCCAAGACATTCGCCGGTGTGTTGGGTGTGATCCCCAACCAGCCCGGGACCCGACAGATAGGCCTCGATGCATCCGGCACGACCGCAATAGCAGACAGGCAGGGGAGCCTCGATGACCTCAGGCCCGGGCAGGGGGTTGTGACCCCATTCACCGCCAATCAGATTGCGGCCTTCGATCAGGGCTCCATCAAACACCAGACCGCCGCCCACCCCGGTTCCCAGAATCACGCTAAAGACACAGCGAGCGCCGCTGCCTGCACCGTCGGATGCTTCTGAAAGAGCAAAGCAGTTGGCGTCGTTGGCCAGCCTGATTTTTCGACCCGTTGCCCGGGTGAGATCAGCATGGATGTCGTGACCGTTGAGGCAGGTGGAGTTGGAATTGCGCACCAGACCAGTTTGTGGTGACAGCGAGCCGGGCATGCCGATGCCGACTTCCGGGATTCTCTCGGTGCTAGCCTCTGCCTCCAGCTCGTCGGCAAGATCGGCAACCGTGCGGATGATACCGTCATAGTCGTCATAGGGCGTTGCAACACGCAGGCGTGCACGTTCCGAACCATCTGACGCCAGAACCAGGCCCTCGGTCTTGGTGCCGCCGAGATCGATACCCAGTCTCATGGCACGATGGAATGGCCAGCTTCTTCAAGGTGGCTCTCGATGAAGAGGCTGATCTCTTCCCAGTCGAAGGCGCGGTGATGGCTGTCTTCAGCAGGGCCAAGGAGATCAGAGAGTCGTGGGTCTCCGATAAAGTGAATGCGCATGACATGATCGGCCACACCGGCAACGTCGGTGTGATGTCCAGGCGAATCGTCGATGAAGAAAACCGGCGCGGTGGTACGCCCGGCTAGCTCTCTGACGGCTTCGGCCTTGGATCCCTCGTTGGTGATCACGGGGAACCCGACCCCGTTGGCGGCCAGGGCTTCGGCCCGATCAGCACGCTGGGCATGGGGTATGTTGGTCAGGACGACAATGTCCATATGCCGACTCAGGCGTTGCAGCGAAGGGGCAGCACCCGCGATCATGGGAATGGATCTGGTGTGCCGGTCGAAGAACGAGCCCAGAAGTTCGCGTACAACGTGATTATCGATGGCTTCGTGCGTCTGCTGATCAAGAATGTTGCCGTTCAGCCGGAATGAAGCCCAGTTGAAGTAGGTGCCGTTGGCATTGAGGTAACGTTCAAATTCCTTAAAGAAGGCAAACAGCACCTCATCGGCGTCTGTGATGAGCAAGGGCCTGTCCTGCGCGACAACAATGCCTGCAAGCTGGGAATCCAGATGATCTGTCTGCATTTTTTTGTCCATGTGTGCCGCAATGAACCAATCTTTGGCTTCTGTCACTACGATTGAAGGCGCAACCTATGCTAAAAGGGCCTACAGACAAGCCTGTCGGTATGGCAGGAACAGGGGATATGCTTCTGTCGGACCCGGCAGGGAGTAACCGAGCGGGGTAATTCCATGGCCAAAACGGTGCTGATCGTTGAGGACAACGAGCTCAATATGAAGCTGTTCAATGATCTGCTCGACGCCAACGGGTTTGGTGTCCTGCAGGCCATCAACGGCGAGGAAGCGTTCAGCAAGGCCAAGGAGCACCATCCCGACCTCATCATCATGGATGTACAGTTGCCGGAGGCCTCGGGCCTGGAAGTGACGCAGTGGATCAAGGCCGAACCCAGCACGGCGGATATTCCGGTTGTTGCGGTGACGGCGCTGGCCATGAAGGGCGACGAAGAGAAGGTTCTGAGCGTGGGATGTGATGCCTATATCGCCAAACCGATCTCGGTTCATCAGTTCCTGGAGACCGTGCGGAAGTTCCTGGGCTGATGGTGGGGGGCTGACATGACCGGTCGCATCCTTGTCGTTGACGACCAGCCGCTGAACGTAAAGCTGCTCGAAGCCAAGCTGACGAGCGAATACTACGACGTTCTGACCGCCTCTGGTGGTGCAGCGGCGGTGCGTATTGCGACCGAGGAACGCCCCGACCTGATCCTGCTTGATGTCATGATGCCCGACATGGACGGGTACGAAGTCTGTCGTATCCTGCGCGACCAGCCCGAGACCATGCATATCCCCATAGTCATGGTGACCGCCCTTTCCGACACCGCAGATCGCGTTGTGGGTTTGGAGGCCGGTGCTGATGATTTCCTGACCAAGCCGGTCGATGATCTGGCCCTGTTCGCCCGCGTACGTTCCTTGTTGCGCTTCAAGGTGACGTTTGACGAACTGCGCCTGCGCTTCGGTGTCGATAGTGCTGCACAGCTCGAAGAAATAGCGCCGATCTGGAATGAGTCGCTGGGAGACAGCAACGTTCTGCTTCTGGAAGATTTTGACTCCCGTGCGCGCATGATCAGCGAATCGCTGGGTGATCATCACAGGGTTGTTGTAGTCGACGACGAACAGGACTGCTTCTCCGAACTGGAGAAGGGCGGGTACGATGCGGTGATCGTCAGCCTGAGTCTCGATTCAATCGACGGGTTGCGCGTTGTCTCGCAACTGCGTAGCCGACCCCAGACGCGCACGCTCCCTATTCTGGTGCTGGTCGAGGATGGCGAGATGGAACGGCTTGCCAAGGCCCTTGACCTGGGTGTTACCGACTATGTGATGGCGCCGATTGACCGCAACGAGCTGATCGCGCGTGCGCGCATGCAGGTGCGGCGCAAGCACTATCAGGATCGGTTGCGCACGAATCTCGAAGCCAGCGTATCGATGGCCGCTCTGGACGAATTGACCAAGCTCCACAATCGCCGCTACTTGACGACCTATCTAAAGCGCGAGTTCGAACGATCGCGCCAGACCGGCAAACCGCTTTCGCTCATCATCCTGGATGTCGATCACTTCAAGAAGGTGAACGATGGCCACGGTCATGCCGTGGGGGATGTCGTGTTGGTCGAGCTGGGAAAACGCATGCTGCAACTTACCCGTTCGAGCGACCTTCCTGCCCGTTATGGCGGTGAAGAGTTCGTGGTGGTTATGCCCGAAACCGATCCGACGGTTGCGCGCGCTGTCGCTGAACGCCTGCGGCACGGAGTCGCCGAGAAGCCGTTTGAAGCGGTCAAGGATAACCTGCTGCTCGATATCACGATCAGCGTCGGGGTTGCCAACCTGACCGATGATGTGGAAACGCCTGACGATTTGTTCCGTCTGGCCGATGATGCGCTTTACAAGGCCAAGGCAGGTGGGCGCAATCAGGTCGTCTGCGCAGCCTGAACCTGACGGCTAGAGATGTTCGATCAGCAGATCGACCTCCAGGGCTTCAAGAAAATCCTCCCCATCGAAGCGGAAGCGCAAAACCCAGGTCATGCCATAGATGCCCTGCGCCATGGCGTCCTGTCGCTCGCTAGGGGGAATGAAGAGAAACCAGACACAGGTCAGCACATCGTTTGATGCCAGGCGGCAATCACGGATGTTGGTGTCGTCACCCACCGGGTCTCCGCGTGCCTGTTCGCGAGCTCGGGTTTGGACCCGTAGTTGGGCCATGGTTTCCAGAACGCTTGTGCGGCTGGTGCCCGGAGGGAAGACGGGTGTCAGTGCTTCATGCATTGCCGCAACAGACGGTTGCGGGGCTTCCAGCGCATCGAAGCTGTGTGCTTCAAAGTCGAAGTCCTGCTCCTGTGCTGCTGCAATCTGAACGAACGCTGTCAGAATGCCTACCACGGCGAGGCGAAAATGGTGCCGCTTCATGCTCAAGACATGCAACAGCTCTGCGCCGCCAACAAGGCGCCGGACGGAGATGTATCAGCAATGTGAGCAAACGTGCGGCACTCCAGGCGCCGGGAAACGGCTTACTTGAGCTTGGTTTCCTTGAATTCGACGTGCTTGCGCGCAACGGGATCGTACTTGCGGAAGCTCATCTTTTCCGTCTGCGTGCGCGGGTTCTTCTTGGTTACATAGTAGTAACCGGTGTCCGCCGTGCTCTCGAGCTTGACGAGAATGGTGGTCGGTTTGGCCATGGCGTTTCAGTCCTGAAAGAGGGAGGCGGAAGATAGCGGTGATCGGGCTGGTGTCAAGTCTCACGCGCCCTGACCGCGCGCAAGGCGCTTGCCTCGCGTGGCCTGACGCCATGCTGCGAAGACACCATACATCAAAACGACTGTGACCAGCGAAATAGTGAACCCGCTTGGCCCTGTCTCACTCATGGCGGTCCCGACGATCAGGGGGCCGACCATGCCGCCAACTCCGAACAGAAGTGAGAACACCGCATTGGCACCGATCAGTTCGATGCCGCGAAAGCGCTGGCCCAGCAGAGTAATGCCCACGGTGAAGATCGCGCCCATGGAGCCGCCCCACAGGGAGATTAGCCCCCACAGGACCAGAGCATCGAAGTGGTACCAGGGCTGCGTGCCTGCATGGATCAGGAACGGCAACAGAAACACCGAGAAGGCCAGAACAAAGACACAGGCAACCAGGAGCCAGCCCCGGTCGAGTTTGTCCGCGAGCCAGCCCACCGGATACTGAAAGAAAATCGCGCCAATGGAGCCGACCCAGATGACGGCGTAACCGACTTCCCGGAACTCCTTGCCCAGAATGTCCATGGTGTAGAGATGGGCAAAGTTCTGCATGCCTCCTTCGACCACACCGAACATGGCTGATGAAAGCAGCACGGTCGGCGCCATGAGGAAGACGAGCCACAAACGGCCACCCCCGGCATCAAACCCGTCCTCGCGTGACAGGTTGATGTCGATCTTGCGGGTCGGTGTCAGCAAGGTGCCGGCAATCACAACGGCGACAAGGCCGCAGACAAACGGCCAGATCGAAGCCGGGTCAAGTTGCGACCCGATAATCGGCCCGACGGCCCAGCCGGCCATGCCGACCGTGCTGTAGACGCCCAACCAGCGGCCACGAACCCGGTCGTCCAGGATCTGGTTGATCCAGGTGTCGCCGGCGGTAAAGAGCATGGACGCGCCGAGCCCAAGAACGAACCGCAGCACAAGCCAGATCCAGTAATCGCGCAGGAACGGCAGCAGTATCAGCATGGACGCGACCAGCCCCAGGCCGATCACAATGGTCCGGAAGAAGCCAAGGCGCGGCATGATGCGGGTCGCCAGCAGGGCGACAACGATGATGCCTGCAAACTGTGCGGCTGCATTGATGCTGATGGCGGTTTCGTCAAAACCCTGGTTGCGCAGGTATTCCGACAGAATCGGCCAGGTCAGAGAGCTGGTTGTCGACACCACGGCCAGGGCCCCGATCAGGGCGATCAGGCACCGCACCCGGTCGCGATGGCTCATGGATATTTCAGACATGGTCGATGCGCTGCCGGTTGCGGACATAACGAAGGAAGGGGACGGATTCCTGCTGCTTTCCGGCCTGACGGTCATGCCAGCGCTCGCGGGCGCGATTGAGAACAAACTCTGTGACATCGACGATGGGCAAGCGGTGCGCGGCATCGAGCGGAACCCAATGCAGGTCTTCAAGCTCGCCATCCTGAATCAGTTCTCCGCGCGCATCGTTGGCGTCAATCAGGAAGAACCGGGTGTTGAACCGCTTGTGAGACATGGTCGGCGTCAGTGCTCGGGCGATGTAGTCCATGCGCGCCAGATCGGGCAGGGAGGACTGCGCGCGCAAGGCATCCCAATAGGGTGTGGCAGGGGCCTGTTCCAGAACACCCGCATCGGCATCACGGGCGATCAGAAAACCGGTCTCCTCGTGCGTCTCCCGCAGGCCTGCCAGCGCGAGCGCCAGGGTCGGCGTGGCTGGCGTGTGACGGCGCAACAGACGTTCGGTTTCGGGATGAAGGGCAAGGCCTTCGACAGCGCGATAATCAGCGGCATCGACCCTGCCGCCGGGAAAGACGTAGATGTTGGGCAGGAAGCTGGCGCGCTTGCGTCGCCGTCCCATCAGAACTTCGGCACGGGAGCCTGAACCACGGATCAGCACGACGCTGGCAGCATCGCGCGGGCGAACCGCTTTAGGCTTTCTTTCGTCCATGGAAACCGCCTGCAATCAAGGAGAGCCGGATGCTGTCTGTTGCCTCCGGCAAAGTCAAAGGCGGGTGTTAGAAACAGGCCTCAAGCGAGAACGGCGCGCCCGGCTTCCGTCAGGCGGCAAACCAGCCAGTCCGGCTTGATCGGATTGGCGATCCAGGGTTCGGCCCAGCCCTGGCGGATGCAGCTCTTGATCGTGCGTGGATCAATCTCACGACCTTCCTCATCAAACAGGGGAAGCTTGCCACCAGCCTGATCAAGACCGCGTTCCAGCCAGCGCTTCTGCACCGGAGAAGGCCGAACCTGTTCGTTGCGTGGCTCGACGCGAGCCGCAGAATTTACCGCCATGATGTACCCCCTGAATGTGATCGCTTGCCGACCACACCAAATCTCATTGTACGCTGAATCGCTTCAATCGCCAATCAGGCCTTGTCAGCGACGCTTGGGCTTGCCGCGCCCTTTGTGACGACGCGGGCCGTCATGGCGCGCACCACCGCGTGCGCCGCGTTGTGCAACACCACCTTCAACCAGATCAAATCCGACCGTGGCGCTGATCGGGTCAGCTTCCACCAGGGAAACAACGACCGGGTCGCCAAGGCGGTAGACAACGCCATGGCCTTCCAGTTCATGACGGTCTTCGTGATGACGGAAAGGGCCGCCGGGCAGGCGACGCGCCGGCAGCAAGCCATCAGCCTGAACACTGTCGATGCGCACGAAGACACCAAAGCGGCCGACGCCGACAATTCTGCCGGACTCTTCGGCCCCGAGGCGATCGGCAAGGTATTCGGAAAGGTAACGGTCCATGGCATCCCGTT
>CALIUG010000030.1 GCA_938048755.1 uncultured Alphaproteobacteria bacterium
CAGACGCGATACCACGCACAATCCGCAAACGAAGATCGCTCGACGTAGACTTTCCC
This sequence comes from uncultured Alphaproteobacteria bacterium, assembly GCA_938048755.1. Lineage (GTDB taxonomy): Bacteria > Pseudomonadota > Alphaproteobacteria > SP197 > SP197 > SP197. Next base: position 57 of record CALIUG010000030.1, read on the forward strand.
ATGAGACACCTCCTGACCCATGGAATCACCAATCAAACAAAATGGGAATCCCCCAACGATTCCTAATTCACGCACTACGCTCTAATCGGGCGTTGCATCGTCCTGAGCGGGATTCTCGTCGTCCAGAAGCTCCAGCAACTCCTCGATCGCTTCCTGGAGCGCCTCTTCTTCCTCTGAATCGACACCGTCAGTGAAGTTGGCGCCTGTGGCGTTCTGGAGGGCGGTAGCGACAGGGCCGAACGCGGCCTGAATTGCCGCAACATCCAGCGTCGTCTCCCTGCCATTGACAACGGCCTGCGCGGCCATGTTGAGCCCGGTGACGATCCCGCCACTTTCCACGGTCACCAAGCCAACCGTCCCATCGGGATTGACGCCCAGCGTGATGATTTCACCCTGCGACCCGACGGCGGTCACGATAGTCCAACCATCGGATGCTCTTTCCACAGACGTGAAGGTGTTCACCAGCACAGCGGTTCCGCGGATTCCGATGGTCGAGACCGGCGTGGTGACCGTCATGTCGCCGGTTTTGACGATGTCGCCCTAAACCAGGCCCATCAGGCCACCCGCCAGGTCGAACGATGCCGAGCTGTTCTGACCGGCCGGATCATAGACGAGCATATCGATGGTCAGCATCGAATCCGCGCCAAGGGTCAGGACCGTCTGGTCCACAAACGTAACGGTCGCAAGACCGCCCGGGCCGACGAAAACCGAATCGTTCTGGTAAACCGGCGTACCGACGCCGCCGGCAGCCTCATCGCCACCGGCACGTATCACAACCACCTCACCTTCGGCTTCGGTAATACTGCCGACACTTTCCTGAGCCAGAGTGACGCTGGCGGAAGCAACGCTAAGAACGGTGAAAACCGTGGCCACAATCACGAAATGGAAAAGTCTGGTCATCTGGATTCTCCGAGAACCTCCCTGATTGGGCAACCTATCTGGAACCAATCTTAACGCAAATGCAAAATCTTGGATACCGTATCGGAATCCAAATCTAATCTTCGAAAGCGCGGTGACGGACCAGATCGCCCTCGGCTATTCCAAGCTCTACTGTTGTACCGCCAGACACTTCCAGAACCGCAGAAGCAGGGGCGCCTGAAGGGAGCGGTGTTTCATCATGGAGAACAGCATCACGGGTGATGCTCACAATCACGCCGGCCCTGTCGATGAAAATCAAGTCGAGCGGTATCAACGTGTTCTTCATCCAGAAACTGCGCGGCGCTTCCCGGTCAAACAGGAACAACATGCCCGCATCAGGCGCCAGTTCCTCACGAAACATCAGCCCCTGGGCGCGTTGTTGCGGTGTGAGGGCAAGCTCCACCGTAAATGCATGAAGCTGGCCATCGGCGGATTCGACCGTTAGATCGTCGGATGCGAAGGTTACAAGAGCATCAGCAACGGCTGTTCCCCAGAAGGAAGCCGCAAGGATCACGAGCGCACGGGCGATGAAACGTTTTGTGAGACCAGGTGAGGAAGAGGCATCGGCGCAGCGCAGCGGCCTGCGCTGGAATGCTGCCTTCATCCTGGGCATTACGGCTGCATTGCTGGTCATGGTGGGGGCCACCTTACCGCAATTGATTCTGCCTGGATACGAAACCACGCCGCTGATCACCCTCGATTCGGTCCTGGCGCTGCAGTTCGATTCCGGCGCCATGGTCGTCGTCTTTGCGCTGTTTGCCATCGCATTTGCCCTGGTCGGCCGTTATCGCTGGATCATCTTCTGCGCGATCATGATCATCGTCTTCCTGACAACCGCCCTGCTCTATCAGCTGATCGGCGTCACGGGTCTTTCGGTCAGCGATCTGATCGATCTCAGCAACGGCATCCTGCCGCCCGACCTGGATCCCAAGGCACTTCTGAATGTCGTTCCGGCACTGGAAAACTGGGATGCCGAAATCGGCCTGATGGTTGTCGGTGTGAGCATTGTCATGCTGGAGTTGGCACCCTGGATGAAGTGGCTGCGCGGTGGCGGAAAACCGATGCAGGAGCGGGCGGAACCGCAAATCGATGAGCCGGAACCTGAAACCCAACCTGTCGTCCCCGATGATCTTCTGGTCGATGGCGTCTACTTCTTTGCAGAGGGGCTGGCACGTCCCCTGTCGTTCAATCTGTTGACGACGACCAACCAGACCATGGCCTTGCACGTCAACCTGTTGGCAGCCGGGTATCTGGGCGACACCTATTTTGTGCGATGCCGTGACCTCGACGTCGGCAATCTGCGCGATGTTCCCGCACACATGATGAGCGAGATTGTCGACGAGGAAAGTGGCGAGCGCATCGAGACAGAAGACGTCCTCAATGACCTGGCGCAGGTCGCCTATGAAGTGATCGAAGGCGTTGAGCAGGATCCCCCGGAACCCGATGTTGAAACATCCATCGAACAGCCACGGGAGACGCAAGCGCCAGCATTGACCGTTGTGGCCAAGGAGCCTTCCCCAGCAAGCTGACTTAGCCACATGGCAATCGCTCTTGTGTCGCGCATGGACTTGCCCAACGCCGTCGCTAGGGCATAATCACACAGCGTTCACGGCCCGAAGATCGCTACGATCCGCCCGGTTCGGCATCCAAAACGTGCACCTACGGGGGTTTCATGGTCTCGGCACGGACCTTCAGTCTCTTTCTTGTCCTGTTTGCGACATGGTTGTTGCTGTCTGGCATCTGGGATCCGTTCCTGATTGCCTCGGGCGCGGTGGCAAGCCTCCTGGTCGTCTACATTGCCCATCGCATGAGCGTGATCGACGGCGAAGGACACCCGATCCACCTTTCCTGGAAGCTGCTGACCTATCTTCCCTGGCTTACCTGGCAGATCGTGGTTTCCAACATTGCGGTTTGCCGCACGATCCTGTCGCCTTCCATGAAGCTCGATGCTGGTTCAGGCTGGGTTCCTGCCAGTCAGACCACCCCGGTCGGTCTGGTCACGTTCGCCAACTCGATCACGCTGACCCCGGGCACCGTGGCCCTGTCCGTTTATCCCGATACAATTCAGGTTCATGCCCTTGACCGCGCCGGAATTGAAGAGCTCAAGGCTGGCGAGATGAATCGGCGCGTGCGCGCAATGGAAGGCAAGGCCTGATGTTTTCGCTTGCGACGCTCCTTGTTGTGATCGCCATGGCCATGACGCTGATCCGCGCGGTGCGCGGTCCAACGCCTTACGACCGCATTCTTGCCGTCAACGTTCACGGCACCATGACCGTCCTGCTGATCGCTCTTGCCGGGTTCCTGACCGATCGACCGGACTTCCTGGACCTGTCGCTGGCCTACGCCCTGCTCAACTTCGTTGGCACGCTTGCCGCCCTCAAGTTCTTCAAACATGGCCATTTGGGGGAAGAGCAGTGAGTCTTGCTCTCGACATTCTCAGTGGAGCCTGCCTGTTCGTCGGTGCCGTACTGATGATCGTCAGCGCACTTGGAGTCATTCGGCTGCCCGACCTCTTCACACGTCTGCACGGCGCCAGCATCGCCGATACCGGCGGCGCCTTCCTGCTGCTGATCGGCATGATTCTCCAGGCCGACTCCTTCCTGGTGGGCATCAAGCTCGGGCTGATCGGCATTGTACTCTTCTTCACTGCTCCCACTGCCAGCCATGCTGTTGCCCACGCCGCATTGATCGGCGGACTGTCACCCGATGATCCCGGCGCAAACCAGGGCAGGGAAGAAGCCGAGGAGGATCGCGCCTGATGGAACGGTTACACGTTATCGTTCTGGTCATCCTGCTGATCGCGCTCGCCGTCACGCTGGTCCGATTGCGCAGCCTGTTGGCCATCGCCATTCTGACCGGCGTCTACAGTCTGATCATGGCGGTGGTTTACACCCTGCTCGATGCCGTTGACGTCGCCTTTACCGAAGCGGTGGTCGGCGCGGGAATCACACTGACCCTGATGCTGGCCGCAATCTCACTTACCACCCGAAGAGAGACCAAACCCGGCAAGCGAAAAGGGCAACGCATCGTGGGCGCTGCCACTGCGATCGTGGCAGGCGTCGCGTTGATCTATGCAACCACCGACATGCCCGGTCTGGGCATTCAGGACGCCCCGATTCATCGCCATGTTGCGCCCTACTACATCGAAACCGGTCCGACCGAGACCGGGGTCCCCAACATCGTCACAGCAAGCCTGGCCAGTTATCGCGGGTTTGACACCCTGGGCGAAGTTACCGTCATCTTCACAGCCGGGATCAGCGTGATGGCCCTGCTGTGGCGCTGGGGCAAGGACGACCGATGAGCGAACATCTGATCGTCCGCATCGTGAGCAAGATGCTCATTCCATTCATTCTGCTGTTTGCACTTTATGTGCAGATGCACGGCGACTATGGCCCGGGTGGCGGCTTTCAGGCCGGCGTGATCTTTGCCACCGCGTTTATCATTTATGCCATCGTGTTCGGCGTGAAGCGCACCATCCGCGTTCTGCCGCTTACGGTTGTCACCGCCATGGTGTCCCTGGGCCTGATTCTTTACGCGATGGTCGGCTTCGTTTCGCTGGCCGCGGGCGGCACCTTCCTGGACTACGGTGCCCTGGACAGTCATGACCCCGTTCATGGCCAGCATCTCGGCATCATCATCATCGAGCTTGGTGTAGGCATCACGGTTGCCGGTGTCCTGACAGCCGTCTTCTATACCTTTGCTGAACGCTGGCAGAAATGAGCGAGGTCCTCACCTACATCACCGAGCATGCCGTTCAGTGGGGTGCTGTCATTCTGCTGATGCTGGGCCTTTACATCGTCATGACGCGCGGCAACCTGATCAAGAAGGTGATTGGCCTCAACATCTTCCAGACCGCAGTGTTCCTGCTCTACATCTCCATCGGCTATGTCCTTGATGGTGCCGCCCCCATCGTGCTGGAGGGTGCAGAGCGGTATTCGAACCCCCTGCCCCATGTTCTGATCCTCACCGCCATCGTGGTTTCGGTCGCGACGACCTCCCTGGCCCTTGCCCTGATCGTGCGGATACAGGAAGCCTACGGGTCGATCGAAGAAGACGAAATTCTCGAGCACGGCGAGACATGATCTGATGTCCATCGTCGAACACCTTCCGGCTCTACAGGTAGCCGTTCCACTTCTGGCGGCACCGCTCTGCGCCATGATGATCAGGCCCAGCATCGCCTGGCCCTTTGCCGTGCTGGCATCCTGGATCACCTTTGCCATTTCCGTTGCGCTGATGGATCAGGTCCTGACGCACGGAACGATTGTCTACAACATGGGTGGGTGGTCACCGCCATGGGGCATTTCCTATGTCATCGATCCACTCAACGCCCTGTTGCTTTTGCTGGTTTCGGGCATGGCTGCGATCATCATGCCCGGGGTGCGCCTTGGTATCGGCGTCGAGGTCACGTTCCGCGCGCAGCGTCTCTTCTTCACCGTCGCGCTGCTGTCCCTCACCGGCATGCTTGGTATCGTCATCACTGGCGACGCCTTCAACCTCTATGTCTTCCTGGAGATTTCGTCGCTCTCGAGCTATGCGCTGGTTGCCATGGGCGCGGACAGGCGGGCCTCCAAGGCGGCGTTCAATTATCTCATTCAGGGCACGATCGGCGCGACCTTCATTCTGATCGGCATCGGTCTTGTCTACATGATGACCGGAACGCTCAACATGGCGGATATGGCCGACCGGTTGACCGACCTGCATGGCTCGGCGACCATTCAGGCAGCCTTTGCCTTCATTCTGGTCGGCGCCGGAATCAAGTTCGCCATGTTCCCGGCACACGCCTGGATGCCCAACGCCTATACCTATGCCCCATCGCTGGTGTCGGCGTTTTTCGGTGCGACCGCGACCAAGGTTGGCGCCTACATCCTGATCCGCTTCATCTACAACGTCTTTGGTGCAGAGTTCGCCTTTGACGAAATGCATGTCGGCTGGGTCCTGATTCCCCTTGGTCTGGCAGGCGCCTTTGTCGGATCCCTGGTTGCGATCTGGCAGGACGACCTTAAACGCATGCTGGCCTATTCCAGCGTCGCCCAGATCGGCTATGTCGCTGCCGCCATTGGTCTGGGCAACCATGACGGCCTGATTGCCGCCATCGTTCATGTCTTCAACCACGGCCTGATGAAGGGCGCACTCTTCCTGGTCATGGCCTGTGTCATCCTGCGCCTGGGCAAGGCCGACATGACGAGCTTCCGCGGATTGGGCAAACGCATGCCCGTGACCATGGGCTGTTTCGTGGTGGCAGGCCTGTCGATGATCGGCGTGCCCTTCACCGTCGGCTTCATCAGCAAGTGGTATCTGATCCTCGGTGCCCTTGATGCCGGCATGTGGCCGGTCGCGGTCCTGATTGTCATGAGCTCGCTGCTGTCGATCATCTACATCTGGCGTGTTGTCGAAGTAGCCTATTTCAGCGATCCGCCCGATGACGTAAAGGTCCAGGAGGCGCCTGCCATGCTCCTGGTGCCGACCCTGATCCTGACGGTGTTGTGTATCGCCTTTGGTGTCGCCACCAAGATCACCGTTGGCGTTGCCGGTCTGGCTGCCACCAGTCTTGGGGTCTATCCATGATGCCCCTTCCCGATCCAGGCTGGCTTGCTGCAATCGCCATCGGCATCCCGCTGGTTGGCGTCGTGGGCATCCTGATGACACGGCGCTGGCCAGATGTGCGCGAGGGCATCAGCCTTGCCGCGGGCAGTGTTCTTTTTTGCACCGTGATCACCATCGCCATGGCAATGGATGCAGGCGAGACGGTGCATCTGGAACTTGCCCGTCCGCTGACCGGCATCACCATCGCGCTGACCGTGGATTCCCTGGGTCTGCTGTTCGCACTTGTTGCGAGCTTCCTGTGGATCGTCACCACGGTCTATGCCATCGGCTACATGCGCGGCCACCATGAGAAGAACCAGACTCGATTCTTTACCTTCTTTGCCGTTGCCATTGCCTGTGCCATGGGCATCGCCTTCTCGGGCAACATGCTGACGCTGTTTGTGTTCTATGAAGCCCTTACCATCTCGACATTCCCGCTGGTTACCCATGCCGGGACGCCCGAGGCACGCAAGGCAGGCCGGACGTATCTAGGCATACTGCTGGGCACGTCAATCGGTTTCCAGATGATCGCTATCATCGGAACCTATGCCCTGACGGGAACACTTGATTTCCGCGAGGGCGGCATCCTGGAAGGAAACGTTTCCCACGGTGTCGCTGGCGTGCTTCTGCTCCTCTACGTCTATGGCGTTGGCAAGGCTGCGTTGATGCCGTTCCATCGCTGGCTGCCCGCCGCCATGGTTGCCCCGACACCGGTCAGCGCGCTTCTTCATGCCGTTGCGGTCGTCAAGGCAGGCGTCTTCACCGTTCTGAAGGTTGCGACCTTCATCTTCGGCTTTGAATTGCTCCAGGAACTGTCCGTGACCCAGGTCCTGCAGTGGATTGCCGCTTTCACGATCATTGCAGCATCGCTGGTGGCCATGACCAAGGACAACCTGAAGGCCAGGCTGGCCTATTCCACGGTCAGTCAGCTTTCCTACATCATCCTTGCAGCGTTGCTTGCCAACGAAGCCGGCTTCCTTGGTGGCGGCCTCCATATCGCGACCCATGCAGCCGGTAAGATCACGCTCTTCTTCTGTGCCGGCGCCATTCTGGTCGCCGCGCACAAGACGGAGATCTCTGACCTTGATGGTCTGGGCCGGGTCATGCCGTTCACCTTTGCCGCCTTCCTGATTGGCAGCCTCAGCATTATCGGCCTGCCGCCATTCGGAGGCTTGTGGAGCAAGTGGCTGATTCTCGATGGCGCTCTGGCTGCCGACAGACTGTTTCTTGTCGGGGTCCTGCTGGTCTCGACCCTGCTCAACATTGCCTACCTGCTGCCTATCCCGTTCCGTGCGTTCTTCCGGCCTCTGCCTGAAGGCGCTCCGGCTGAACGCCACGAGGCGCCGGTCTCCTGCCTTGCGGCAATCGGTGTGACCTGTCTGTGCTGCCTGCTGCTGTTCCTGTTCCCGGATCCGGCCATCAATCTTCTGGAACGAACCTTCATCGGCGCGGGGGCTCCGTGATGAACGACAAGAAAACGTATCTGTTCGACAAACCCCGCAATGTGAAGCTGGTCATCTGGACGCTTGTCCTGGCCTGCGCGGCAACACTGATTGCCGATGTCTTTGCCCACCGCCACGTCGATCACCCCTGGGAATCGATGTTCGGGTTTTATGCCGCATTCGGCTTTGGCGCCTATGCCCTGCTGGTTCTGGTGTCCGAAGGCCTTCGCCTGCTCATTCAGCGGCGCAAGGATTACTACGATGATTAGCGTTGCGCCCTTCCTGATCTTCCTGGTCGGCGCGGCGCTCGCCATGGTTGCGCGTGGCCGCGTGCGCGATGTCATCGCGGTTGCCACCCCGGTCGTGGGCGCAATCAATCTGTGGGCACTGGACGGCAGCGCGCCCATGACGGTGATGCTTTTTGGTCACGAGCTGATCCTGGTCGAGGTTGACCGGCTTTCCATGCTGTTCGGCTGGCTGTTCCACCTCGCCGTCTTCGTGGTTCTTGTCTACAACCTCTACCGGCCGACGAAACTGGAGCAGGTTTCCATCCTGGCCTATGGCGCCAGCACCATGGGCGCCATCTTTGCCGGAGACCTGCTGACCCTGTTGCTGTTCTGGGAAGGCCTGGGCCTTACCTCTGTCTTCCTGGTCCTGGCGCGCGGCACACGCAAGGCCGAACGCGCCGCAGTGCGTTACCTGATGCTGCAGGTTCTTTCAGGCGTGCTGTTGATGTGCGGCATCATTGTGCTGATCAATCAGGGACGTTCCCTGGCCATGGCGCCTCTGGAACTCGAGGGCCTGGCTGCCTGGCTGATTTTCCTGTCCCTGGGCATCAAGGCCGGCTTTCCGCTGCTTCACAACTGGATCACCGACACCTATCCGGAAGCGACCGAGACCGGCACGGTGATCATGAGCGCATTGACCACCAAGACCTCGATCTATTGTCTGGCCAGCCTGTTTCCGGGCACCGAACTGCTGATCTATATCGGCGCGACCATGACCGTGTTCCCGATCTTCTATGCGGTGCTGGAAGACGATCTGCGGCGCGTCCTGTCCTACAGCCTGATCAATCAGCTGGGCTTCATGATCACCGGCATCGGCATCGGCACGGAACTCGCGATTAACGGTGCGGTCGCCCATGCCTTTGCCCATGTGATGTATAAATCGCTGCTCTTCATGTCGATGGGCGCCGTGCTCTACCGGACCGGCAAGATCGGCGCGTCCGAGCTGGGCGGTCTCTATCGCACCATGCCCAAGACCACGATCATGTGCATCATCGGCGCGGCCTCGATCTCGGCATTCCCGTTGTTCTCGGGCTTTGTCGCAAAGGCCATGGTGATGAGCGCGGCCCTTCAGGGTGGCTATGACTGGGTCTGGATCGCACTTCTGTTTGCTTCGGCAGGCGTGCTGCACCATGCCGGCATCAAAATTCCGTTCTTTGCATTCTTCGGGCACGATTCCGGCCAGCGGCCCAAGGAAGCCCCGAAACCCATGCTGATCGCCATGTTCATTGCCTCGGTGATGTGCATCGGGATCGGCGTCTTTCCCGAACTGCTCTATGACCAGCTTCCCTACCCCGTCACCTATGAGCCCTACACATTCGAGCATGTGTTGACGCAGCTTCAGTTGCTGCTGTTTGCAGCGTTGTGTTTCGTGGTGCTGCGCGTCACCAAGCTGGAGCCCCACGAAAGGCCGAGCGTCAATCTGGATATCGAGTGGACCTATCGCTGGCTTCTGCCTCGTGCGGGCCGGTGGGCCTACGTGAAGCTAGGGTACTTCGCCAACCACCTGCGTCAGCTTTCACAAGTCGGCACACAAGGCACGGTCTGGCTAGTCAAACTCTGGCACGGGCCCGGCGGACTGTTCGCTCGCGACCCGCTGATCAGCATGGCATCTCTTGCCGTGGTCATCATCTTCACCCTTGTCTTGTTGCTGGATCTGATCCAGGGCTATTGAGGGACGTTCGTGCCGGTTTGATTGCTCTCCGGCATGGCGTAAGTTTCAGCACCCCTGACAGCAGCAACAACACACCCAGGAACAGGAACGCATGGATTTAGCCGGCGAGTATCGAATTGAAGCGCCCCGTGATGCCGTTTGGCAGGCACTGAACGATCCCGATGTTCTCAAACAGTGCATTCCCGGCTGTCAGGAAATCGAGAAGGAATCCGATACCGCTTTCAGTGCAAAGGTGAAATCCAAGATCGGTCCGGTTTCCGCAACCTTCAAGGGCAAGGTCACGCTGTCTGATCTGGACCCGCCCAACGCTTATACGATTTCCGGCGAGGGCCAGGGCGGCGTTGCAGGTTTTGCCAAGGGCGGCGCACGTGTCACCCTGGAAGAGGACGGTTCGGCAACCCTGCTGCGCTACACTGCCGACGGTCAGGTTGGTGGAAAGCTGGCACAGGTCGGAGCACGCCTGGTGGAAGGCACGGCAAAGAAGGTCGCCGACGATTTCTTTACCCGATTCAACGAACTGGTTTCCGAGCAGGCCGCAAGCCAGCTGGCAGCAAAACCTGCGGCCGCGTCGACCGAACCCGCAGTTGAGAGCCCGGCTGCTGCACCTCTTCCAACCCCCACCCCGCCTGAACCACACGGAACCATGCTGGAGAATTGCTGGTTCGGGTTGGCAGGCCTGACCCTGCTGGTCCTTTTCGTGATGGCTGGACTGGCCCAATGATGCACTTGACCCGTGACGGCATGCCTCTGACACTCTGCCTCGCCCGACAGGAGATTTGCCCATGACCATCACCGTAACGATGACGGTGAACGGAGAGGAACGCAGCGGTACGTGCGAAGAACGCACGCTGCTGGTGACCTTCCTGCGCGAGACCCTGCGCCTGACCGGAACCCATGTGGGCTGCGACACCAGCCAGTGCGGTGCCTGTGTTGTGCATGTCGACGGCGATTCCGTGAAATCCTGCACCATGCTGGCGGTTCAGGCCGAGGGGCGCGACATCACAACGATCGAAGGCGTAGCCGATGGCGATACGCTCCATCCCATACAGCAGGCCTTTCATGAGAACCACGGTCTGCAATGCGGCTACTGTACGCCGGGCATGATCATGAGCGCGCTTGATCTCATCAAACACAATCCCGATCCGAGCGAACGCGAGATACGCGAGCATCTGGAAGGCAATCTCTGCCGCTGCACCGGTTACCACAACATCGTGAAGTCGATCCGGGCCGCAGCCGACAAGATGGCTGCGGGGAGCTGAGCATGTACGCCTTTTCGTTCCACAAGCCTGAAACGCTCGAAGAAGCCAAACGCCTTTTTGGTGAGAGCGACGACCCGCGCTATCTCTCGGGCGGCCATACGCTCTTGCCATCGATGAAGCTGCGTCTGGCCGCGCCATCGGACCTGATCGAACTCAATGCCATCGAGAGCCTGAAAGGCATCGCGCTCGAAGGCGACAACGTCGTGATCGGCGCGGCAACCCGTCATGGTGAGGTCGCGCAATCGCGCGATGTCCAGTCCGTCATCCCTGCGCTTGCCGACCTGGCCGGCATGATCGGTGATTTCCAGGTCCGCAACCGCGGAACCCTTGGAGGCTCCATCGCCAATGCCGACCCTGCCGCCGACTATCCTGCCGCTGTCGTGGGACTGAACGCCACGGTACGAACCGACCGGCGCGAGATTGCCGCCGACGACTATTTCACCGACCTGTTCGAAACCGCACTGGAAGACGGCGAAATCGTCACATCCGTGTCGTTCCCCAAACCGGTTCGCGCTGCCTACATGAAGTTCCCCAATCCGGCGTCGCGCTATGCCATTGTCGGTGTGTTCGTGGCCGAAACGACCACTGGTATGCGTGTGGCCGTGACGGGCGCTGGCGCAAGCGTCTTCCGGGTGCCAGAGATGGAGTCTGCCCTGGCGGCGAACTTTGCCCCCAATGCTGTCGCTGACATTCTCATCTCCGATGACGACCTCAACAGCGATATCCACGCTGCCAATGACTACCGCGCGCACCTCGTGACCGTCATGGCCAAACGGGCGGTCGAAAAAGCCCTGGGCTGAGCAGCGCTTTCACAATTTGTCCAGTAGAGCGGGTATCTGATCACCTGAGCGCCAATTCGCGCTAGACTGCTGTCATGGTCACGCTGTTCATCAGGGACATGCTTGCATTGCTGCGCGTCACGGTTCGGCGGTTGTCGATTCTGGTGATCCTTTCAGCTGTCGTTGTTGTCGCCGTCTGGTTTACGGCACGCTACGAGGTGGTCGACTGGCTTGTCCGCCGCGGCCTCTACGAAACACCAACGCCCATCGCCACCTATGAGGTGATCGAGGTCCGCACGGACAGGATCGTGCTGGGCAGTGTTGCTATCGATGGGCTGCTTTGGGCCGACCAGGTCGAAATCGGATACAGCCCCCGTCAAGCCATTGACGGCTGGGTTGGCAGCATCACGATCCGCGGCGCTGTTCTCCAGGTCACGGTCGACGGTTCAGGCAATCCGACAGGCGCTGCCAGCGACTGGGTTGCGATGCTGGAGCAGTCTGAATCCAGCGGCATGTCACCGCCGTTTGATGCCGTGATTCTTGAGCACGGCACAGTTGATCTCACGGCGCCGTGGGGCCATGTGCGTGCCGATATCGATGGCGCCCTCAAGAACAGTCTGGCAGCGCTAGAAGGAGCCGGAACCTGGTTTGCCAGTTCGTCCTATGGCTCGGCCGAAGGTTCGTTCTCACTCCATGCACCACATGGCGATGGTTCTCCCGATTTCACCGTCGCATTGATGACCGGTGACCTGGGATACCAGGAAACTCTGGCACGAGGTGTGAGCGGCACAATCCGGTTTGAACTGGAGGAAACCCCGCGCATCACCGCAGATCTCAGAGCCAGTTCGTTCACGACAAGAGACCACGCAGTCGAGCCCCTCACACTGAACATCGCACTCGATCGCAATGGTCTGATCGGGCAGTTGACCCTTGGTGATGAAGACAGCGCGATGGCTGCCTTCGCTGATATCTCACTCGATATGACAGCGCCGGATTCATCAGTAGGCGTCACCGGATGGCTCGACCTTCGGGAAGACTTCACGATTCCAGGGCCCGGCAACCTGGTCGTCCAGGCGCCAGCGAAGCTCGATCTGAACCTCAACACGACAGCCCTGGCCATGACAGAGGTTCCGTCAACACAGGGTATCCTTGAGACTCTGGCATTCTCTGGGTCTGTGGCGATCTCTGCCGATGGGATCATCGCCCCCGACACTGCGTCTGCGGGTGCAATCGATCTCGCGTTTGGCGTGAACATGATCGAAGGAGAACTTCTCGCAGTCCTCAACGGCAGCGGCCATGTGCGCGACATCCGCCTCGCTGCCGGCGATGGTGAAACTGAGTCCCTGCCCGCCGCTTTTGATCAGGGGCACGACCTTGTCTTTGCTGACCGCGGCTTGCGATTCTCGCTGGGACCGACGGACGAAGGCTGGCTCATCAGCCCCAGGGCAGTCGCAGACCTGATCGGCAACGAGAGCCTCCAGGGATCCCTATCCCTTGGCGGAACCGCAAGCTTGGACGAGTCCTGGAATCTGCTCCGCACGTCGGTCTCCACTCTGGAGGCCGATCTCCAGGGCACCTTGTGGCCGGGACTCGCGGACGGCTCGCTTCGAGTCGCAGGACAGGGTTCGGGAACCGGTCAGGACTTCGAAGGTTCGTTCAATCTCCAGGCCCGCCTCGACACGCTGCATCTGTCGGGTGCCGTGGCGACCGATGTCGAAATCGACCTGCCGTCGACTGTGTCCCTGGTTGACGGGGTGCTTAGCGGAGCCGTGCATCCCATTGCACTGGTACGTGCCGAGACGTTGTTCTGGAACGATACCCGAATGGTCGGACTGCTGGCCGAGTGGCCTCTGCGCTATTCCTATTCCGCTAGTGCGTTCCACGTTTACCTCACCGACACCGGTTGGATCGACATCGAAAGTCTTCGGCACCCGGCCTTCAAGCTCGATGAAGCGATGTCCATCAAGTTTGAGCCAGAACATCTGCCCAATGTCGTGATTGAACGCCCTGGACGGGACATCAGTTGGGATATCCGCCTGACGCTGGCGCCTTCAGATGTTGCGATCACGCTCCTTGAGCAGAGCGTCGGCCAGGAAGTCTCTGTCACCGGGCAACTTCCGAAGATGGGTATCCGGTTTGGCAGTCTTGGCGTCAGCCATCTTCAGGGCACCATGGAAACCTCGCTTGGCGATCTGCGCCTACTGGGGCCGGACGTTCGGGTCGCCGACATCAAACTGCTGGTCAACTACAACGATGGATTGTCGGTATGGCCCCAGATCAGTGCGGAGGTTCGCAGGTTTGAGGACCTGCGCACCCCTGCCCGCTTTGCACCGATCGTTGCCGATGCCAACATCGCTCCGGTCTGGCCATTGGGGGACGACCTGCGCATCACCGGAAATCTGCACATGCAGGACCGGCGTTACTTCACCAATGTCGAAGCGAGTTATGAGCCTGATTCAGACCGTTTCATGGCACTGATCCGGACGCCACCAGTCATCTTCGAGCGTGGCGGCGCCCAACCGACAGACGTTTCGCCCCTTTACGGGGCCTTACTGGAAGATGCCGAGGGTTCGTTGGAGATCCTGGGAAAGCTGGGCTACGAGAACGGTGAGCCGACCTCCGACATCACGCTCTTCATCAGGGACCTTTCGGGCCGCAACGGCGATGTGAGACTATCGGGTCTGAACGGAGAGATTACCCTGTCGGAACTCGCGCCCTGGGCAACCCCACCGAGCCAGACGCTGACCGCCGAATCAATCGACCTTGGCATTCCTCTGACCGATATCGAACTGGCGCTCTCCCTTCCCGGCGACGACAGCCTGTATCTGGAGCTGGGAAAGGCGGACATCGCGGGTGGAAGTGTGTCGGTTGGCCCCTCGGTTCTGCGACTCGGGCCCGACCAGAACCGCATGGAACTGGATGTCCGCGGTGTCGATCTGAGCCAGTTGCTGGCCTATGCCGAGATCCCTGACCTGGAGATCGATGCCAGACTGTCGGGTTCTCTTCCCATGGTCATCACCGGTGGTGATCTTGCAATCGTGAACGGCCATCTTGAGTCAGAGGAAGCCGGAACTCTGCGTTATCTTCCTTCAGGTAGCGATGTTCCCCTCGATCTTGGCGAAGACAACGTCGATCTGGTCCTGGATGCCTTGTCCAACTTTCACTTCAGCAGGATCGCAATGGACGTCAACAAACCCGTTGGCGGAACGACAGAGCTCACCTTGCATGTCGCCGGCGCCAATCCGGACCTCTATGACGGCTACCCCATCGAACTTAATGTCAACGTCACCGGCGACCTCGACAAGATTGTTCGCGACAGCCTTGCAGGCTGGCGCATTTCCGAGGAACTCAAGGAACGCCTGTCGGGTTTCTGACACAATGACGTGTCAGTAAAGAGAGCAGTGTATGGATGTTTGCATGAAACCTGACCGCAGAATGCTCCTCATCGCACCGATTCT
>CALIUG010000031.1 GCA_938048755.1 uncultured Alphaproteobacteria bacterium
TACGTTCTGCTGCGCAGCATCTTCGCCTTCGTACCCGTCCTGATCGCACTTCAGATCACCCGGACCTGGCGTCTCCTGAAAACCCAGCGCCTGGGCGGGCAGGCTGCGCGCGGCCTTGCGATGGCGATGGCCTATACCTGCTATCTCCAGTCGATCCAGACGTTGCCGATCGCCGATGCCACAGCCATCATCTTTTCCTCGCCGTTTCTGGTCGCGCTGTTCTCGCGCTGGTTCCTGGGCGAAAAGGTCCCGCTGATCCGCTGGATCGCCATTGTGCTGGGATTTACCGGTGCCCTGGTCATTGTACAGCCCGGCACAGAGGCCTTCCGGCCGGCCGCCCTGTGGGGCATCGGAGGAGCCGCGGCGGCAGCCGTCACGGCCCTGCTCGCGCGGCGCCTGGGTTCGACCGAACCCGCTCCGGTCACATCGTTTTACACGACCATTGCCTTCGTGCTGACGGGTCTGATCCCCGTGACGCTGATACCGGGCCACTGGGGGCCGGTCTCCGACTTGCATTTCCTGATGATCGCAGGCGGCGGACTGATCGCAGGTACGGCGCATTTCCTGATCATCCTGGCCTATCGCAAGGGCCAGGCGAGTCTGGTCGCGCCGTTCGAGTATTCCTCACTGCCCATTGCGGTCGTGCTGGGTTACGTGGTGTTCGGTGACATCCCCACGGCAGCGGTGTGGACCGGAATCGCGCTCATCATCATCGCAGGCGCCCTGCTCGCCAGACGTGCCTGAGGTTCAGGGATTCCAGCGCGCCAGCGCGGTCTCCAGCAGGTCCAGATGATCCGCGCCGAAATAGAGCTTTCCTTCAAACTGCATCGAAGGGACGCCGAACAGGCCCTGTACAACCGCCTGTTCCGTGTTGTCGGTGACTGCCTTCTTGTAGGCGGGGTCCTCGACAATCTCGGCAATTGGACGCGGACCCACACCTGATTGCTCGGCCATGGCCTGCAGCACGGCAGGGTCGGAGATATCGCGTTGCTCGGCCCAATAACCGCGCATGACGGCCTGGACAAAGGCGTTGGCCCTGCCCTGCTCGGCGGCACAGACACAAGCGCGCAACGCGCGTGAAGGCCTCAGCGGATAATCGGGATGGGGATCATAGGCCAGGCCATGCTGGTCCATGCGGTCGACGACATCCTGCTCGTACCAGGCAACCCGTGCGGGCGACTGCTCCATGGGTCGCATGCCCTCGATCTGATCCATCAGGTTGGCCAGATGCAGCGGCTTCCAGATGAGCGGCGCATGGTATCTGCGCGCCAGGGCGCCGATACGCGTACTGGCCAGATAGGCCCAGGGGCTGTGCACGTCGAACCAGAAGGTAACGGGCGGGCGTTCGGTGACATCACGCGCTGCCGCCTTGCCGTCCAGAAGCCGGTCGAGATCGACGATGGCGCGCACGTGCTCGCCAGCCATGACCTCGCGCCCGTCCTGTTCCAGGCGCACGGCAAAGGTCACCTTGCGGCCGCGCACCGCCGTGACCTCGGCAAAGACATCAACCGGCCGTCCGGCAAAGGCCGGGCCGGTGTGATCGACGGCGACACGGAACCCGACACTGCCCTCCCCGTCCTCGAAACAAGGCGTGATCAGCGAACCACAGGTTGCCTCGACCCACAGGATCATGGTGACGGTGGCAACCACCTCGACACCGACATTGCCGACCGCAGCAGCGGTGTCGGCGGCTGTCGCATCAAAGCTTTGGCGTGTGGTGATGCCGATGGGCACGTTGAGCATGAAACGTCCTGAATCGTGGAGCGACACGATGCGTCAGGAAGTGTTTAACGTGAAGCACAACAAACCTAGACAGATGTCCAATATTTTGGCACGCTCCGCCGACTCGCCAACTGGAGACCCGACATGGCCCACGATACCGATGGTTCCGATCTTGTCCGCCTCGACCTCTATCCCATCGACCGGCCCGATGATCCCGCCGTCCGGGCAATGATCGCCAAGGCGAAAGCCGATATCGACCGCGACCAGGTCTGCCTGATTGATAACTTCATCACCGAGGAAGCACGCCAGACCATGGTGGATGAAGCCATGGCGACGCTCCCGATGGCCCACACCAACCGTTCGCACCGCACCTGTTTTCTGAACCAGAAACCGATGCCTGACCGGCCCGGCGACCACCCGATGAACATGTTCTTCGACGCAAGCTATCGGATGATGGCCTATGACCTGTTCGATACTGAGGGGCCTCTCCACCGTTTCTACGGCTGGGAGCCGGTGCGCAAGGTGATCGCCGAGATCCTGGGGATCGAAACGCTCTATCTCAACGACGATCCCTACCAGCCGGCCAACGTCATCGTCTATCAGGACGGCGACCGCTCGACCTGGCATTTCGACCGGGGCAACGAGTTCACCGTCACGCTCATGCTGCAGGACGCCGAGGCAGGCGGCGAGTTCGAGATTGCCCCGGAAATCTGGCCCCATGACGACGCCGACCCCGCGCCCCTGCGCAAGGTGATCACCGAAGAGGGCGGCGACCTCGTGCGCATGGTTCCCCGCTCCCCCGCCAGTCTTGTCATCTTCCGCGGCAACCGCAGCGTCCACCGCGTCAGCGAAGTCAAGGGCGACCGCCTGCGCATGATGGCCGTGATGGTCTACGAGGAGAAACCCGGCGTCATCGGCCGGCCTGAAGTGAACGAAACCGTCTATGGCCCCCGGGTGGCTCAGGCGGCGGAATAACGCAGACCTACTCTCCCCTCACCCGTCATGGCCCCACTTGATGGGGCCATCGGTACCAAAAAAGCCTACTCGGACTGGCAACACCAGTGGCGACCGTAGACGGAACAGGTAGCCGAACAGCACCAACCTGATCCCCAGCGAAGGCTGGGGCCCATACGCACAAGTGTATGTGATTGACTGAGCAATCGAACGACTCCAACTCCGCACCGCTAGCTTGCGTGAGC
>CALIUG010000032.1 GCA_938048755.1 uncultured Alphaproteobacteria bacterium
ACGTCCTGCTCGCCTTGCCATCGTCGTGATTCCTACCTGTGAGACGGCATCATGCGTCCGAATGCCAGGTCGCACCAAATTGATGATTCAAGGCAGGTTCATGAATGGTTTTGATGAACTTAACCGCCATGATATGCCAACCAGTCGGCCAGACACGCGGCGGCCAGAACTGCAGGTCGATCCACGGCATCGCTGCTTCGGGTGACCACGGACCAGGTGCACCGCAAACCACCGGAAGTCAGGGGCACTGCGGTGATGGCATGCCGTGCGCACAGGTCGCGCGCGAGCCAGCCCGATGCAATGGAAATGCCCAGACCTCCCGAAACCAGAGCGGCCATGGCTTCCGGCGAAGACGTTCGCTGATACCGGTCCGGCATACCCTTCCCGTGGCGGAAGAACTGCTCATGTTCAAGACCACCCTCCAGAACTGTCGAGTAGGTGATGAATGGTTGACCGGCATAGTCCGCTGCCTCCAGACAGGCCTGTGATGCTTGCGGACTCCCGGAGGCGACCAGCCCCACCAGGTCATCCTCGAAACAGGGGATGGAGCGCAGCTCCGGACGGCTCACGAAGCCGGGTGTGAGCACCAGATCGGCAAGCCCCGCTTCGAGCGCGGCATAGGGCGCAGTGAGTGTCTCTCCATGGTGCTCCAGTTCGATATCTGGATGCGCTTCCTGCAGGGACACGAGAAAATCCGGTAACCAGTGGAAGGGGCAATAGGCCCGGGTCACCAATCGGACCAGGGCATGCACCTCCTCCCCGTAGCGGGCAAGGTCGCGCTGGGCTCGGTCGAGTTCGGCCACCACAAGCCTGGCCGACTGCAGGAGTTCCTGCCCCTGCCAGGTGAAGACAAGCTTGCGGCGAACGCGCCGAAACAGGGGCACGCCGGCACGCCGCTCGGCTTCCTGAATCTGGTGACTGAGGGCGGGCTGGGTAACGCCCAGCGCCCTTGCTGCCGCTGTGACGCCGCCATGCTGATCCAGAGCGACCAGCATGCGCAGGTGGCGGATATCGAGGTTGATGGCCATGGCAGGACCATAAACGCTATTGATGAACGGTCACCAGTCGCCTGTGTCGAAAAACAAGACGCCGGCGGATTTCTCCGCCGGCGCCAGGTTCAGCCAATTTGTGTGGATTACGCCTGAGCGTCGTCCAGCCAGACTTCTTCGAACGCCCAGCCAGCGCCGCCCGAGAAGGCGGGGCTGCCATGGTAGTTCTGCGTGCGCAGGCTGGTGCCCTCGACATAGTTCTGGAAGAACGGAATGAACGCTCCACCATCGTCGTGCAGCAACGTGCAGGCTTCGCAATAGATTTCCAGACGCTTGTCGGCATCGGTTTCCTTGCGGCCCAGAACGAGCAGTTCGTCGAAACGCTCGTTGCACCATGCCGTCTCGTTCCACGAACCGCCACAGGCGTGGGGCAGCGTGAGAGCGAGGTCGGCCGTGGGACGTGAGTTCCAGCCCGACACGTTAAACGGCACCTGCATCCAGGTGTGGCTCCAGTAACCATCGTCGGGCACACGGTTGACGTTGATTTCGATCCCCGCAGCACGGGCCTGCTCCTGCAGGATGACCGAGGAGTCGACCGAAGCAGCATGACCGGCGTTGGAGACCGCAAGGTCAATCGAGGAAAGACCGGTCTTGTCCCAGTAGAACTTCGCCTTTTCGGGATCGTAGCTGTGCTGGGGAATATCCCAGCAATAGGTCGGCAGACCGGGATTGACCGGAAAGTCGTTGGCAACCAGACCGTGACCCTGCAACACGTTGTCGACGAGATACTGACGATCAACAGCGTGCTTGAGTGCCAGGCGGACGTTGATATCGTCGGTCGGCGCACGGTCGCACATCATGTCCCAGACAAAATAGGAACCCGATGGGGTCGAATGCACCTTGGCCGTGCCGGACTGTTCCAGCAGAGCCGCAACACGCGGCTCGACACGCAGCGAGATATCGATGCTGCCCGACTGCAGGGCACTGTTGCGTGCCGCGTTATCGGGAATGCCGCGTGTGATCCAGGTCGAAACGTAGGCTGAATCCTCGTTCCAGTAGTTGGCGAAACGCTCCTGAACCGATTCGAGCCCCGGCGTGAAGGAGGTTACGGAATAGGGACCGGTTCCGACGGGGTGATCTCCGTCCTTCCAGCCAACCGGAACAATCGAGGTGTGATAATCGTGGGCCAGGATCACGGGGAAATCGGCGTTGCCGGAATCCAGCGTGATCTTGAGGACGTTGGGGCCATCGGCCTTCATGTCGATGATCGGTGCCAGGACGGGCTTGGAGGGCGATTCAGAACCTTCCTTGATGTGCTCCTGGATCGAATAAATGATGTCCTCGGCCGAGAAGGTCTTGCCGTTGTGGAACTCAACGCCTTCACGCAGCTTGAAGGTCCATTCCGTGGCGTCGTTGGTGGATTCCCATTCGACGGCCAGGTTCGGGACCACGTTCATGTCGCGATCCAGGTTGGTGACCCGGTTATAGGTCTGATAGGCGCGCTGGATGTCCGTGGAATTGGTCATCTTGGTGGGATCATAGGTCTCTTCGGCACCGGTGTATTCGGTTGCGAAATTCGCCTCGCCACCCCAGATGGGCTCTTCGGCGACGCCGGCACGGGTCAGCATGGACCCGGCAGCGACCACGCCGACGCCCAGGGCGCTCGCGCGACCGATGAACTCACGACGGGCCAGCTTGCCCGCCTTGACCTGATCGATCATCCAGTTGATTTGGTTCTCACTCATAACGCTCTTCTCCCAGTCAGTGTTTGTGCCCGCAGCTTATGGAATCGGGCGATTGACGACAGTTTAGCTTCTCGTTGAAAAATTCCCAGAAATTATCAAAACACCTGATCAGCCCTTCAACGCAGAAGGTAGAGCTGGCCAAGCGAGACCCGGTCGATGGGTTCGCACCAGGCCCGTTCGCCATCCACGAAGACATCAAAGGTCTGCGGATTGACCCGGATCTCGGGCAAGGCCGTGTTGTGCAGCATGTCTGCCTTGGTGAGCTTCCGGGTAGGGCCAATTGGCGTGAGTGGCTTGGCCAGGTCGAGACGGCCGGCGAGGTCGGCATCGATTGCGCTGGGGTGGACAAACGTGGTCGATATGGACTGCGGTGCACGGCCGACAGCCCCCCAGGTGGGGCGTTCGCGCACGGGATCACTCGCCCCCACGCTGGCAGCGGCGTCACCCATGGCTGCCCAGGCAGTGAAACCGCCCTTCAGGACGATCTGGGGCTTGAGGCCGAAGAAGGCCGGTTTCCACAGCACGATATCGGCCATCTTTCCGGTTTCCAGGCTGCCGACTTCGTGATCGATGCCGAAGACCCGTGCCGCGTTGATCGTGTACTTGGCGAGGTAACGCAGAATGCGGGCATTGTCGGCGCCGTCGACCCCCTCGCCTTCAAGCGGTCCGCGCTGGTCTTTCATCTTGGACGCCAGTTGCCAGCAGCGCGCCACCACCTCGTTGATGCGTCCCATGCCCATGCTGTCGGAACCAAACATGGAAATGGCGCCGAGATCATGAAGGATGTCCTCGGCAGCGATCGTCTGGGCACGGATGCGACTTTCCGCGAACGCCACATCTTCAGGCACGTCGGGCAGGAGGTGATGCACGGTCATGGTCATGTCGAGATGCTCCTCGAACGTGTTGACCGTGAACGGATTGGTCGGATTGGTCGAACTGGGCAGGCAGTTGGCTTCACCGTTACAGCGGATGATGTCGGGCGCATGGCCGCCGCCAGCCCCTTCCGTGTGGTACATGTGGATGGTGCGCCCGGCGATGGCGGCCATCATGTTTTCATAGAACCCTGCCTCGTTCAGCGTGTCGGAATGGAGCTGGACCTGGAAGCCCAGGTCATCGGCCACCGACAGACAGGTGTCGATGACAGCCGGCGTGGCGCTGTAGTCCTCATGGATTTTTACACCCAGAATGCCTGAGGCCACATGTTCGGCAATGCTGGGGCCATGATGGGTGCTGCCGCGCCCCAGAAACCCGAAGTTCATGGGGCTGCCTTCGACAGCCTGAAGCATATGGCCGGTGGTCCAGCCGCCACCGGAGTCAACGCTGAACAACGGGCCATGACCGCCACCGATCAAGCTGGTAAGGCCGGTGGAAAGCGCGTGATCGACCAGTTCAGGCGTCTTGAAATGCACATGTACATCGATCCCGCCGGGGGTGGCGATCAGCTTTTCGCCATGGGCCACAACGGTTGAGGGCCCGCAGATGAGGTCGGGATGCACACCATCCATGACATCGGGATTACCGGCCTTGCCGATGCCGGCGATGCGGCCTTCGCGCACACCGATATCGGCCTTGATGATGCCCAACACCGGATCCATGACGAGGGCATTGTGGATGACGAGGTCCAGCGCTCCGTCGGCGTGACGCGCCGTGGCACGCATGCCCATGCCGTCGCGATAGCTTTTGCCGCCGCCGGTCGTGAGTTCCTCGCCTGGAACCAGGAGGTCCTGCTCGACCTCGGCCATCAGGCTGGTGTTGCCCAGGCGTACACGGTCGCCCTTGGTCGGGCCGTAGGTTGCGGCATAGGCCGCGCGGGTCATTTCGGCCATGTCATGCCCCCCGGAAGCCGCGCTCGCGCGCGCGTTCAAGAGCTGCCGCCTTCACGGCCGGGTCGTGAATGGAACCCTGCGTCAGGGCGTGAAAACCACCAACAATCCCCTCACCACCGATTGCGACCAGGACGACCTCGACATTTTCACCCGGCTCGAAACGGCGGGCGGAGCCGGCAGGCACATCCAGGCGCATGCCGAAGGCTGCTTCGCGGTCGAACTCCAGCTCCGGATTGGCTTCGAAAAAATGATGATGGCTGCCGACCTGCACCGGTCGGTCACCGGTATTGAGGACGACAAGATTCAGGGTACGCCGCCCCGCATTGAGCGTGATCATCGCATCTGGTGTAACGACTTCGCCCGCGCGGGTGTC
Source organism: uncultured Alphaproteobacteria bacterium (assembly GCA_938048755.1). Classification (GTDB taxonomy): domain Bacteria; phylum Pseudomonadota; class Alphaproteobacteria; order SP197; family SP197; genus SP197. Next base: position 4,934 of record CALIUG010000032.1, read on the forward strand.
GTTGCTGTGCTCCACGGGCTGTTCACCCGGCCGAATGGGGTCATGCACGGTGATCAACTTGGCGCCATCGGGAAAGAGACCTTCAAGCTGGATGATGGGTAGCAGGCGGCGCACCCCTGGCATCACATCATCGGTGGTCAGCAGCGCGGACCCCAGTGCCATCAGGTCGCCCAGAGCCCTGCCTTCACGCGCGCCTTCCAGGAGTGTATCGGCGATCAGCGCATGGGCTTCGGGATGGTTGAGCTTCAGGCCCTTGGCATGGCGTCGCCGCGCCATCTCTGCCGCAACAAAGATCGTCATGCGTTCCATTTCGGTCGGTGTCAGAATCATCGCATCCCCATAACCTTATTGTCCTGCACAATAGAACATCCTGATCCCCAGACGAAAACGGGGCCGGACGTTTCCGCCCGACCCCGAAGTCTTGTCTGACAATCAGCTGATCAGGAACCAGCCATGGCCCTGTCGACATAGGGCTGCCACTTGTCCGGATTGGCCTCGACCCACTCGTCGATCACCGTCACCAGATCTTCACCGTCGTTGTCGATGCGACCCATCAGTTCCTCCTGCATCGCATTGTCGATGCGGAAATCGTTGATGAAACGCCATGCGGTTGGCCATTTCTGCTCGATGCCGGGCCAACCAGCCTTGAAGATGCGAGGCGGCTGGAGGCTGTACTTCTCAGCCAGCTCGGTGGGCATATCAACCCACCCGACCTGATGCTCGAACAGAGCCCAGTGGGGGGCCCAGAACATCATAACAAGCGGTGCCTTGCGTTCCTCAGCCGACTTCAGCTCGGCCACCAGAGCACCCTCGCTGCCGGCAGGAATGACATCAAAGGGAAGTCCTTCTGCGGCAATCATGTCGCCGGCACGGCTTGCCCAGTCCGCAGGGTAATCGACGAAACGACCGTTGGGAAAGGTCTCGGCAGTACCAAACATTTCATAGCAATCCAGGAAGGCCTGCCATTCGGGCAAACCAGGACAATCCTGCTCGAGATGGATCGGATAAACCCAGCCTTCCCGACCATCAATGCCGACATCGCCCATATCAGCGACGCTGCCATCTGCCAGAAGGGACGGGAAGTATTCGCCCAGGTTGTTGTCCCAGAGTTCGGAACCGTAATGAATGTCACCATCGGCAATCGCGGTTGCCATGGGCAACACGGCCGCTGTGACATACTCGACGTTGTACCCCATGCGGCTCAGGATATTGCCGACCACGTGGGCCGAAATGTGCTGGCCGGTCCACTCGTTAATCGCAATGATGATAGCATCATCGGATTCCGGCACGTCCGCCTGCGCCGGCGCAACGATGCCGGCGGCAAGAAACGCGCCCAGAGCGACGCCTGCCAATCCTCTCTTAAACACTCCCATTAGGTCCTCCTTGGTTGTGCGCCCGGTGACCATCTGTGTGGCCAAGACTCGGGCCGATGCAGTTATCATAGGCAAAGCCTCGCCGCTGTGAAGGATTCATGTCACCATGCATTTCGCATGAGGGAGCCTCAATCATGAAACGGCCACACGACAATCCCTATCTCTCGGGCAACTATGCTCCGATCCGCGACGAGCTGCAGACCGATGATCTGGCCGTCACGGGTGCCCTGCCGGACTGCCTTTCGGGCGTGTACATGCGCAACGGTCCCAACCCCTATTTCGAACCAATCGCGTACCAGTACCCTTTTGAGGGCGACGGCATGATCCACGCCGTGACGCTGCGCAACGGCAAGGCTTCCTATCGGAACCGATTTGTCATGACCGGCTCCCTGAAATCCGAAATCAACGCGGGCAAGGCAATCTACGGCAGCATCATGAGTCCCTTCCCGGTCGACCCTGCATTGCAACATGAAGATGACACACCAGATCCGATGAAAAACGGCGCCTTCATCAGCGTGATCCGCCACGCGGGCACCTATCTGGCGCTTGAGGAAGCAGCGCCTGCCCATGAAATCACGGCAGACCTGGAGACCGTGGGATGGTGGAAAGGCGATCAGGACGCACCGATCCCCATGAATGCCCATGCCCGCCTGGACCCTGAGACCGGCGAGCTGTGGACGCTGAGTTATGACGTCGAATCAGCACCTTATGTCACCCTGCGGCTGTTTGGGGATGACTTCGCGCTGAAGCGCAGCATCCCGATCGATCTTCCGGGCCTGCCGACCATGATGCATGACTTCATGATCACCAGGAATCACGTGGTGCTGTGTCATGGCCCCGTCGATTTCGATTGGGCTGCCGTCGAGCGTGGCGCTTCACCCCTCTATTGGGCGGGTGACGAACGTGGCGCGCGATACGGCATCATGCCCAAGAACGGTGATGCCAAAGACCTGATCTGGGTCGAGGACGAGGCGCATTTTGTCTTTCACTTCGCCAATGCGTTCGAGAAGGGCGGCAAGATCCTGTTCGATTACGCCCATCATGGCTGGCTCGATTTCGGCGGCTCGACCAAGGGCGAGGCACCGCCGCCCCGGCTGAAGCATGTCGAGATCGACCTCGCCACGCGAACGACGTCCCGGCACGGCTGGAGCGATCAGGTCTGTGAATTTCCCAGATTCGATGATCGTCGTGACGGCCTGCCGACCCGATACATCTATTGCCCAACCGCCCTGGGCGACGGTGCCAAGCGGTTCAACGCCCTGATGCGGACCGACACGCAAACCGGAGACGTCGCAACATTCGCATTCCCGGTTTCAGACTCAGTTGGGGAACCCGTGTTTGTGCCAAGACCCGACGGCAAAGACGAAAACGACGGTTGGGTCATGGCATTCGTCTATCACGAGGACGACGACAGCAGCGATCTCGCGCTATGGGACGCCAAGGAGATCGACGATGGGCCGGTATGCACGGTGCATATGCCACGCCGTGTTCCCGAAGGACTCCACGGCAACTGGATGCCCGACATCTAGAAGGACTCACCCTAGCTTGCGGAAGTCATCCATGGCTTCGACCAGGACCGACGTGATGCCGGGTTCACTAACGGCGTGACCGGCATCATTGATCACATGATAGGTCGCTTCGGGCCAGGCACGTGCCAACGCATCGGCAGTGCGGATGGGGCAGATCACATCGTATCGGCCCTGAACAATGACGGCCGGGATGTCGCGCACCTTGTCCACGCCGTTCAGCAGCTGATCGGGCTCAAGCCATGAATCGTTGGTGAAGTAGTGGCATTCCAGACGCGCAAGGGTCAACGCGGCATCGTCGGTGCCGAAGTCGGCAGTGGCCACGGGTTCGGGGATCAGGCTGACGCACATGCCCTCGTATTGTGCCCATGCGCGGGCGGCCGGCAGATGTATGGCAGGATCGGAGTCGTTCAGGCGCTTTCCGTAGGCCTCAAGAAGATCGCCGCGCTCCTCTTCGGGAATGGGTTCCAGCAACACGCGCTCTGCTTCGGGGAAGAACATGCTCATGCCGTGAAGGAACCAGTCGATCTCTGCGCGTGTGCACAGAAAGATGCCGCGCAGGGCCAGCGACAGACAGCGATCCGGGTGGGTCTGGGCATAGGCAAGCGCCAGGGTTGAGCCCCAGGATCCGCCACAGACATGCCATTGTTTGATTCCAAGATGCTCGCGAAGACGCTCCATATCTTCGACCAGATGCCAGGTCGTGTTGTCGGTCAGATCGGCAAAAGGTTTGGAGCGGCCAACGCCACGCTGCTCGAACAGGATGATGCGGTAATGATCGGGATCGAACAAACGACGGTTACGTGCCGATGTCGGGGAACCCGGCCCACCATGCAAATAGACCACGGGAACGCCGTCGCGATTGCCCGATTGTTCCACATACATGACGTGCGGATCGGCAAGCGGCAGCATCTCGGTGCTGAAAGGCTCGATCGGAGCGTAGGGTTCGCGCAGGTTCATGAGTGATATCCAGGCAAAGACGAGGAGCGGCACGCTACGCCGTTTGCCAAGCGCCGTCAGCCAGTGACCAACAAGAGAGTTTCATGACGAGACAAATCGACTGTCATACACGCCGCTATGCGCTTCACGTCACGCTTGCGCTGATCATCGGCACCCTGGCGATTGCCGGCATTGCCGAGGAAATCAAGAAGCGCAAGGCAGTCGACAGCTACCTGCGGCATCTTGATTCACGCATTGAAAGGGTTGATGTCATGGCGCCTGGAGCACCCCATAAATTGCTGCTGTCGCGCGCATCGGTTCATCCCGACAAGGCCGGGCCATCTGCAGATCCAGGTACGTCACGCGGCTGACCCTGTCTGGTCCGTCGTCGTGAAGCCATCTAGTGGTCCGGCGCGCTTGATGCCTCTGCCTTGTCGATTCCCTTGAGCTTGTGGGCAAAGACCTGATTGAAGCGGGCAAGCTGGTGCTCGCCCGCACCGGTCGGGGCAAAGCGTGGCTCCTCGCCTTCGGGCAGGCCGAGATCACGGGGGTCGATCACGGTATGGAAGGCCGGATCATAGAACACAGCCATGGAAAGCCGTTCCTTGCCGGAACTGTTGACCACCCGGTGCAGGGTCGACTTGAAGCGGCCGTTGGACCAGCGCGCCAGGAGATCACCCACATTGACCAGAAGCGTTCCCTCGACCGGTGGGACGGCAAGCCACTCCCCGTCCCTGCTCTGGACCTGCAGGCCGCCCAGATCATCCTGGGCAACCATGGTTAGACAACCGAAATCGGTATGGGCGGCGACGCCAAACTGTTCCTCGCCCATGTCTTCGGGCTGCGGGGGATAGTAGATGAGCTGACCGCGCGCCATGGGTTTCTCGAACGCGGGAGCCAGCGCATCGGGCGCCAGGCCAAGGCCGACACTGACCGCGCGCAACAGCGCCGCTCCGGTCCGGCACCCTGCCGCATAGAAGCCATCATAGATGGCCGGTTGGAGTTCCGGCACCGAATCCGGCCACTGGTTTGGCCCACGGAACGGCGTGCCCGCCAGCACCTCGGGATCGTCCTCCCCCAGTTCCAGGCCCCAGCTGAAGAGTTCTTTGAGATCGGATCGCGTGGCGCCGGTCATCAGCGCTTCGCCAATGCCCATCCAGCCCCGGTTGATGTCGTTGGTCGCAATGGCGCGCTTGTCGGCCTCCGGGCGCATGAAAAAGGCGCGCGATGCTGCGAAGGCGCGCGCTCTGATCTCCGGAGTCACCGCATGGTTGCGGATGTAATAGAACCCCAGACTCTGTGAAGCAGCCATGATCGCCCGGGCCGTCGCTTCCAGGGCACCGGGCTCTTCGGCAAGAAGCGGGCCGACATCCAGGATCGGCATTTCTTCAGCCCTGACCGGACGTGCGTAAGCGTATCCCATGATGTTCTCCTACCTTGCCGTGACGCCGCCATCGATTACCAGTGAAGTACCGGTAATGTGGCCCGCCTTGTCGCTTGCCAGGAACAAGACGGAATCGGCAACTTCCTGGGGCGCAATCATACGCCCTGTGGGCACGCTGGCATCATAGATCTTGCGCTGTTCCTCGGCAGGATTGCCGAGTTGACGGGCCAGCGAGTCCACCATGGGCGTGTCGATCACGGTGGGACAGACGATGTTGATGCGCACTCCCTGATTTGCGTGATCCAGTGCCATGGCCTTGGTCATCATCAGCATGCCGCCCTTGCTGGCGCAGTAAGCCACCAGTTGTTCGCCGCCGACAAACGAGAAATCAGACCCGATGTTGACGATGGACCCGCCCGAGGCCAGGAGATGCGGCATAGCTGCACGGCTCATGTAAAACGCACCGTCCAGATTGACGGAGAGGACGTGACGCCATTGCGCGGGATTTGTGCCCTGGGCATCGCCGACATGGATGACACCGGCGCCATTCACCAGGACATCCAGTTTACCGAAGTGATCGACCGTCTTTGCTACCATGGCATTGCAGGAGTCGGGTTCGGTGACGTCTCCGGAAACCAGAAAACCCTGATCGCCCAGTTCTTTGACCAGCGTCGTACCAGCGTCGTGGTTCCTGTCACAGATCGCAACGCGCGCGCCCTCGGCGGCAAACGAACGGACGATCGCATGGCCGACACCTCCGGCGGCGCCGGTCACCAGAATCACCTTGTCCTGAAACATCATGGTCCTTTGCTCCAACACCGGCAGTGAACCAGCAGCGGTCCTGCCTGTCACCCCTGTTACGATTTCACCTTGCTGGACACGGTCGCGCTCTGACAGAGTGCCGCTGCGGCCTGTGCCGTGGAGAGATCACGTTGCGCCATCCCCCAACCCGCGCCTGGTACACCGACAGAAGCCGCTTCGAGATAGAGATGCGGGCGCTCTTCGGTCGCGCATGGCTCGTCGTGTGTCACGGCAGCGATGTGGCCGAACCCGGCAGTTACCTGACAGCGCGCATCGGCGGAGAGGAAATCGCCCTGGTGCGGGGCCGTGATGATGTCCTGCGGTGCTTCCACAATGTCTGCCAGCATCGCGCGCACCGCCTGCTCGAGGGACGGGGCGTTCTGAAAGCCGTCATCACCTGCCCCTATCACGCCTGGGCCTATGGTCTGGACGGTACGTTGCGCTCGGCGCCCAACATGGCCCAGGTCCGAGACTTTGATCCCGCAGCGTTCGCTGTGCCACGCATCCGAACGGCCATGTTTGCCGGATTTGTCATGCTCTGCCACGACGATGCCACGCCCGAGCCGAACGCCCTTTTTGGTGATCTGGAATCCCGTCTGCTGGCCGATCATCCGCGGCTTCCCGAGATGAAGGCTGTGCGTGTGCGCGAAGCCGTGCTCAACGCCAACTGGAAGGCCGTGATCGAAAACTACCTGGAGTGTTATCACTGCGACACGGCCCATCCCTCGTTCGGCAATTTCGACATGACCACCTGGAAACACGTCTGGGGCAACGGCTGGAGCCGGCAGGGGCGTGTTCCCGCCGGTAAAGCCGACAAGGCGACGGGCCAGGATGACATCGAAGGCCTCTCGGCCTGGTGGCAGTGGCCGGCCGTGTTCTGGGCCCGTGCGCTGGGGCCCGACAGCTTTGTCGTTGCCCGTCACGAACCGCTCTCTGAGAACCGGACACACCAGACCCGCACCGTCTACTCGCTCGACGGCAGGGAAACCGGGGAACTGAAGGACTTCAACGATCTCTTCGACGACGTCTTTGCCGAAGATGTCTCGGTTGTCGAAAGCGTGCAGCGTGGCCTTGGCTCGCGCGGCTATCGCGGTGGTGTTCTGGTCGAGGATCCGGATCGAAGCGCCGGATGGAGCGAACATGCCGTGGGCCAGTTCCAGGCGATGGTGCGTGACGTTCACGCCGCAAACTCGGCATGAGCGAAACGTCCGACCAGCAACAACACGACAACGCCGGCACCGCAGTCATCGTGATCGTCGCAGGCGTTGGCCTGCTGACCACGGGCGACATCTTTGCCAAGATCGTCACCGAGGACATGACGCCCTTCAATTACGTTCTGCTGCGCAGCATCTTCGCCTTCGTACCCGTCCTGATCGCGCTTCAGATCACCCGAACCTGGCGCCTTTTGAAGACCCAGCGCCTGGGCGGGCAGGCTGCGCGCGGCCTTGCCATGGCGATGGCCTATACCTGTTATCTCCAGTCGATCCAGACGTTGCCGATTGCCGATGCCACGGCCATCATCTTCTCCTCGCCGTTCCTGGTCGCGCTGTTCTCGCGCTGGGTCCTGGGCGAAAAAGTCCCGCTGATCCGCTGGATCGCCATTGTGCTGGGATTTACCGGTGCCCT
>CALIUG010000033.1 GCA_938048755.1 uncultured Alphaproteobacteria bacterium
GATCAGCAGCACGCCGATGAATCCCACGAGACAGCCGGTCCAGCGACGCCAGCCGACCACTTCCTTGAGGAACAGAAACGCAATCGCGGTCAGGAACAGCGGCGAGACGAAGACGATGGCTACGGCATCGGCCAGCGGAACGACGGCAATGGAGGAGAAGAACGCAATGCTGGCGGTGGCCAGCAGGACCGAACGCCAGAACTGCTTGCCGGGATGACGTGTCCTGATGACGGCAAGTGGGCTGCGACGCAGGATGACCGGAATGGCGATGGCGGTGATCACCGCGCGGATCCACAGGACCTGAAACGGACCCATGCCCTCAACGGCGATGAGTTGCTTGGCAACCAGTTCCAGGCCGACAAAAACGACGCTGGAGATCATCAGCCAGGCGATGGCGCGCAGATTGTCGGACCAACCGACCGTGGAAATCCATCGCATGATCAGGCGCCCCGGTGATTGTCAGACCGGGCGGACCCGAATGACTAGCTTGCGGTAGCCTTGGCGGCGGCCGCGGCGACACGTTCCTTCTCGCGCTCGCGTTCGCGCTCTCTTTCGCGTTCACGCGAACTCGACTTGGTCACATAAGCCACGGCGCAGTGCTCTTCGCAATAGGGTTTTCCCACCACCGAGGTCTTGCCGCAGAACTGGAAATCGTCGTCGCCGGGATCGCCATAGGGCCAGCGGCACATGGCGGGGCCGAGATCGATCACGTCGTGGATGCGAGTCGATTCCTTAACCTTGGGCTTCGGCTTGGGCTTGGGCGCCTTCTCGACGGTCTTGCCCGAGATCGGTGACGGGCGCGGCTTGAGCGCCAGACGGTGCGATTTGCCGACCACGGCATTCTTCGAAAACCCCAGCTCACGGCCAATCTCAGCCGTGCTGAGGCCCTGATCCCAAAGCTTCTTCAGTTGCTCGATCTTTTCGTCGGTCCAGCTCATACTTCCATCCATCGCTCTATTGGGTCTGCGGCATCATGGCCCGCAGGGCGCGCACCATCGCGGGACGCCCGGTCCACGTCAAGTTGGGGATCACAAGGCCACTCTTCAAGCATCGACATTGCCCTGCCCTGCCCCGCGCCCTAAAGATGAGGGCAGCAAACAACGAGGGCTATCCGTGACCATCCCTGAGCTTTTCAACAACGCCGACGGCGCGGCCCCGGCCATCGGTGCGCCCGGACGCGAGGCGATGACCTTCGAAGGCCTGCGCGGCCAGATCGAAGCAACCATCGCCGCGCTCAACGCCATGGGTGTGGGCCGTGGCGACCGCGTCGCGATCGTGCTGCCCAACGGCCCGGAGATGGCTAGCGCCTTTGTCACAGTGGCGGCGGGTGCGACCACCGCACCGCTCAACCCGGCCTATCGTGCCGAGGAGTTCCGCTTCTACCTGGATGACCTGGGCGCGCGCCTGCTGATCGTGGAGGCCGGCAGCGACAGCGAGGCCATCGGCGTTGCCCGCGACCTGGGCATGGGCATTGCCGAGCTTTCGGTTCCCGAAGGCGCGCCGGCGGGCACCTTCACGCTGACCCTGACCGAAGCGCCGCGCGAAAGCCGGGAGCCCCGGACCGGGCCGGCCGGCCCCGACGACATCGCGCTGGTGCTGCATACCTCGGGCACAACGTCGCGGCCCAAGATCGTGCCTTTGTCCCAGACCAATGTCTGCGCTTCGGCAGGTCATATCGGCCAGACCCTGGCGCTGACGCCGGCCGACCGCTGCCTCAACATCATGCCGCTCTTTCACATCCACGGCCTGATCGCCGCCGTGCTGTCGAGCCTGGCGGCGGGTGCAAGCGTGCATTGCGCACCGGGCTTCAACGCGCTCAAGGTCTTTGCCTGGTTCGATGAGATCGTGCCGACCTGGTACACGGCCGTACCGACCATGCATCAGACGATCCTGGCGCGTGCGCCGCGCAATGCCGAAAGCATGGAACGGCTCAATCTGCGCTTCATCCGTTCCTCCTCTTCCTCTCTGCCGCCCCAGGTCATGACGGCGCTGGAAGAGGCGTTCGGCTGTCCCGTCATCGAGTCCTACGGCATGACCGAAGCAGCCCACCAGATGGCGTCGAACCCGTTGCCACCTGCTGCGCGTTATCCAGGCTGTGTCGGCATCGCAGCCGGGCCGGAAGTCGCCATCATGGACGAAGCCAGTGGCGAACTGCTGGGCACCGGCGAGGTCGGCGAGATTGTCATCCGTGGCCCCAACGTCACCAGGGGTTACGAGAACAACGACAAGGCCAATGCCGAAGGGTTTACCAACGGCTGGTTCCGCACGGGTGATCAGGGCACGCTGGATGCCCAGGGTTACCTGCGGCTGACCGGACGCCTGAAGGAGATCATCAACCGGGGTGGTGAGAAGATCAGCCCGCGCGAGGTTGACGAGATCCTGATGGATCATGACGCCGTCGCCCAGGTCGTCACCTTTGCCGTGCCCCATGACAAGCTGGGCGAAGAGGTCGCCGCCGCCGTGGTCCTGAAGGAAGGGGCCACGACAGACGAAAAATCGCTACGCGCCTTTGCCGCCGAACGCCTGGCCGACTTCAAGGTACCGCGCACGATCCTGTTCCTGGAGGAAATCCCCAAAGGCGCAACGGGCAAGCTCCAGCGCATCGGCCTGGCCGAAAAGCTCGGGTTGTCATGAAGGCGCGACCGATTCACGCCTGCCTCCGCCTGACGGCTCCTGCAGCCGATCGGACGACGGCATGACGACCAAGATCGCGATCTATGGTGCCGGCGCCATCGGCGGCTATCTGGGTGCTCTGCTGGCCGATACCAATGCCGACGTGACGCTGATCGCGCGCGGGCCGCACCTGGCCGCAATCCGCGAAAACGGCCTGTCGCTGGAGATGGCCGGGGAACGCACGACCCGCAGGATTGCCGCCACCGATGACCCCGCGGAAGCCGGTGAGCAGGATTTCGTGATCATCGCGCTCAAGGCCCATTCCGTGCCCGGCGTGGTCGATGCCATGCAACCTCTGCTGGGCGCCGACACGGCGGTGGTAACGGCGGTCAACGGCGTGCCCTGGTGGTACTTTCACGACCTGGTCGGCCCGTGGCGGAACCGTCGGCTGGAAAGCGTCGATCCCGGCGGGCGTCAGTGGGACGGCATCGGGCCCGAGCGCGCCATCGGCTGTGTGGTCTATCCGGCCTGTGACATCCGTGAACCCGGCGTGGTCCAGCATATCGAAGGCGACCGCTTCATCCTGGGCGAACCCGGCGGCGAGAAGACCGAGCGGATCGAACGTCTGGGCGGGCTGATGCGCGAGGCCGGGTTCAAGACGCCGATCAAGCCGCGCATCCGCGACGAGATCTGGATCAAGCTGTGGGGCAATCTCTGCTTCAATCCGGTTTCGGCGCTGACCGGCGGCACGCTCGAAGAGATCGGCACGGACCCCGGCACCCGTGCGGTATGCCGCGCCATGATGACCGAAGCCCAGCAGATCGGCGAAGCCCTGGGCGTGCGGTTCCCCATCGATGTCGAACGGCGCATCGACGGCGCGACAAATGTGGGCGCACATCGCACCAGCATGCTCCAGGATCTCGATCAGGGTCGGCCCATGGAGATCGACGCCCTGGTCACCGCCGTTTCCGAACTGGGACAGATTGTCGACGTGCCGACCCCTGCCATCGACACGGTTCTGGCGCTGGTCCAGCAGAAGGCTGAACTGGCCGGGTGTTACACGCGACCCACGGGATAGGACACCATGACACGCTGGCTTGACGCGGCTCTGGACTGGATTCCCTCCTGGATCGACCATCAGGTCCGGCGGCACGAACAGCCCGGCTGCGTCGTTGCCATCGTGGCCGACGACAAGGTCGTGCTGGAACATGCCACGGGCCGGGCCGACCTTTCGACCGGACGCCGGCTGACCCCGCGCCATCGCCATCGTGTCGCGTCCCATTCCAAGGCCTTCACGGCAGCAGCCGTCATGGCCTTGCGTGAAGCCGGCAGGCTCGACCTCGATACGCCGGTCGGACACTATGTTGAGGGTCTGCATCCCCGGGTTGGCGCGCTCAATCTGGCCCAGTTGCTGAGTCACAGCGGCGGGCTGGTGCGCGACGGTGGCGACAGTGGCCAGTGGGACGACAGCCGTGCCTTCCTGAACCACGCGGAACTGCTGGCCGATCTCTCCCGGCCGCCGGTTCTGAGCCCATCGACCCGCTTCAAGTATTCCAACCACGGCTTTGGTCTGGCGGGTCTGGTGATCGAGGCCGTGACGGGCGAGACCTACAACGACTGGGTCACCCGTGAAATCATCGCAGCATCGGGGCTGACCGAAACCCTGCCCGACGCACCTTTTGCGAAGGGCAAATCGGTGGCGCGGGGCCACAGCATGAAGTTGCCGCTGGGTCGCCGGGTCGTGGTGCCGGGCGAGAATCCCACCCATGCGCTGGCACCTGCGACCGGGTTCATCTCCACGGCTTCTGACATCGCCCGTTTCTTCGCCTCGCTTGATCCCAAAGCCGGAACCTCGGTCCTGACCCCCGCCAGCCGCCGCGAGATGGTGCGGGCGCTGTGGAGCGACCGGGACAGCGGTCTCAAGCTGCATTACGGCCTTGGCATCATGTCGGGAACGATCGGCAACTGGGACTGGTTCGGCCATGGCGGTGCGTTCCAGAGCTGTCTTTCCAACACGCTGGTATTCCCCGGGCGCGGCCTTGCCTTGACCGTGCTGTCGAACGCGATGGACGGCATGGCCCGTCCCTGGTCGGAAGGCATCGCCACCATCCTTGCGCGCTTCGAAGAGGGCGGCGCGCCATCGGCCCGCACTCGCGACTGGTGCGGGCGCTGGTGGAAACTTTGGGGCACTGTCGACCTGGTACCCATGAAGGACCGCGTGCTCATCGCAGAGAGTGACGCCACCGAGCCTCTGACCCATGCGCCCGAGATCACCGTCAAAGGCCGCGACCGCGGCACCATCACCAGGGCCGGCGGCCTGGAAAACGTCGACGAGCCTGCCAGATTGGCGCGCGACGCCAGGGGCCATGTCAACGCCGTGCATCTGGGCGGTTCCCGCTTCCAGACCGAACGCGGACTGACCGCTGAACTGCGCCGACGGTATGGATCCAAAAACGACAAGACCGGTCGCTAACCCCGCCTTCTCCGGGAGCCGCAAGACCGTGCCATTTCGGTACGGAAAGGACCCCAACGCAAAAACCCGAATTCAACCCCATGCACCCCAGTCCAAAACGCAGAAAGGCGGCCCCAGGGCCGCCTCATATCGATCAATTTGATATAAGAACAAATAGCGAATAAACGACAGATTGTCAAGAGTTCCCGTCGAGCCTCGACTGACCACAGGCGAGCGTCTCTTGCCGCAGGTATGACAGCCGGAGTTTGACGAAATCTTCCGCTTCACGTCAAAACGTGTTCTTCGACACAGGTCATGGCGCCTGCACGCGCCATATAGAGGCGAGAGGGACAGGGGTTCGAGCCATGGGTGAATCAATCGGGATGATCGTCGCCCTGGCGCTGGTGGTGCTGGTCGTGATGGGGGCGGTGTCGGTCTATAACCGGCTGGTCAAGCTGCGCCAGCGGGTGGCCGAGGCGTAGAGCGGGATTGAGGTGCAGTTGAAGCGCCGCTTCAACCTGATCCCCAATCTGGTGTCGACGGTCGAAGGTTATGTCGATCATGAAAAGGCGACGCTGGCGGAAGTCACGGCGATGCGAACGAAGGCCGGCAATGCCGAAGGCGTCGCCGAACGGGCCGAGGCCGAAGGCAGGCTGTCGGGTGCGATGATGAACCTGTTTGCCGTGGCCGAGAACTATCCCGACCTGAAGGCCAACAC
>CALIUG010000034.1 GCA_938048755.1 uncultured Alphaproteobacteria bacterium
TGAGCTCGATGATCCTGCATCTGGTGATCGCGTCCCATCCGCTTCACATGCTCTATCACAGCTTCTGGCTGACGACCGGTGCCAGCACCGGCCACACGGGCTACCAGAACATCGATGTGAAGGGGAAAAACGTGATGGATACGGGAACGCTGTTCCACCAGCTCCATCATCGATACTACAACTGCAATTACGGCCAGGATCTGGTGCCGCTCGACAAGTGGTTCGGCAGCTTCCATGACGGCACGGCTGACGCAACCACACGGATCATGAAACAGAATCTGCGCATGAAGGCCGGGAAGCCCAGGAGCGGCTGACGGGCCAAAGTCCGGGGGTCAGCTTCCGGACTGTTCGCCAGCGGTTCGGGCGTTCTGCTGGAACAGGATCTTGCGTTCCTCCTCGTCAGGCGCTGCATTGCGTCGGAATTCCTTACCCAGATCGACGCCACGCTGGACGGCGGGGCGCGCTTTCACGGCCTTTCTCCAGCGGCTGACATTTGGGAAATCGTCCAGGCTTGCGGTGAGCGGCTTGGCGATCAGGACCCAGGGCCAGCACATCATGTCGGCGATGGAATAGGCGTCTCCGACAATCCACTCACGACCTTCCAGGCGGCGTTCCAGCACACCCAGGCAACGATCGTATTCGTTGCGGTAACGCTCCAGCGCATAGGGGTTCTCGTCAGGTGCGTAATTGACGAAGTGGGAAAGCTGGCCCGCCATCGGCCCCTGGTTCCCGGTCTGCCAGAACAGCCATTCCAGCGTTTCCTTTTCCAGCACCGGGTCATCGGCCATGAACCGGCCGGTCTTGCGCGCCAGGTAGAACAGGATCGCGCCGGACTCGAAGACCGTCACGGGATCGCCTGCGACATCATGGTCCACGACGGCAGGCATGCGGTGGTTGGGGCTGATGGCCAGGAACTCGGGTTTGAACTGATCGCCCCTGGAGATGTTCACCGGGATCAGGTTGTAGGCCTCACCCAGCTCCTCGAGCAGGATCGCCACCTTCCACCCGTTCGGCGTCGGCCAGTAATAGAAGTCGATCATGCCTGAACCCTCAACGTGTCATCCCGGCGCGCGTTCGCTCCGCTCCCTTGGCCGGGATGACACGGCGCGGAAAGAAGGACCTCACTCCGCCGCCTGCTGTTGGGTCGCCCCCAACACACCGGCGGCGCGCAGGTCGGCGATCTCCGCATCGGTGAAACCGGCTTCCAGGAACACTTCCTCTGTGTGTTCGCCCAGCATGGCGCCGGGCTGGCGCAGTTCGAAGTCGGTTTTGGAGAAACGCGCAGGCGGGCGCGCCTGGCGCAGATTGCCCGCCACATCGTGCTCGTGCTCGAAGATGATGCCGTTGGCTACGATCTGAGGGTGTTCGATCATGGCGCTGCGGGTCAGGACCGGCGCACAGGGTACGCCTTCGGCTTCCAGGATCTCAAGCCACTGGGCAGCGGTCTTTGTGCGCAGGGCTTCCTGGGTCAGCTCCAGGCGCGCGTTGATATTCCGGTGGCGTCCGGTGGCGGTTTTGAAGCGGTCGTCTTCCAGCCATTCGGGCTTGTTGAGCGCACGGGTGAGCGCCAGCCATTCCTTGTCCTGCTGAACGGCGACCGAAATGTAGCCGTCGGCGGTCTCATAGATCAGGTCGATGAAGCTCTGCGCGCGCTGCTGGGGGATTGCCTTGTCGACCATGGTCTGGGTTTCCATGTCCGACCCCCACAGGAACGACACCACGCTGCCGAGCATGGAGAGGTGGATCGCCTGGCCCTCGCCGGTTTTCTCGCGCGCATAAAGTGCTGCGGTGATGGCCTGGGAGGCGACCGCGCCGGTCAGCTTGTCGGGCAGGATCGTGCGCACCAGGCGCGGACGTTCTTCGTCCGATCCGGCCTGGATGGTGGCCAGGCCCGAAAGCGCCTGGATCAGCGGATCGTAGACCGGCTTGGCGGCATAGGGCCCGGTGAAACCAAAGCCGGTGATCGAGGTGTAGATGATCCCGGGTGCGCGCTCGCGCACGGCTGCTTCACCCACACCGATGCGTTCTGCCACGCCGGGCCGGAAGTTCTGCACCAGCACATCGGCCCCCTCGATCAGCCGCAACAGGGCGGGCAGCCCCTCCGGCTTCTTCAGATCGATGGTGACCGAACGTTTGTTGCGGTTGTTGTTGAGGAACGAGGCTGCCAGCCTGCCTTCGCTCTTGGAGACGACGCGGGTGTGGTCGCCGCCGGCAGCCGGGTTTTCGACCTTGATGACATCGGCCCCCTGGTCGGCCAGCACCATGGTCGTGGCCGGGCCCGATACCATGCTGGTGAGATCGATGACGCGAACGCCGTGAAGGGGACCGGGCATGGGAAACTCCTGACAAACGGGAAGGCAGCGGCCTTCCAGATAAGGGGAGCTTGCCTTTCAGTTCAAGGCTGGAGCCGGTCGAGATCGCCTGGTTGTTACCAGGTCAGGCGCACGCCGCCGCCCAGGAACGGGCTGTTTTCATAGTCGGATCCGGCAACAAACACGCCGTTGCGATCTTCCAGAGTCAGTTCGCCGGCCAGCTTGTAGCCACCGAACACGAATGCCTGAAAGCCGCCGCGCTCCTTGCCATAGGTCAGCGATGCAAAGACGGGATAGGCCTCTTCCTCGCCTACGCCACCGGGGGCCACGCCACTGTCATCCAGGCGGAAGCGAAGGGTTTCATGGCCCGCACCCAGACCCAGGGACCACATGGGATCGGCCTGCCAGGAGAGGACGGCCTGGGGACCATCCACGGCGCGTCCTGCGCCACGGGTTGCCAGGGCCAGGGTCTCGGTGATCTGCCAATCAAGCAGCAGGAAGGGAAAGACGCTGACGTCGTCCTCGATCTGGCTGGAAACGCCCAGGCCACCGCCCACCTTCAAATCGTCGGAGACTCTGTAGCTCATGGCCAGAATGCCGCTGGCGGTCACGCCTTCGTCCCAGGATGTGCCGCTTTCGGCAAAACCCTGCATGCTGGCGATGGCCATCAGGTCCCAGTCAGCACCGATACCCAGGCGATAGGGCACGGCAACGACGGTTTCGCGAATGTCCTCCCATGGCTGCAGCCCGCCGAACCCTGCGGTGCCGCCAAAGTCATAGGCATGTTGCCCGTAACGCACGGCAATCCCGATGCTGTCGCGCGGGCTCTTCATGTAGAGCGCACCGATTTCGGCATGCCCTCTGGTCACCGACAGTGTACCGCCGCTGTCGATGTCGGTTTCGAACTCGTGATCGACCTGGGCTTCACCGAAACCCACCCAGCGGGAGGGCATGGTGCCTTCTGACTCCTGGGCAAGAACAGGACCTAGCGACGCGGTCAGGCTGATGGCAGCCATCGCGCAAAGGGAAACGAGACGCATCGGGACAAACTCCAGGTCACCAGGACAATACGCAGACTTCCTGCACCTGGATCAGTTCTATTCGGCCGCCACCGGTGGCGGTTCGCCATCCGGAGTTGCCACGGCCTTGAGCTTCTTCTTACCCGTGCGGAAGAGGTAAAGCACGGGAATCAGGCCAAGCGCCATCAGAAGCGTGGTGAAGAAGGCGTTGTTGTAGGCGATCATGGTCGATTGCAGGCCGATTTCGGCCTCCAGGGCGGCCAGGCCCACGGCATCGCTGTGGGACCAGTTGCGCGCAATCGCTTCGTAGCGGAAGAGTTCGTTGAACGGATTGACGTGTTCGGTGAGCGCGGCGTGGTTGATCTGGGTGTCGCGCACATGCCGGCCCACAATCAGCGCGACGCCGATGGAACTGCCCAGTTCGAAAAACAGATAGAACAGCGAGTAACCCTGATCCTGCACCTTGCGCCCCAGATGGCCCAGCGCCAGCGTGCTGATGGGGACCCAGATGAAGCTGCCGCCGACGCCCTGGACGAGATTGGTCCAGGCGACCTCATACACCGGCAACTGCACGGTCCATTGCGCCATGAAGATGGTTGGAAAGGCCATCAGGGTCAGGCCAAAGACGATCAGCGCCTTGGGCGGAAACCGCTCGGCGATCTGGCCGACCACGATCAGGCCGCAGAGCACGCCGGCACCCCGGTACATCATCATCCAGCCTGTTTCCGCGGGCGGATAACCGGCAACCTGCTGGAGCAGGAGGGGCAGCAGGAAGCTGGGCAGCACGATGATCGAACCGATGATGGCGACAAACAGCATGCCGATCATGAAGTTGCGGTCCGCGAACAGCGCACGCGAGACAAACGGCGTTCTGGCAAAAATGGTGTGCATGATGAAGAGGTAGATCAGGAAGCCCGCGATCATGAACTCGATCACCACTTCGGTGGATTCGAACCATTCCTCGCGTTCGCCCCGTGCCAGGGCCAATTGCAGCATGCCGGCACCGCCGACCAGGGTCATGAAGCCGAACCAGTCAAACTTCTGGCTCTTGTCGGGTTTTGTGGCCGGCACGAAGATCCAGGTACCGATAAAGGCAATCACGCCCACCGGCACGGTGACATAGAAAACCCAGGGCCAGCTGTAATCTTCCAGCAGAAAGCCGCCACCGACCGGGCCGGCGACCGACCCCACCATGACCCCGATACCCCAGATCGAGGTTGCCTTGCCGTGGAGATGTTTTGGGAAGGCGTCGACCACGATGGTCTGGCCAAGCGGGATCAGCGGCGCGCCCACCAGACCCTGCATGAAGCGCCAGACCGTGGCATCGATCAGCGTTTCGGACATGCCGCAACCGATCAGCGTGATCGTGTAGCCCGCGGTGGCAAACAGGAAGATGTTCTTGCGCCCGAACCGGTTGGAGAACCAGCCGGCACTTGCCGTTGCCGTCGCGCTGCCCAGCATGAAGCCGATCAGGACCCAGGCGATCTGGTCGGGCGTCGTTGAAAACGTGCCCTGCATATGGGGCAGGGCGACCGACACGACGGTCCAGGTGAAGTCATAGGCGGTCGTTGCGATGGTCGCAAAAAAGACCAGCATGACAAATCGGATGCCGGTCGGGCGGGGCGGCTCGGCAGGATCGGCCGTAACGGCCGCCTCGGTCATTGACCCGGCAGGACGTCGGCCAGCACGCCGTCCACAACGCCGCTGAAGGTGCGCTCCTGACCGGTGTCGATCGAGACCGTAACCGTCATGCCTGAGCGCAGCAGTTCGGTATCGTGGCCCTCTTCAAGCCGCAGGCGTACCGGCACACGCTGCACGACCTTGACCCAGTTGCCGGTCGAATTCTGTGGTGGCAGCAGCGCGAATTCGGCACCGGTCGCTGGGCTGATGGCATCGACCACAGCGGTCCACACGACATCGGGATAGGCATCGACCACCACGGTGGCCGTCTGGCCTTCGATCACGTGGGTCAGATCGACTTCCTTCAGATTGACTTCGATCCAGGGCTCGCCCGTGGCAACCAGAGCAAACACGGGGTCGCCGGCTTCGATGTACTCGCCGACTTCCAGCAGGACCTGGGAAAGCGTACCGTTCATGGGAGCCGTCACCAGGGTGTTGGTCAGCTTGATCGCGGCATCCCTGCGCATGGCTTCTGCCGCGCGGTACATCGGCTGGTCCTCGATCGGGGAATCCAGGGACCCGCCAAGATCGGCAAGCACAACCGCGTTCTGTTCGCGCAGAACGGCGAGATCGCGTTTGGCCGCAGCCAGCGCATGTTCGGCCGCGTCCAGCTTGCTTTGGGTTCCGGCACCCTGGGCGACCAGTTCCTGCTGGCGCTCGAATTCGCCGGTCAGATAGCGAATATCCTCCTCTGCCGCGCGGATTTCTGCCTCACCCTGGCCGTAAAGTGCACGCAGGCCCGCGACCTCCTGTTCGACCGCGGCCATTTCGGCCTCTGCGGCGGCAATCGCAATGCCGAAGGGTTCGGGATCGATCTCGAAAAGGGGCTGGCTGGATTCGACATGTTGGTAGTCGTTGACGAAGACCTGCACGACACGCCCATCGATTTCCGAACCGATGTTGACGATGTCGGCCTTCACAAAGGCGTTGTCGGCCGTCACATAGCGACCGCCGGAAAGGTATGCCTCGACCACGATCCACAGTGCGATCACGGGGATCACGACCATCAGGACCACGCGAATGAGGATGCGCCTGACGCGTTTCATGCGCTCTGTCCGCCTCCATCAGGCTGCGGTATGCGACCTGCCTTTCACCCTTACGCCGAAACGGCCGATTTGGCAATCGGGGTGACAAGAAGGAAAGCGCGCATCCCGGGGCGTTTTGTTGCCGTTCTTTTACAAAACTGGGTTTGCCGGGCCTTGGATTCTGTGCGAGTTTTCATGCGGGGGCGAATACTGAACGGATACTTCGAAGCGACACTCAGGTTGGGTGTTGCTGACGTGAAGTGTGGGATGGCCTTGGTTTTCCAAGGTCTGAAGGGTGGACTGCGGTATGGCTGACAACACGATCACGGGTACGACTGACCTGCTCCCCGAAAACTGGTCCATGCTGAATGAGCGAGTCCGGCTAATCTGAACTCCACGGGAGGAGGAAGAGATGAGCCGGAAGAGATATACGCCTGAGCAGATCATTGGCTTTCTG
>CALIUG010000035.1 GCA_938048755.1 uncultured Alphaproteobacteria bacterium
TCGGTGTACGCATCGGCCACCTCCTGCACCTTCGAAAAGTTGTCGCCGATCTTTACGCCGTCCAACACGGCATCGACGCAGCCGGCGGAGTTGTTCATCAGGGTGGTCCAGCGTTGGTCGGGTTCACCAAGGCTGAAGGTCCGATTGACGTTGACGTGGTAGCGGTGGAGGCAGCCGCAGAAATCGACAAAGACCAGATCGCCACGTTTGATCTTCCTGTGCTGGGGCGGGCTGTGATGGGTGCCCGCGCGAGGGCCAGAGCCCAACATTGTGCGGATGCCGGGATAGCCGCCGCCGGCCTTCATCATGCTCGCCATGATGATGCCTTCCAGTTCGGTCTCCATGACGCCTTCGGCAATGGCGTCGCGTGCGGCCTCCATGGCGTCATCGGCAATCTCGGCGGCGCGGCGCACCACGGCAACCTCGGCCGGTGACTTCACAAAGCGTAACTCCTCGACCAGGAAGGAATGGTCTTCCACTGTGGCACTGCCTGCTTCCAGGCGCGCGCGCAGGTCATCGGATACGGTGGCGTGGGGCGAATAGCCCCAGGGTTGCACGCCGATTTTTGCCTTTGCGAGGCCGCGTGCGGCAATGCCTTCGACGATCACTTCGGCCTGGGGCCGGTCATAGGGCGTGAAGACGCACTCGCGGATCTCCGGGGTCGTCGAAACGATGGTGGTGTGACTGGGGCCGTCGAAAAAGACGTCCTCGTCCTTGTCCGCGCGCACCAGCAGACCCGTCAGGTTCTGCAGGTGGTACCAGATCATGTCGTAGTTGGTGAGCCAGGTCAGATCGGCCGGATTGGTGATGTAGATCGCATCAAGTCGTGCCCGCTGCAGGGCCAGGCGCACACGATGCCGCCGTGTTGCATATTCCTCATGCGAAAACGGCTGTTCCCAATCGATCTGGTCGCGAAGATAGGTCTGCATGTTGTCCTCCCCATTGTCGCCATGATCCTAACACCCTGATGCGCCCCTGCCGCTACCACTCCTTGAACATGAAAAACGCAGCGGCAGCCAACATGCAGAAGGCGACACCATGATTCCAGCGGATTGTCTCGCCCAGATAGAACACAGAAAATCCGGCGAACACGACCAGCGTGATGACTTCCTGGATCGTCTTGAGCTGTGCCGCGCTGTAGACCTCATGGCCCATGCGGTTGGCCGGAACCGCCAGCCAGTACTCGAAGAACGCGATGCCCCAGCTCAGCAGGACGACCAGCACGATGGGCTGGGTCTTGAACTTCAGATGGCCATACCAGGCAAAGGTCATGAAGAGATTGGAGAGGCACAACATCAGAATCGGAAGGATGAACTTGGCGGTCATGACTCGGTGGCGAGATCGAGGGGTTGACGGCCTTTCCAAATCTCACCGGACCGGGCTGCGAAGTGCCGTCGACCCAGTCGGACCTGTGGATCTGGCTGCGCGGTGACAAGCGCGGTGAACTGGTTCTGATGGCGCGGAGCCTGGAAGCAGAACTGGGCGACGCCTTTGGTCTGGAACACATGGTCGACGGATTTCGCCACGATACCGGGCGTGATCTCACCAGTTATGAAGATGGTACGGAAAACCCCAAGGGTGACGATGCCATCAACGCCGCATTTGCAACGGGCGGGGGAGAAGGCCTCGATGGTTCGAGTTTTGTTGCGGTCCAGCAATGGGTGCACGACCTCGGCCGTTTCAGTTCGTTCGATCAGCAGGACCGCGACAACATCATCGGGCGGCGTTTGAAGGACAATGTGGAGCTAGAAGACGCGCCGGCATCGGCGCATGTCAAACGCACGGCCCAGGAAAGCTTCGATCCCGAAGCCTTCGTTCTTCGCCGCTCCATGACCTGGGCCGACAGTTCCGGCGAAGGGCTCATGTTCGTGGCCTTTGGCAACAGTCATGATGCCTTCGGCGCCCAGATGCGGCGCATGGTGGGTCTCGATGACGGCATCGTTGATGGTCTTTTCCGGTTCTCCCGGCCGGTAACCGGCAGCTACTATTGGTGCCCGCCGGTCGTCGACGGTCACCTCGATCTGTCGCGCCTGGGCCTCTAGCGCAGACAGGCTTTGATCATCTTCGTCTTTTGCCCTGTGGAGCGTTCGTCTTTGCGTTCGTGACTCGCTGATGCGTGTCGGTTATCAGCGATGACACAAATCTGTCGTCTCACGGTCGCTGTCTTGTCACGAATGGTTCGAACCTGATCATGTTTGCAGGCTCCAGTTCTGTCCAACAGGCAGCAGCTTTGCCATTCCGATTGTCGGACGCGGGCTATGAACTCCTCTTTGTTTCCACCAAACGTCGCGGCCGCTGGCTTCTGCCCAAAGGCTGGCCCAAGAAGGGCGAGGCGCTCACCACCGCAGCGGCACGCGAAGCCCGTGAAGAAGCAGGCGTGAACGGCGTGATTTCCCCTGAATCGATCGGTAGCTATCGCTACAGGAAGAATATGCTTCAGGGCTATGAAGTGCCGTGTGACGTGGTTGTCTTTCCCTTCCGTGTTGATTCCGAGGAGTCCGCCTGGTGTGAAGGCGACACCCGCGCCAGACGCTGGTGCAAGCTGGCCGATGCGCCTGATTTTTGTGATGAGCCCGGGCTATCGCGTCTGCTCGAGCAACTGGATCCGGACAGCCAAGCGGCGTTTGTTCCCCTGCTTTCCCGTGGGTCAGACAAGATTCCTGCACCACCTCAGACTACGGAGTACCGATCGTGAGCGACGGAAAACAAACACTCGACAAGGACCTCGCCAAGCTGGTGCATGTCGAGGCGGCCGTCCGTCACTCTGCCGGCAGCACCGCGAGTCACGGCATGGCGCTTGTCTTCCTGGGTGTTACAGCTCTGGCTGCAAGTCTTTTGTCTGGTGCCGCATCGGATGGTTCGCTCGTTGTGCTAGCCGCAATCCTGGGCGGCTACATGGCGCTCAACATCGGGGCGAACGATGTCGCAAACAATGTGGGCCCTGCGGTGGGTTCGCGCGCACTCACGCTGTTTGGCGCGCTCGTCATTGCGGCGATCTTCGAGAGTGCGGGCGCACTGATTGCCGGTGGCGATGTGGTCAAGACAATCTCCAAGGGCATCATCGATCCGGCGCAGGTGCCCGATAGCGATACCTTCATCTGGGCCATGATGGCGGCACTGGTTTCATCGGCCGTCTGGGTCAATCTTGCCACCGTGATCGGCGCTCCGGTTTCCACCACGCACGCCGTGGTTGGTGGTGTTATGGGGGCCGGCATCGCGGCAGTCGGCTTTGGTCTGGTCAATTGGGAAACCATGAGCGCGATTGCGGCCAGCTGGGTCATTTCACCGCTTATGGGTGGTGTCATTGCCGCGTTGTTCCTGGCCTTTATCAAGATCAACCTGATCTACCAGGACGACAAGATCGCCGCGGCTCGGCGCTGGATTCCGGTGCTGGTCGCGCTGATGGCCGGTGCCTTCGGCTCCTACCTCTCGATCAAGGGATTCAAGCGGGTCTGGTCACCTGACACCACCACGGTCGTGCTGATCGGTCTGGGTACCTTCGTCATCACCTGGCTCATCACGCATCCAGCCATCCGGCGTCAGTCCGAGGGTATGGAGAATCGCAACCAGTCCCTGCGCAAGCTCTTCCACATCCCGTTGATCTGCTCGGCAGCCCTTCTTTCGTTTGCCCATGGCGCCAACGATGTTGCCAATGCCATCGGGCCACTGGCCGCCATCATTCATACGGTCGAATCCGGCGATATTGCCGGTCAGGTCACGGTGCCCATCTGGATCATGATGATCGGAGCCTTCGGTATCAGTCTTGGCCTGTTCCTCTATGGGCCCAAGCTGATCCGCATGGTCGGCGCCAAGATCACCAAGATGAATCCCATGCGGGCCTATTGCGTTGCACTTTCAGCAGCAATCACCGTGATCTTTGCGTCCTATCTGGGGCTGCCGGTCAGTTCCACCCATGTCGCCGTTGGTGCTGTCTTCGGGGTTGGATTCTTCCGGGAGTTCTACACCAAACACAGCAAGCGCCGGCGCGAGATGGTGACCCGCTGCCGGCCGGATGACATCAGTCCCGCAAGAGCGGCGGGTCCGGACGAGATACGCCATCGCAAGCTGGTCCGACGCTCACACGTCATGACGATTCTGGCTGCCTGGATCATCACAGTGCCCGCCACGGCTCTGCTCTCGGCAGGCGTCTTCTATTGCTTTGACCTGATGCGCTAGAGTCCGGGTCAGGGCACATGCTGTTCCAATGCAAGAAGTTTGGTTTGTGCTGGCTTCTGATCTTTTCTGTGTTTCTGGTCACGGGTCCACCGGCACGCGCCCAGGGCATTCTGCTTCCGCAGAACGATGATCCGGCAACCCTGGCCAACGGGGCTCTGGCCATTCTGGGTTTTTCCGTTGTGCCCAACGAGACGGCCAGCACGATGAACGTTGATGCAGGCGGGGGCGATGTTCGGTTCAACGCCAGCCAACTGGGCGGCGCGTTTACTGTTTCCGACAGCTTCCCCCTCTATCTCGAGGGATTTGCCGGCGTTGCGCGATACGATCCTCGCTTCGTCTTTTCCAATGGTGCGCGCACTGCGGTGGTCGCGCCACGATGGACCAGTATTGCCGGTACGGTCGGCGTGGGTTGGGATTTTCCGATCACCGACAGGATCGTCTTCAGGCCCATCGCCAATTTTTCGCTCGGGCATATCGAGAGTGATCTTTCCCTTGCCGGCCGCTTTCTGAGTTCCGAGACCGGGGTCGAGCTCGAGTTCCTCGAAAACGGGCGCTTGAATGCTGTGGGATACGGTGGTGCTGCGATGCTCGATTACGAGCTTTATCGTGAGGCCTATGAAGTCGACGTAGAACTGCGCTACACCCACATCCGGTTGCAGAGCATCAGCGGAACTTCCGAAGCCGCCAGGGGAACGGCTGATGCCATCACATTGGGATTGTGGTCGCGCCTGCGTGTGCCCACGGCTTATGAAGCCTTTGGTGGCCCGATCCGGGCTGTGGGGGAACTTGCCGCTCCTCCTTCCTGGGGGATCAGAAAGCCATCATGAAAACGCCCTGGCTGGGTCAGATCGGCGCCGGAATCGAGTTCGATACTACCACGGTTTCCTGGCATCCGGTCTACCGCACGCGCCTGATGGCCCGTTACCTGATCGGTGACAATCTAAGCGGGTTTTCGTTCGGCCTGGCCGTGACGTTCTGAGATGCCGACATGTCGGAATATGCCCGATTTCCAATGTCTTCAGCGCGACCGGTCCGGCGCCATGAACGGGTTCTTATAAAGGTCCCCCTGGGCATCGACGCCTTCATCAACGACACAGTCCTGTGTCGGTCGCGCGACACAGAGCAGCACATAACCTTCCCGTGCCTGTCGCTTGTTGAGTGCCGTAGCGCCGGGCTGACGCACCTTGCCTGACAGCAACCGCGCTGCACAGGTGATGCAGCCACCATAGTTGCAGCCGATCGGCAACTGGATGCCGCGGGCAAGTGCCGCGTCATAGATTGTCTGGTCTTCTTTGACGTCGAGTGTCACGCTGGCATTGTTCAGGGTCACCTGGAAGGTCGGCATCTCTCAGATCGTCTGGCCAAGCTTGGGTTTCCAGAACGGACGGAACAGTTCGATCTTGGGGCAACGGTTCATCACCACCTTCAGACCGGCGTCCTCGGCCAGCTTTGCCGCCTTGTGGTCCACCACGCCGATCTGGCCCCACAGCACCTTGGCGTTGATCGCAATGGCCTCCTGAGCCACACCGTAGAGAGCATCAGCACTGCGGAAGACCTGGACCATATCGACGGGACGCTCGATCTCGGCCAGCGCGTTGGCCACTGGCAGCCCGCGGATCTCGGTTACCTCCGGCTTGGGGTTCACGGGGATCATGTCGTATCCGGTCTCGTGCAGGACGCGCAGCACGCCATAGCTGAACTTTGTCGCATCGGGCGAGGCACCGACCATGGCAATAGTTTTCACCGATTTGAGAATGTCGGCCAGATAGCCTTCGGGGTATTCCTGTGTGTGATCCATCGGTCCTGTTCCGCTCACAGCCAGATATCAGAAGTGCAGTCGCCGCCGGGGTAGCGGGTTTCGTGGCAGCGCGAGGGACCATTGGGTTCCTTGCCGAAATCAACCAGGAA
>CALIUG010000036.1 GCA_938048755.1 uncultured Alphaproteobacteria bacterium
AAGAATGGCCAGCACCGCCATGATGAGCAGGGTGATCTGGGCAACCAGCTTGGCCAGCGGCAGGATCGTTCCCAGCCGGGCAGCGGCACCGCCGCCTTCACCTTCTGACTCCTGTTCTTCGCCACTGCCCAGGCCGAGCGCAATACGTTCCATGGCGATCTGACGGTTGGTCATGATGCGGATCAATTCCCACAGGCCATAGGTCAGGACGATGATCAGGAAGATATCGATCACGGATCTGGCAAAGCGTGCGCCCACGCCCTGTTCTGTCAGCGCAACAATGTCGACGCCCCACAGCTTGAGCAGCAGGATTGCACCCAGCGTGACCACGGCGACCCGGCAGACCCGCACGAGGCCGATTCGTGTTTCCTCATCAGCAGCCTGAATGGCCGGATCCTTGTCGGGTCGCGACGAGATCAATCCGCGCGCGATGGCACGCACCGACTGATCGATCAGGGGCAAGCCGATCAGGATCGTCAGCGTCATGGCCATGGCCGTCAGTGTGCTCTCATCCACCGTTCCGACCGCGACGGACAGGACGCTGAGGAGCCAGTGGGCAAACAGCAATCCGATGGAAACCTGCGGCCACCATGTTGCAAACCAGCGATCGACACGGTCGGACTCGTTGATGTGGCCCATCAGGATGCCGCGGATGCCTGTACGGTTGCGCCAGATTGTGCCGGCGATCAGGAGATGGAAGAGAATGTTGATCCAGAATCCGGTCCAGTGGGTGCTGAAATGGACGCCCATGTGGTTCATCCAGATGACAAAGCCGAAACCGAAGTTGAAAAGAGCAGCGATCACCGTGGCTGAACGAACCAGCGAACGCGCCGTGGCATCATCGGCATGGCACAGGCGCTGGTCCGGGTGGTGCGGCGACAGCATGAAGCACATCATGGCCATCACGGCCCAGGTCCATGCGATGGCGTTGATCAGCTCGGCCACCGTCGTCTGATCGGCGGAGTGGTCTTCGTTCAGGATGAGATTGCAGCTCAGAGCAATGAAGCCGAACGCCAGAATGGAAAGCAGGCGAGAGCCGAGCCTGGAACCCACGACACCAAGCCTTGTCCAGATGCTGGCGGCTGCGTCGGGATCATCAGAACTACGCCAGCTTCGGGTCACCCTGTGTACGATTGCCGCGGCTGCCAGACCGAGAACCAGTGAAAGAGCCAGTGAAAAGGCCAGCGTCCCCAAGCCTCTGTCACCGCGCGCGACTTGGAAGCTCTCGAAGGCCCACTGGATGGCTAAAGGAATTTGCGGCCCCTGACGGACAACAGTGACAAGGAGCTCGCCGAAGGAAACCGCGTAGTCCTCGGCGATATCGTCAAGGTCGCGTTGATCCAGTGCCGCCAGTTCTCTTGCCCTGCGGTCAGCCTCTTCGCTGAGGCGTTGCAGCAGGATTTCGCGGACCTGTTGATCGTCCAGCTGGGCCAGAAGGTCGCGGATCGCTTCCTGAGTCAACGGATCGGGAAGCACCGGCATCTCTTGGGAGGCCTCTTCCCCTTCCAATCCGAAGGTCTGGGCGTGGGCATCCAGAGACGTCAGTGCGGACAGGAGAGGCAGGAGCAATGCCAGGCACAGGATGGCACGCATAAGCGACCTGCTCGCCAACAGTGTCCAGACGCATCCCCGATGTTCCCTAATGGAAGCCCCCTCCATGTCACGCTTGTCCTTCAGGCACCCTGAAGGGTTTGTTCACAGGATCAAAGCAATTCCTGTACCCAGCCTTCTGCGACCTCAAGATAGAGATCGATGTCTGCATCGACCATCGGGAACGACACAGCAGGCCCTGCCGTCACGATCGCCTCCCAGATTCCCCGGTTGGCCATGTAGATTCGCCGTGAATCCGACAGCTCCACGTTCATCAGCCTGACGGCATCAACACCACTGATCGGAACCTCGGTGCTGTAGAGCCAGCCCGCCCGGCTTTCCAGATGCTGTGCGCGCCAGGGGAGTCCCGCGCGATCGATAATGTCCTGAATGCCCCCGGCAAGGCGCGCGCCCAGACGCCCGATATGGGCATAGGCTTCCTCTGTGAGCACATGTTCCAGCGTGGCGCGTGCGGCGGCAAGCGACAGATGGCTGCCATAAAGCGTGCCGCCCGAAGCCAGCCCCGGTTCGTCACCGGCATGATCGAACAGGTTGGCATCCATCAGGTCTGCCAGGTCTTCGCCAAACCCGTAGGCCCCGATGGGGACACCGCCAGCCACGTTCTTGCCCACAACGACGATATGGGGCTTGAGGCCCCAGTGCCGCACCAGACCGCCAAAGGCGAACATGTGCGTGTGGGTCTCGTCCATGATCAGCAACGCACCATGGCGGTCACACGCCTCCCGCAATCCCTGGAAAAACCCATCCTGTGCGACAACCAGGCCGACATTGCTCAGCGCCGGTTCGGCCAGAACGCAGGCCGTCTTGCCCTTGGCAAGTTCGGCCTCGGCTGCTTCCAGACTGTTGAAGGGAACCACGGTGGTGTTGCGCGCATGGTCGCCGGGCATGCCAAGCGCATAGGACTTCGGTGACTCGTGTGCATAGTCGACCAGGGTTTCACCGATATGGCCATGATAGCTTCCATCGAACATCAGAATGCCTTCGCGGCCTGTTGCCAGCCTCGCGAGCCGGATCGCTTCGGTGTTCGCCGAGGATGCAGAGAGCGTGTATTGCCAATGGGACAGGCCGAAACGGCGGCCGAGTTCTTCCGATACCCAGATGCCATCCTCGCTGGGAAGGACGAATTGGCCGCCACGCGCCATGCGGTCGGCAACGGCCTGTGTGACCGCCGGCGTTCCGTATCCGGCGGTGCTGGACATGTCACCCTGGTTGAAATCGACATACTGATGGCCGTCGACATCGGTAATGACGGCACCCTGTCCGCCTTCGACATAGATCGGCGTGTGGTGGGTCAGGCCGCGCATCCAGGCCATGGGAACACCTGATGGCATGGATGCCTTGGCGCGTTCGAGCAGTTCGGCCGAACGGGGGCGCGACTGACTGAAGCGGGCGTTTTCCCGGGCCAGAAGGTCGGTGATCTTCTGTGAATTCATCGTGTTTCTCCTTGTTTTTCTGCATGCCGCAATGAACACGACATGGCGATCACGCTCCGGATTTCTCCGGGCAAACAGTGCGTTGTTCCCTGGGGAGGGCAAGGAGGTGCGCTAGGTCAGGGCGCTGAACACGACTTTCATGGCTTCTTCTTCTTCCGTTGGGACATCGTCCTGATAGGTTGGACTCACCAAAAGGTCAACGGGTGACACACATGAGCTTTCGTGAACGCTATCTGAACAGACACATGATCCTCGAGATGGCGCCGGTTGCCGTGTTTTTTATCGCGAACTGGGGGTGGGGCCTGATGACGGCAACCGCGGCGGTGATGGCTGCGACCGTGATCTGTGTCGGCATCGGCTGGGCGCGCGAGCGCCGTGTGCCCATGCTGGGTATCGTCACCGTGGCCATGGTTCTGGCACTTGGCGGGCTGAGCCTGTTTTTTCACGATGACGTCTTCATCAAGATCAAGCCGACCATCGGCAAGCTGCTGTTTGCCGCTGCCCTGCTGGCGGGGCTCCTGCTTCATCCCACGGTTCTTGAACGCGCCCTTGGCAGTTTTGTGTTCCTTACCGATCGGGGTTGGCGGGTTCTTACGTTCCGGTGGGCAGGTCTTGCCGTGTTCTGGGCGATCTCCAATGAAGTTGCCCGCCGGGTCCTGTCGACCGACGACTGGGTCACCTACGTTTCGGTCCTTTCGATTGCATCCATCGCCTCCTACATCATCGCCACCAGACTGACGGCACCAGCTTACTGGAACAGCCCCGAGGCCGGCGATGAGTCGGGTACGAACTGAGCCGGTCTGGTCCAGATCAACTAGTCAGGATTGGTTCTAGACGTTGAAGCGGAACAAGAAGACGTCGCCGTCCTTGACGCCGTAGTCCCGCCCTTCCTGGCGCATGCGGCCTGCCTGCTTGGCGCCCTGTTCGCCCTTGAGGGCGATGTAGTCGTCAAAGCCGATGGTTTCAGCACAGATGAAACCACGCTCGAAATCACCGTGGATTTCACCGGCGGCCTGGGGTGCCTTGGCGCCGTTGACCACGGTCCAGGCGCGGGCCTCCTTGGGGCCGGCCGTGAAGAACGTGATCAGTCCCAGCAGCGCATAAGCAGCGCGAATCACCCGGTTGAGTCCGGGTTTTTCAAGGCCCAGATCTTCCAGAAAGACGGACTTTTCTTCCGGATCCTCGATTTCGGCAAGCTCGGATTCGATCTTGGCTGAGACCACGACAGCCTGGGCGTTCTCCGAGGCAGCATGGGCTGCGACGGTTTGCGTGTGGGCATTGCCTTCAGCGGCGTCGCCCTCATCGACGTTGCAGACGTAAAGCACCGGTTTGGAGGTCAGCAACTGCAGCATGTCGAAGCGTTTGCGTTCGTCCTCACTGACCTCGATGCTGCGGGCAGGGCAGCCGTCCCGAAGGGCTTCGAGCGCACGTTCCATCAACGGCAAATCGGCCTGGGCCTCCCGGTCGCCGCCCTTGGCGCGCTTGGCGCTGGCGTCGGCGCGTTTCTCGAGGCTTTCCAGGTCCGATAGCATCAGCTCGGTGTCGATGGTTTCAATGTCGCGCAGGGGATCGACCGAGCCGTCGACATGGCTGACATCGCCGCCATCGAAACAGCGCACCAGATGCAGGACCGCATCGACCTCGCGGATGTTGGCCAGGAACTTGTTGCCCAGACCTTCGCCGCGGCTGGCACCTTTGACGAGCCCGGCAATATCGACAAACTCGATCTGGTTCCACACCGTCTTCTGCGATGCAGCGATGTCGCGGATCGCTTCAAGGCGTGGATCGGGAACGTTGACCCTTCCGACATTGGGATCGACCGTGCAGAAGGGAAAGTTGCCCACCTGGGCTGCACCGGTGGCCGTCAGGGCATTGAACAGGGTCGACTTGCCGACATTGGGCAGGCCGACAATTCCGCATCTAATCCCCATGGCTGGGTTCCCCGGGTTTGGTGTCATCTAGCGGTCGTGTCAGGAAGGCGACACGGGTCTGGAACTTGTCGTCAGCACCTTCGGCCAGGTAGGGCGCTGCATCGGAAATCGCATCCAGCAGGGTGTTGAGCGAGCTCTGTTCGTCCTTGGCAAAGTTGCCCAGGACATGACCGATCACCTGTTCCTTCTGGCCCGGATGCCCCACGCCGATACGAACACGGCGGTAGTCGGGCCCGATATGGCTATGGATGCTGCGGATTCCGTTATGGCCGGAATGCCCGCCGCCGGTTTTGGTGCGCACCTTTCCCGGTGCCAGGTCGATTTCGTCGTAGAGGACGACCAGTTCGCCTGGGTCCAGCTTGAAGAATCCCACGGCTTCGGCGACCGATTGGCCCGAGAGATTCATGTAAGTCAGGGGCTTGAGCAGCAGGGTTTTCCTGCCGCCCAGGATTCCTTCGGCCGCAACACCCTGGAAACGCCTGCGCCAGGCACCGAAATTGTAGTCCTCGGCGATCCGCTCGACCGCCATGAAGCCCACATTGTGGCGTTGCCGGGCGTATTCGGGGCCCGGGTTGCCCAATCCTGCTATCAGGAACATCGCGTTTCAGCGCCGCGTCGGGCGGCTCAGGAGTCTCCGTCCTCGTCGCCTTCGCCGTCACCCTCACCAGCGTCGCCGGCATCGCCAGCGGCTTCACCCTCGACGCCCTCTTCGTCTTCACCTTCCGCGACCTCGTCCTGCACGGTCGGTGCAGCAATGGTTGCGATGGTGAAATCGCGGTCATCAATGGTCGGTGTGACACCTTCGGGAAGATCGACAGAGCTGATGTGAATGCTGTCGCCGATATCAAGACCGGCAAGGTCGAGTTCGAGCTGCTCGGGAATCGCATTGGCCGGGCACATCAGCTCGACCTCATGGCGCACAATGTTGATCACGCCACCGCGGATCAGGCCCTTGCACTCTTCCTCGTTGAGGAAGACCACGGGGACATTGACCGCAATCATCGCGTCGGCCTTCACGGCCAGAAAGTCGACATGCATGATCGCATCGGTCACGGGATGCAGCTGCAGGTCGCGGGCCAGAACGTCCAGCGTCTTGTCGCCAACTTTCAGCTTGTAGAGCTGTGCGAAGAAGCTGGCCTGATGCGCCTCACGGCCCAGCGCATCGCGCTCGACTGCAATGGAAAGACTTTCGATGTCTGCACCATAGACAATGCCGGGAATGTAGCCCGAGCGACGGGTCGCGCGCGCAGCGCCGGTTCCGGATGATCCGCGCAGTTCCGCCGAGATAATGGCCTGATCAGACATGCCGATGTTCTCCTTCAATGTGGCGAAACCTTCCCGGCTCCGCCTTTTGTTCCTTCAAGCGCCGGCTCCTCATCTCATGGTCACGACCCGTTACGGCAGGACCAGGGGCAGCAGACGCGCACCAACCACCGAGTCGAGGGCAGGGCCTTCGATCCGGCGGCATGACATTCCTTGATCCGTCAGTCGAACAGGGTCGAAACCGAGCTCTCCTCGCTGATGCGGCGTACAGCCTCTGCCATCAGCGTGGCGACGGACAACACACGAATCTTGTCGGCGATCCTCACGGCTTCCGTCGGGCGAATCGTGTCCGTGATGGTCAAACTGTCCATCACGGAAGCCTCGATACGACCAACTGCACCACCAGACAGGACGCCATGGACAATATGGGCATCGACCCTGGTCGCGCCGCTGTCCTTGAGCGCCTGTGCCGCGTTGCACAGAGTGCCGCCGGAGTCGACAATATCGTCAACCAAAATACAGCGCCGGCCCTCGACTTCGCCAATGATGTTCATGACTTCCGAGACGCCAGCGCGTTCGCGGCGCTTATCCACAATCGCAAGGTCCGCGTCAAGCCGCTTGGCAATCTGTCGGGCACGGAAAACACCGCCCACATCGGGCGAAACAATCGTCAAACCGTCGCCGTTCAGGTTCTTTTCGATGTCATCGACCATCAACGGGGCGGCATAGAGGTTGTCGACGGGGATGTCGAAGAAGCCCTGAATCTGCCCGGCATGGAGATCCAGCGTCAAAACGCGGTTGGCGCCAGCCGTGGTAATCAGGTTGGCAACCAGCTTTGCCGAGATCGGTGTGCGCGAATCGACCTTCCGATCCTGGCGCGAATAGCCGTAATAGGGGATGACCGCCGTGATGCGCCTGGCCGAGGCTCTGCGCAGGGCGTCGATCGTGATCAACAGCTCCATCAGATGGTCGTTTGCGGGATAAGACGTCGATTGCATGACAAACACGTCTTCACCGCGCACGTTTTCCTGCACTTCGACAAAAATCTCGAGGTCGCTGAACCGCCGGATGCTGGCATTGGCAAGTTCGATGCCCAAAACTGCCGCCATCGCCTCGGCGAGTTGCCGATTGCTGTTGCCTGCCACCAGTATCATGTGATTTCCCGCAGTTTGCCCCGCGCCCTTGGGAGCGTCGGACTCATAACAAAGGGGCCTTGAGGTGTAAACGCCATTGGCAGCTTTATGAGGGTGTTTGTCCCCGTTTCCGCCGTATCCATGCGCCCAGAGCAAACGGCAGCACGAGTGTAGAGAGAATGGCGAGCGAAATCGGCAATCCCTGGGGACCAAAGACCTCCATGGCGCCACCGGTAATGAACGGCCCGGCGGAACCGCCGACATTCCACATCAGGGTAAAGGTTGCCGCGGCTGAGGCCAATGCTGCGCCACGGAACTTCTCGCCAAGCAGAACCATGGCAACGGCGTAGATGGAGGCGGAAAGCCCGCCCAGCACAAAGATGTAGATCAGATCGAACACCGGTTGGGCCAGCGCCCAGCCCATGACGCAGAACAGCAGCGTTGAGAGGAAGACCAGGAAGAAGGAGAGCAGGTTGCGGTCCATCCGGTCGGCAAGCCATCCCGCTCCATAGGGCAGAAGAATGCCGCCGATATTGAAGACGATCAGAATGTCGAGCGACCGGTCGAGCGCCATGCCGACTTCCAGGCCGTAGATCGTCATGAACGACTGCACGCTCACGAAGATGGCGGCAAAAACCGTGTTGAGCATGATCGCCAGCGGTGCCGTGCGGAACGAATGCACGAATCCGGCAAGGCCTACATCGTGGCCGGCCATATCGAGCTTCGGCTCATCCCGCCAGGCAAACAGAAGCGGGATGACCGAGATGCCGACGGCAACCATCAAGGCGACAAATGGCCAGGACCCCTGGTAACCCACGACCTCGACGATCTTGACGCCGGCCACCGTGCCGACACCCAGCGCGATGCTATAGATCGCCAGTTCCCGCCCCCGGCTCTTTTCCTCGGCAATTTCGTTGATCCAGGTTTCGCCCGCGATCCAGAGAACACTGCCTGCGCCCCCGATGACCATGCGCATCAGGAGCCAGGGCCAGTAGGCTGGAAAGAGAATGCACAGGAGCACGGCCAGCAGTTTCACCCCGGTCATGGCGACCATGACACGCACCGGGCCAAAATGGGTGATGAGACGTGGCGCGAACCAGGCAACAAGGAACACACCGGCACTTTGAGCGGCAGCGTTCAATCCGATCCAAAAATCGGGAACGCCCATGGTATCCAGGCGCGTGGCAAACATCGGATAGGTGAAGCCAAAGACCAGGGCGGTCAGGGCCATCGACGAAATGACTGCAATGAGCCCGCGAAGGCGGCTTGCGCTGGCGGCACTCATTTGGCGCGCCCGCGTACCACGACAACCGCTGCGACCAGCACATAGAAGCCGATGATCGTCCATGGCAAGCCTGCTGGTCCGGTCTGTTCCATGGCAATTCCGACCGCAAACGGCCCCACGACCACGCCGGTATTCCACATGAGCTGGAACAGGGTGGTGGCAGCGCTGAGATCAGCATCGCGAAAGCGTGCACCCAGAAGCGTGAGACCGAGGGTGTAGAGCCCCATCAGGCCCATACCCAGGAACAGGGCATAGGGCCAGCGCAGGAAGGGGTCCGCCAGGGCCGGGCCCATCAGTGCGAACATGACCATCATCGCGACCATCAGACCCAGGGCGAGTATCCTGCGATTCATGCGGTCTGCCAGCCAACCGATCGGGTACTGCATGAGGCCGCCTGCGCTCAACAGGACCAGAAGCCAGAACGTGTCGTCGAGCGGCATGCCGATGTCGGTGCCATAGACTGACAGGAACGAGGCCAGAGACCCGAAGGTCACGGCGGCCAGAAGGTTGATCAGCAGCGGTGTGGGAGCGACAAAAAAGAGCTTGGCCATCGGTGCGCTCTGGGCACCGGCAAAGGGTGGGGCGATCCGAATGGCAGGCAGAATGGCAAGGGCACTTGCTGCCACCATGCCTCCGGCAATCAGAAACGGTGTCCAACCGGTGTGACCGAAATAGCCGATCACACCGAAACCGGCCATCGTCCCCGCTGCGCCTGCGATGCCATAGAAAGCCAGGACGCGGCCGCGCCCGGCATCGTCGCTGGCCTGGTTGACCCATGCCTCGCCTGCAATCCACATGATGCTGGTGGTGGTTCCCAGCAACAGGCGCAGGACGAGCCAGTACCAGGCGTTCTCGTAGAGCGGGCAGAGCAGGATGAAGACCAGGGTGCCGGCCAGCATCCACAGCATGACGACGGCAGGCCCGAATCTTTGCAACAGGCGTGGTGCGAACGGTGCCACCGCCAGCAGCGCAATCGCCTGGGCCGCAGCATTGATGCCGATGACGGTCTCGGACTCGCCCATTTCGTCCAGGCGCGTCGCGAACAACGGCAGAGAAAGGGCGTAAAGCGCAGAGGTCACGCACATCGCCGAAATGACGGCAACCAGACTGCGAAAACGCTCCGAGGGATTGAGGGCGGCAACGGTCATTAAGCAATCAACTCCAACACCCAAGCGTCTAGCAGGTGACGGCAAATGGCGATAGCAAACAGTGATCATCCATCATCTAGGCACGGAATTTCGATTCAGCGATGATGCGTCCTGAAAAAACACCTCTTCACCCCTGCAATGCAAGGAACCGGTCATGCGATATCTTGCCCGCCCTGAAACCGAACCCGGCTGGGCCTATGGTCTGTGGCGCTCCGCATTTGCGGATGTCACCGACGCATTGGGCGCCCGTTATGCGGTTTATAACCATCGCCTGGTTCCCGTGACCTTCGGCGATTGCCGCTTTGCCGGTTATACCGCGCTGCGCACTGGTGCCATCCTAATGGATGCATCGGGTGAACGGGCGCTGGAAGTGAAGGGCCCTGATGCCGGCCTCTACATGGACCGCATCATGTGCCGGCGCATGTCTGTCATGAAACCCGGGCGCGCGAGTTATGGTCTGATGTGTTTCGAGGACGGCTGTCTGGTGAGCGATGGCGTCGTGATGCGCATGGCTGAAGACCGCTACTATTATGTTCACGCATCCGCCGAGGTGTTTTCCTGGATGCGCGCGCATGTCGGGGATCTGGAGGTCACGATCACCGATCCGGATATCTCGGTCTTCCAGCTTCAGGGACCCAAGAGCCTGCAGGTAGCCCACGCCATGTGTGACGGGTTCGACCTTGAGACCTTCCGGTACTTCGATGTCGTCGAAGCTACGGTTGATGGCCTGCCTGTCATTCTTTCACGCACCGGATGGACCGGTGAAATCGGCTTGGAGGTCTATACGGCCGGCAGACAGGAGGAGGGTACCAGGCTCTGGCGCGCCGCCCAGAAAGCAGGCGAGGCCTTCGGGATCATGGCGGTGGGTCTCGATGTTCTCGACATGCGCCGCATCGAAGCAGGGATCATGAACTACAGCTCGGATTTTGATCAGACGATGACCCCCTGACAGGCGGGTCTGGGCATGTTCGTGGGCAAGGATCATGACGGCTATGTGGGTGCAGAGGCGCTTGCCGTTGCGGACCGGACACCCCTGGTGCGGGGGCTGTTCTGCGCCGATGGAGAATGCGTGCAGGGCGCAGATCTGCTTGTGGAAAATCGCGCGGTCGGCGTGGTCACGGCATCAACTTGGTCACCGACCCTGCAAGGTGGCACGGCACTGGTCCGTCTTTCCCAGGCGCTGGAGCCGGGGACGATCGTTCAGGTGGCAACGCGTGGCAAGGTGACCTGCAGCGCCGAAATCAGGGCGCTGCCCATGTTCGATGCCGAGGGACTGATCCCACGTGGCAAGGCAGAGATACCGTTCGAGGGAGCAGATCTGCGTCCACCCGCTACAGCATGAAACAGCTGGCGAGCAGCCCCAGCATCAGCAGCATCACGAAGATGATCATGTGCGGCATGAGCCCGGCCTAACGCACGACCAGATCAAGCGGCGCGCGATGCAGCGGCTCACAGCCCTGCTGGGTCACCGCGACCGTGCGGCCCAGGGCCATGCCGTGGTTGTTGTCGCTGTTGGCAAGGATCATGTGCAGGAAGAAGGTCATGTTGGCCTCGATCTTCACGGGATTGCCGTGGAAGAACATGGGCCAGTCCATCCAGTTGGGGGGGAAGGTTGCCCCCATGGAATACCCGCACGCGTTCAGGCGATGATCGCGCATGCCGTGGGCATCCATGACGCGGGCATGGGCATCGAAAACGTCGCCCATCGTGGCGCCGGGCCGCACGGTTTCTTCGCAGGCCGCCAGAGCTTCGCGACAGGCGGCATACATCGCCTTGTGTTCGTCGTCAGGCTCACCAATCAGGATCGTGAGCATCTGTGCTGTGTGGTAGTGGCGATAGGATGATGCGTATTCGAGCATCAGCTGATCCCGGGCCTCCAGGTGATGCCGGCCTGTGTGATAGCGCACCAGAAGCGCGGACGGACCGGACCCGAAGATCGAGTGTGACGCCGGATAGTCACCATCACCCGAGAAAATCGCGCCCTGCATGGCCGCCTGAACGTCACCGGTGAAGACGCCGGCAGCAGCCGTATCACAACCGGCTCTGTGGGCAGCATCGCCCAGTTCGGCGCTGTTTTTCATGAACGCAAGTTCCGCCGGGCTCTTGATCAAGCGCAAGCGGCTGACAAGGTCGGACGTATTGGAGAAAGTGCAGAAACCTTCCAGTTGCGGCTTCAGCCCCTCCCAATGGGCAGCATTCAGACCATAGGCCTCGAGCTCGATGCCCACCCGTTTGCCTTCCAGCCCCAGTTCGGCAGCCAGATCCCGCAGTTCGCGATAGGGATTGACCGTGTCGCTGTCGACCCAGATGCGGATGTCCTCGATGGTCGATGTGTACTGGGCCTGACGCAGGTCCGGGGAGCGGGTCAGCAGCGCGACACGCCCATCTGCCGTCAGGACGAGGCACTGAAACATGACGAAACCGGTCGTGTCGTACCCGGTCAGATAATACATGCTCTCCTGGCGGAACATCAGCAGGCCATCGAGGCCGGCAGCTTCCATGGATTCCTGTGCCCGTTTGACCCGTGCGTCGTATTCCGCCGGCGCAAAATGCAGAACCATCACTCTCTCCCCTGTTCCTGGTGATCATCCTGCCAAGCCGGACAAGGCAAAACCACCGCAATCTCGGTGCGGGGTCAATCAGGACTCAGCTGATGGTGAACTGCATCCAGATGAAGCCGGCATAGGTGACAAGGAAGATGGCGCCAACCAGGCGTGTGACATGGCGTGTCGCGACCAGGGCGACGAAACATCCGGTCAAGGCCAGCATGGCCAGCATCGAGAACTGGATGTCGGCACTGCTGGTGTCGACCGGCATGATGACGGCGACAATGCCTAGGGCCCCAAGCAGGTTGAAGAGGTTGCTGCCCAGCACGTTGCCGATGGCGACCGACGGGCGACCGCGCAACGCCGCCATGACCGACGCGGCCAGTTCCGGTAGCGAAGAGCCCACGGCGACGATGGTAAGGCCGATCACGGTCTCGTTGACGCCCAGTTCACGGGCAATCTCGATGGCGCCTTCGACAAGCAAGTCGGCACCCAGAACCAGCATGGCCAGGCCGCCCAACGCAAAACA
This sequence comes from uncultured Alphaproteobacteria bacterium, assembly GCA_938048755.1. Classification (GTDB taxonomy): domain Bacteria; phylum Pseudomonadota; class Alphaproteobacteria; order SP197; family SP197; genus SP197. The sequence continues at coordinate 12,880 of CALIUG010000036.1, forward strand.
GACGGCTTTGCCGGTGCCGGGGAGGGGGCTGGTGTCTTCCTCTTCATCGACCTCGGGGGAACCCTTGCACCAGGCCATTGCCAGATAGGCTGCCAGTGCCAGCAACATGATGACGCCCTGCCAAAGCCCCAGTGGGCCAAACCAGGAAAGGACGACAACGCCAACCGTGGCAATCAGGACAACCAGACATTCCCTGCAACCGACTCCGGCCTTGAGGTGAATCGGCATTACCAGAGCTGCGGTACCGACAATCAGCAGAATATTTGCAATATTGCTGCCCAGAACGTTGCCAAGGGCGAGATTGGGGTAATTGAGCAGAGCCGATTCGACGCTGACCAGCATTTCCGGGGCTGAAGTGCCAAACCCAACCAGGACGACACCCACGGCGATTTCGGACACACCCAGACGCCGCGCAAGCGCAACACTGCCGCGCACGAGCGCCTCGCCGCCCAAAAAGAGCAACGCAAGGCCGGAAACAATAAGAACAATCGGCATCATAATCTGGTACTCGTGCGCCCCAATCCCATGTAACTGGCGTGTGTGAGTGCAAATTGGAAGGGGTAGACTGAGATGTTGCGAGAGTTTCTGCGTCTGGAGAGTGCGGCCGGTATCATTCTGATGGCCGCTGCCGTGCTGGCCATGATGCTGATAACTCCCCCCTGGCGCCCTATTACGACCTCTTGCTCAGCACCAAGGTCGTTCTGGCAATCGGCAACTTCGAGATCGCCAAACCCCTGATCCTGTGGATCAACGACGGCCTGATGGCTGTGTTTTTCTTCCTGATCGGCCTGGAGCTCAAACGCGAACTCAAGGTCGGAGCGCTTTCCACGCGCGATCAGGCTCTCTTGCCTCTGTTTGCTGCCATTGGCGGCATGGCGATCCCGGCACTCATTTTTGTTGCGATCAACGGCTCCGATCCAGAGGCCTTGCGCGCCTGGGCTGTGCCCGCAGCGACCGATATCGCGTTTGCCCTGGGTATTCTTGCCATTCTGGGGTCACGCGTACCCTTCGCGCTGAAGGTTTTCCTGTCTGCGCTCGCCATCATCGATGATCTCGGTGCCATTCTGGTCATCGCGATCTTCTACACGGCCGATCTGTCGGTCTGGTCGCTTGCCTTTGCTGCCGTCGCGCTTGGTGCCCTTGCGGTTCTCAATCTGATGGGCGTGACCCGGCTGGCTCCCTATCTGCTGGTCGGCCTGGTGCTGTGGACCTGTGTTCTGAAATCAGGCGTCCATGCCACCCTTGCTGGTGTGGTGCTGGCCTTTTTCATTCCGCTGACCGACAGCAAGAATCCTGATTTCTCGCCACTGCAGGATCTCGAACACAAACTGCATCCCTGGGTTGCCTTCATGATTCTGCCGATCTTCGGCTTTGCCAATGCCGGCGTGCATTTTGGTGACTTCAGTCTGGAGATCATGTTCTCGGGCATTCCGCTCGGCATCGCGCTTGGGCTGTTTATCGGCAAGCAGATCGGCGTGTTCGGTTTCTCATGGCTGGCTGTGAAACTCGGCCTCGTCAAACTCAGCAGCGATGTCGACATGCCCATGATTTATGGCGTCAGCCTTCTGACCGGTGTCGGTTTCACCATGAGTCTGTTTATTGGCGGTCTTGCGTTTGACGATCCAGAGCTGATCGCGATGGTCAAGGTCGGTGTTCTGACCGGCTCGGTGATCTCGGGCCTGTCGGGTTACGCTGTCCTGCGCTGGGCGCTCAATCGCCGGGCGATACCAGCCTGATGCCGGAGACCTGGCGGCCGTAGTCGGGTTCACCCTGCAGCACGCTTCGCCGGTAGCTGAAGAAGGACTCGGCTTCCCCACAGGTGTCCTGGCCGGTCCAGGAACAGCGTTGGATGCCGGCTGCTTTCAGGCGCGCCAGGCCATAGCCCGGCAGGTCGAAGCGGACGTGGTTCTCCCGATCGGACGGCACAAAGAACCGATCGTTGCGGGTATCGGCCTCGACGAAGCGTTCGAGGAATTCCGGCCCGACCTCATAGGACTTCTGGGCGATACAGGGGCCGATCACCGCTGTGATGGCCTCGCGCTTGGCACCCAGCGCCTCCATGGCTGTGACCGTGGCTTCCAACACGCCGCGGAAGGCGCCACCCCAACCGGCATGGGCCGAGCCGACAACACCGGCATGGCCGTCGGCAAAGAGTACCGGTGCGCAATCGGCGCTGAGCGCGCAGAGCGCCAGCCCGGGCTGATTCGTGACCATGGCGTCGGCTTTTTTGCCTGATGCATCGCCTGCCTTTGTGACCGTCACAACGTCAGCGCTGTGCACCTGGTAAAGGGTCAGCAGATGGTCGACCGGAATCCCCAGGCTTTCTGCCGTGCGCCTGCGGTTCTCCAGAACGTGATCACGGTTGTCCCGGGAGCCCAGGCCGACATTGGACGAAGCATAGATTCCTTCGCTCACGCCACCCCTGCGATCAAAGAATCCATGGCGGATACCTTCGATGGCGGAGAGTTCCGGAGCGGTGATCATGATGCGCGAACCTCAAATCCTGCAGGGATGGGTTGGTCGTTTGGCAATAGCGCCAATGCTACGAAATCCTCGCCCATGCCCTCTGGTGAAACAAGACGGTTGAATGCAGCATCCAACGCTTCGGCCTGCTCTGATGACGCATTCTGCTTCAGCGTCGCGCAGCGAGCCTCGATGCCGAGCGCCGCCAACAGATGCCCCTGGGACACCGGCCCGTGGGCTGCAACACCGTTCTCTCCGGCAGTTCTTGCCAGCGCCGGAAAGTCGACGGCCGATGCCAGGTCAGCCTCTCCGGGGTTTTCGAATCGGTCGGCAAACTGGTGAGAGCGAACCGCCTGAAACGTATCGACAAGCGGTAACGCCCGGTCAGTAAAGTCGATGATGAGGGCGGCGCCTCCTTGACCGGCAATCCGTTGCGCCATGGTGGCCAGGACCGACTGCCGCACGGGAGACACTTCGCCGACGCGTCCGGTAGGTGCCTGTGGCAGCGCGACCGTGGAGGGATCGGGGCTGAGCATGGCCTCGAATCTCTTGTCGCGGAAGGTGATCAGCCGTTCACGCCAGCCCTGCGGGGTTGCGACATACTGACGAAGCGGCAGGGCATCGAAGAACTCGTTGGCAACAAACAGCAGCGGGCCATCAACCGGAAGCGTTTCGAGATCATCGTGCCAGGTGATGGTGCGCTGACCCAGCGTCTGGCGTTGTTGTCGGCGCAGGGTCGGGCTGGCTTCAACAAGATGAAGACAAAACGGGGAGGCCTGACGTGTCGCCCCTTCGATAGCGCGCAGGGCATCGGCCATCAGGGTGCCGCGCCCTGGCCCGAGCTCGACAAGATGCGTGTTCTCAGGCGCGCCAGCGGCCTGCCAGACGGACCAGAGCCAAAGCCCGATCAATTCGCCAAACATCTGGCTGACTTCGGGTGCGGTAATGAAGTCGCCCGGCGCGCCAAAGGGATCGCGTGTGGTGTAGTAGCCGTGATCCCTGTCCAGCAGGCAGATCGTCATGAAGTCTTCGATGCTGAGCGGACCGTCACGGTCGATGCGTGCGGCCAGTTTTTCGGCCAGGGCGTTCACGCTTTCGGCTTTTTGGACTTCTGTTTCTGCTTGGGTGTGCTCTTCCGTGCGGCTGCTTCGGATATCGGTTTGGCCCAATAGAGCAGAAACAGGCCCGCAAGGATCATGGGCAACGAGAGGATCTGACCCATGGTGATGCCGGCCATGATGAATCCCAGATGCGCGTCAGGCTCACGGAAGAACTCGACGATGATGCGCGAAACACCGTATCCGATCAGAAAGATCCCGATCACCGCGCCGGGGCGCTTCTTCAGCGGCGTCTTGTTCCAGACGAACCAGAGGATCGCGAACAGGACAATCCCTTCCAGGGCCGCTTCATAGAGCTGGCTGGGGTGTCGTGGTGTCTCCGGGTCCCTGGGGAACAGAACGGCCCAGGAAACGTCACTGGGTCGGCCGAACAGTTCGCCGTTGATGAAGTTGGCGATACGGCCAAAGAACAGGCCGATGGGCGCGACACAGGCGATGATGTCACCCAGGGCCAGAACCGGAATCTTGCGCTGGCGTGCAAACAGGACGGTCGCGATCATGACGCCCAGCATGCCGCCATGGAACGACATGCCTCCCTGCCAGACATAAACGATCTCTACCGGGTGATAGATAAAGTAGCCGATCTTGTAGAACAGGACGTAACCGAGCCTGCCGCCAAGAACGATGCCCAGGGTGGCCCAGAGCATGAAATCGTCCAGCATGGGCCGGCCAATGGGGGCAGGTGAGCTGTCACACAGCCGTAGTGCATAGCGCCAGCCCAGCAGGATGCCCGCGATATAGGCCAGGGCGTACCAGCGGATCGCAAAGGGGCCGATTTCGACAAGCGTCGGGTCGATGGCGGGGAAGACTAGCGCGAACATGGATTTCTGAAGCCCGTGGCGGTTCGCGGGACCATATGGCGCACCTCCTTCCCCGTCCACTGTTGCGCTGGCCGGGGAACGTCGCCATATGACACGTGTTGTTTAACGGATCATCAACGGTCCGACAGGAGTTAGAGCGATGCAGACCGACAACAAGTTCCTGGATGACATGGCGCGCATGATGTCGAGCGCCATGGGAACTGCAGGCAGTGTGAAGGACGAAATGGAGGCGCGCACGCGCCAGCACATGGAATCCTTCTTCGCGCGCATGGATTTTGTCCGCCGCGAGGAGTTCGAAGTCGTGCGCGACATGACAGCGCTTGCCAGGCAGGACAATGAGCGTCTGGCTGCCAAGGTGGCAGAGCTTGAGGCAAAGCTCGCCAAGGCCGACAAGCCTGCGCCGGCGAAGAAGAAGGCCGCCGCGAAAAAGCCGGCAGTGTCCAAGGCTGCACCAAAGAAGGCCGCCGCCAAGAAACCCGCAGCCAAGAAGTCGGCAGGCTAAAGGGATTATCGGTCATGGGGACGGTTCACGGGCCGTCCTTGCATGGCACGATACCCTTTGGCAGGGTGCGGGATGTGTGCCGCGTTGGCGGCTGCTGACCTGAATCCCTGTCTGGAAAGTTCTCTTGATCGATTTGCAGGAACACGAAGGCGTGCCGGACCAGCATCCGCTGGACCCGATCGAACGCATGATGGTGCTCAATGGCTGGAACCATGAGCGCGTCAACGACAACGAGCTCTCGGTCGAGATCGAAGGGCGTTGGTGTGCCTACCGCATCTGGTTCGGCTGGGAAGGTGAGTTGCGCTCGATCATGATGTCGTGTGCCTATGACATGCGTGTGCCCGAAAAACGGATCACGGCGGTGCATTCCCTGCTGGCCTATGTCAACGAGCGCCTCTGGATCGGGCATTTCGATGTCTTCAGCGAAGAGGCGGTGCCAACCTTCCGTCATGCCCTGTTGCTGGGAACACAGGATTATCCCCAGGACGAGCAGCTTGCCGACCTGCTCGACATCACCATTTCCGAATGCGAGCGGTTCTATCCCGCATTCCAGTACGTCATCTGGGGTGGCAAATCGCCCGAAGAGGCCGTGCAGGCTGCGATCATCGATCCCGTTGGAGAGGCATGAGCCATGAGCAATGCAACACCCATCCTCCTGGTCGGTTGCGGCAAGATGGGCGGTGCCATGCTGGCCGGCTGGCGCAGTCAGGGCATTGCCGCTGATGACGTGGTGGTGGTCGAGCCTGCTGAAGCTCTGGCGGCAGACCTGGCGGATCGACATGGCGTGCGCGTGGTCTCTGGTGCTTCGGAGGTTCCTGACGGTTTTGCCCCCGCAACGGTGATTCTGGCCGTCAAACCCCAGATGATGGATGCCGCTGCACCGGACTATGCCGGTTTCATTGGGGATGGCGCGATGGCGCTCTCCATTGCGGCTGGCAAGGACCTTGCCTATTTCGAGCGGATGTTTGGGTCAGAAAGCGCTATCGTGCGCACCATGCCGAACACGCCGGCTGCCGTCGGACGCGGCATCACGGCGCTCTATGCCAACGCCCATGTCTCCGATGCGCAGAAGCAGGCTGCCGAATCCCTTCTGTCGGCGGTGGGAGAGACCGTGTGGCTCGACAACGAGGGCCAGATGGATGCGGTGACGGCGCTTTCGGGCGGCGGACCGGCCTATGTATTCCTGCTGATCGAAACCATGACCAAGGCAGGCGTTGCCTCAGGATTGCCCGAAGACGTGGCCGCAAGGCTTGCGCACACCACGGTCTGTGGTGCCGGTGAACTGGCGCGTCTGGCCGAAGATCCGCCCGAACAGCTGCGCAAGAATGTCACCAGCCCTGGCGGCACCACGCTGGAAGCGCTGAATGTCCTGATGGCCGAGGACGGTATCCAGCCGTTGTTCGACAGGGCAATTGCCGCCGCGACCAGGAGGTCGCGCGAACTGGCCGGTTAGAGTGTGTGTGGATGCTCTGAGGTTTCGACGGTTCCGCTGAACACGATTGGAGAACCAAGATGGTAAAGAAGGCCGATGTGCCACAGGTTGCTCTGGATACTGCGCTCTCGCTGGCCGCGACAACCGGGTGGCGCGACCTGACCCTGCGCGATGTTTCCGAGGCGTCCGGTGTCACCCTGGTCCAGCTTCACGATGTCTATCGATCCAAGGATGCGATTCTGGACGCCTTCGTGCGCCAGATCGACGAGGCCGTGCTGGCCGGCGATAGCGCCGACCTCGAGGACGAATCAGCCAGGGATCGCCTGTTTGATGTTCTGATGCGCCGTTTCGACGCGCTTGCGCCGCACAAGGCTGCGGTCTGCTCGGTCATGAAGGCCTCGGCCTGTGATGTTTCGACCGGTGTGAGTAGCCTGTGCCGTTTGATGGGCTCGATGCGCTGGATGCTGGAGGCTGCCGGCATCGACAGTTCCGGCCTGATGGGCCGTCTGCGTGCCAAGGGTCTTGCGCTGGTCTATCTCGATGCCATGCGCACCTGGATGAAGGATGACAGCCAGGACATGGCAGCAACCATGTCTGTGCTCGACAAACGCCTGGGCCAGGCCGATGAGGCCGTGGCGACCCTGTGCAGTTTCGGCAGGCCCAAGGCAAAGCCGGAGGAACCCGCGGGAGAGGCCGCGTGAGCGGGGCAGGTGAGCCATCGCTCTCCTTTGATGACTTTCTGAAGGTCGACATTCGTGTCGGTACGGTCGTGCGTGCCGAACCGTTTCCCGAAGCGCGCAAACCCGCGATCAAGTTATGGATCGATTTCGGCCCTGATCTCGGTACACGGAAAACCTCCGCACAGATCACCAGGCACTACAGCGTTGAATCGGTGGTCGGACGGCAGGTTGCCGCCGTGGTCAACTTCCCACCCCGCCAGATCGGCCCGGTCATGTCGGAAGTGCTGACCCTGGGCTTTCCGGATGAGGACGGTGAAGTCGTTCTGATCCAGCCTGGGCAATCCGTGCCCAACGGTGGACGCCTATACTGAGACGATCACACGGGCAGCAGCACTTGCGCGCGAAGCCCGCCCGCGGGTGACTCAAGCAAAATCAGATCACCACCATGGCTGCGGACGACATCCAGAGCGATGGTCAAGCCCAGCCCGCCGCCGCCGCGGTTGGGGTCCCTGGAACTGTCCAGACGCACGAACGGCTGAAACGCCTCTTCGCGCTGCTCCTCCGGGATGCCGGGGCCGTCATCATCAATCGTGATGGTGATGGTGTGTTCGGAACGTTCCGCCGTCACGGTGACCTTGTTGCCATAACGGCAGGCATTGTCGATCAGATTGGTCAGGCAACGCTTCAGCGCGTTGGGACGGCCGGTCAGCACAAGGCTACCGTGAATGTCCGTGGCAATATCAAGGGGCGCTGAATCACAGGCTTCCCTGAGCACGTCGACCAGGTCGACTTCCGTCGGCTGCTCCTCGCCTTCGCCGCGAGCAAAGGCGAGATAGACCTCGATCATGTGCTCCATCTCTTCGATGTCGGCTTTCAGACTTTCGGCTTCCTCGTTGGGTTCGAGAAGTGCCAGCTCCAGCTTCATGCGGGTCAGCGGCGTCCGCAGATCATGGCTGACGCCCGCCAGCATCAGGGTGCGCTGACCGATCTGGCGCTGGATGCGTTCGCGCATGGAAACAAACGCCTCGGCTGCCTGGCGGACTTCGCGCGCGCCCGACGGCTTGAATTCGACATCGACAATGCCCTTGCCGAAGCTGTCTGCGGCCTTGGCCAGACGGCGTATCGGACGGATCTGCTGGCGCACGAAATAGGCCGCGATCAGCGCAAGAACGACCGAAGTGCCGACCATCCAGAAGACAAAGATGTCGGTCGTGCGGCTTTCCATGCTGCGCATCGGAACATAGACGTCGAGCACGCCGTCGGGCAGTTCAACGCTGATCAGCGCATTGTCGTCGGGTGCTTCTGTATCGATGACAAACGGGCGCCTGACGCGTTGAACAAGGGCTTCTCCCAGCAACCGTTCCACACGTGTGTCGTCGGGTTCGGGAAGCGGGTCGGGCAGGCGCATGTCGGGATGAAAGCGCGCCTCGACACCCAGATGAATACGCCCGATCCGCAGGACCAGGCTGCCTTCGTCTGCGGCGTCGTAGCTGTTCATCATCCAGATCAGGGTCGAGACATCGCCTGCGACAGCGTTGGTGAGATGGCGTGTCACGGTTTCCCAATGACGTTCATAGAAGATGAAGGCCAGCACCAGCTGCAGAATGATCATGGGTGTCAGCACGATCAGCAGCGAACGCCAGAAGATGGAGCGGGGCAGGAGCTGTTTGAAGCGCACCATGGCCGTGCTTCAGAGGCGACGCGCGAAGAGCTTCAGCCCGCGCCCGAAGTTGAAGGCGATACGGACCTTGCCGAACCCGTGTTTTTCCAGCATTCGTTGGATGTTGCCGGGCGAGAAATAGAGCTTGTGGTCGGGTGCGCCAAAGTCGCGCCAGGTGCCGGGATCGCCCCCTTTGGCGTACTCACGCAGGGCGGGTGTGGTGAGGTAGAACGCACCGCCTGTCACCATGACCCTGGCGACACCGTCAAGAAACGCGTTGGTGTCGACCACATGCTCGATGACTTCAGAGCAATAGACACCGTCGAATGCGGCGTGAGGCAGGTCAACCGATTCAAAGGCGCCGGCAATGAACCGTCCTGCGGGATAGCGGCGCTGTGCTTCTTCGGCCAGCACCGGATTGATCTCGACGCCGGTCGCGTCCAGACCTTGTTCTGCGCCCGCTGCGACCAGGCAACCGATATTGGAGCCGATATCAAGCAGGCGGTTGCCGGGCATGTGCCGTTTGAGCGCCCGCACACGTTTGCGCGACCGCCGCATCTTGCTGTCGAGCTTCTTGAGGTATCCGTCAATGTAGGATTGGCCGGTTTCGGCATCCTGGACCGCCTCAGCTTCCTCCATGCTGGGCATCGGGGAAAGCCAGGCAAAGCCGCAGTTCGGGCAGGAAACCCAACGGTGCGGCGGTTGTTCAACCAATTGGGTGGCGTCGGTGTTTCCGCAGACCTGGCAGGGCTCGCTCATGGGGTGTTCTCCGTGCGCAACACGTAGCCTTCGCCCCAGACGGTCTGGAGATAACGTGGTGTTCGTGGGTCGTCTTCAATTTTTCGGCGCAAGCGTGTGACCTGCACATCAATCGTGCGCTCGCCCGATCCGCTTTGTTGGGACAGGCGCATGCGTGACAGCGTGGCACCGGGATTGTGCGCGAAAACCCGCAGCAAGGCCGCTTCGCGCGATGTCAGTGAAACCGTCTCGCCACCGCGTTTGAGCTCCATGCGCTCGGCATCAAAGGTAAAGGGGCCAAACCGGGCAATGGCGGTTGCAGGCTGGCGTGCAGCGTTCCGCCGCAACACACTGCGGATGCGCAGGACCAGTTCCCGGGGCTCGAACGGCTTGGGCAGATAGTCGTCGGCGCCGCTTTCCAGCCCAGCGATGCGGTCATCGCCGCCATCCCGTGCGGTCAGCATGATGATCGGAATACCGGCCTTGTCGCGCACCCGTCCGGTAAAACTCATGCCGTCTTCACCCGGCATCATCACGTCCACGATCATCAGGTCGAAGGCAAGACTCTGTAACTTTGCCTCTGCGTCGGCGGCATTCTCTGCCGTGCTGACCAGAAAACCGTTTTCCATCAGATACTTCTGCAGCAACTGACGCAGGCGGCGGTCATCGTCGACGACCAGAATATGGGGATCGCCCGGGTTCATGATGGCGGGCGCGGGCGGTTCAGGCGTTCGCGGTCCTCGTCATCGACCATACCGGCCAGCACGCTGCGATAGCCCGCCACGGCATCGGCGCCGGCTTCGCGATAGGCCCGTGCGATGCGGGAACGCTGGTTTTCCGTCAATTTGGCTTCGAGTTCCTCACCCCTGGGCGTCAGGTGGAGCAGCCGTTGTCTGCGGTCCTGCACGCCCTGGTGCTGTTCGATGAATCCCTTGGTGACCAGCTGTCGCAGAACGCGTGCAAGGCTTTGTTTGGTGATCTTCAGGATCGCCAGAAGTTCCTTGACCGTGATGCCTGGATGACGCCCCACAAAATAGATCACGCGGTGATGGGCGCGCCCGAATCCGTACTCGGCCAGAATGGCGTCGGGCCGCGCGGTAAAGTCGCGATAGGCAAAAAACAACAGCTCAATGCCCTCGCGAAGATCGTCGTCGCGCAGGAAGAGAGGGTTGGATCCGCGATTTACGTCAGCCATGTTGACATATATGGCAGCCGCTGATACGCATTGCAAGGTCCTTTCAACCCAAGGGTATCACCATGGCTGACCTCATTCCGTTTGACGACCGCGAAGGCAAGATCTGGTTCGATGGCAAGTTGATCGACTGGCGCGACGCCAAGGTGCATGTGCTGACCCATGGCCTGCATTATGCCAGCAGCGTGTTTGAAGGTGAACGCAGCTATGGCGGCAACATCTACCGCGAACACGAGCACAACGAACGCCTGTTCAAGTCGGCTGAAATCCTGGGCTTCACCATTCCCTGGACGATGGAACAGCTGGCGGCAGCACGTCATGAGGTGCTCAAAGCCAACGGCATTGTCGATGGTTATGTGCGCCCGGTTGCCTGGCGCGGCAGCGAGATGATGGGTGTTTCGGCCCAGCACAACACCATCCATGTCGCGATCGCGGCCTGGGACTGGCCGAGCTACTTCACGCCCGAAGCGCGTATGCGCGGCATTCGCCTGGCCATTTCCGACTGGAAGCGTCCGTCACCCGAATCGGCCCCGGTTCATGCCAAGGCCGCCGGCCTCTACATGATCTGCACGCTTTCCAAGCACAAGGCCGAGCAGGAGGGCTTTGATGACGCCATGATGTACGACCATCGCGGTTATCTGGCTGAAGCGACCGGCGCGAACCTGTTCCTGGCGATCGACGGCAAACTTCATACGCCCACGCCCGACTGTTTCCTGGACGGCCTTACCCGTCGCACGGTCATGGACCTTGCCCGCAAACGCGGTATCGAGGTGGTCGAGCGGCACATGACCGACGAAGACCTGGCCAAGGCCGCGGAGGTCTTCATTACCGGCACGGCTGCCGAAGTCACTCCGGTGGGTCAGATCGGCGATCACCATTATCAGCCGGGCGAGCTCTGCAAGCAGCTGATGGCCGATTACGACAAGGAAGTGCGCGGCGGCTGATCCGGCCTAACCGTCACGCTCCGGCTTGGCCCAGCGTGCGGCGGCTTCATCGTCGCTCGCGCGGGCCTCGACCCAGCTTGCGCCCTCGGGTGTCTCTTCAAGTTTCCAGAACGGTGCCTGGGTCTTGAGCCAGTCGATCAGGAAGGCACAGGAATCCAGGGCGGCCTGGCGGTGTGCCGAAGCGGTCAGAACCATGACGATCTGCTCGCCCGGCTCCAGGCGACCGTGGCGGTGTATCACCATGCTGCCCTCCAGCGGCCAGCGCCGGTGGGCTTCGTCGTCGATCTCTCTGAGCAAGCGTTCGGTCATGCCGGGGTAGTGTTCCAGCGTCATGGCGCTATCGCCGGTGCCGCCGGCCATATCGCGCACCAGACCGACAAAACTCGCCAACCCGCCGATGCCCGTGTTTCCGACCGTCAGCGCGCGCATCTCCGCGCCCACATCGAAATCCTCGCGCTGGACGCGAATCATGGCCTCAGCCGCCGGTTACCGGAGGAAAGAGGGCGACTTCGTCGCCGTCGCTGACCGGGGTTTCGCGTTTGGCATAGGTCTGGTTGACCGCCACACGTACGACCGCGTCGTCCTTCAGCGCCGTGGCGTAGTTGTCCCCGCGTGTCTTGAGCCACGCGATCACGCCGGCAACATCGTTGACCTCGTCGGGCAGCGCGATTTCTTCGGCATCGGTGCCGATCTTCTGTTTGAGCCACGCAAAATAGAGAAGTTTCACCCCATCACCTCACTGAACGGCAGGACGTCGATCATCGCGCCTTTTTCGAGCCGCGTCATGTCTTCGGGCAATTCGGCCAGACCGTCGGTCTCGACCAGGGACGAAAGCAGGCCCGCCCCTTCGCGTTCGAAGGCATGGGCCTCCAGCACACCGTCCTCACCGGGCCTCAGATAGACGCGGACATATTCGCGCCGCTGCGCCTTCTTCTTGCGGTCAAAGGCGGCCCGAACGCGAAAGACCATTGGGTCGACGTCCGTCGTGCCGGAAAGGCGCAGCAGGAGCGGGCGGGCAAAGCGCAGGAAGGTCACCATGGCTGCCGCGGGATTGCCGGGCAGGCCGATGAAGGTTGCCTGTCCCATCTGGCCCAGCATCAGAGGGCGCCCCGGCTTGATCGCCATGTACCAGGCATGCAGCGTGCCCTGATCCATGATGGTCTGGCGCACATGATCCTCATCGCCCACGGAGACACCGCCGGAGGTCAGCAGGGCATGATGGCTGGCCGCGGCTTCGGCAATCGCCTTGCGTGTTGCCGGGCCCTCGTCGGCCAGAATGCCCATGTCGGTGACCGCACAGCCCAGAGCCCGCAGCAGGCCCATCACGGCATAACGGTTGGCGTCATAGATCGCGCCGGGCTTGAGCGTGCCGCCGGGCTCGGTCACCTCGTCGCCGGTCGAAAACAGGGCGACGCGCAAGGGCTGGTAGCAGGAAAGGCTGGCAATACCGGCCGAGGCGGCAAGGCCGACGTCCTGAGGCTTCAGTCTGCGCCCAGCTTTGAGGATGGCGGTTCCCGCCTTGATGTCCTCGCCCGCATTGCGCCGGTTGGCACCCTTCTTGATGCCTGAGCGCAGCGTGACCTTGCCGTCGGCTTCGCTGGTATCCTCCTGCATCATGACGGTGTCGAGCCCGTCTGGCATGGGCGCACCAGTGAAAATCCGGATCGCTTCGCCACGTTGGGCTTCACGGCCCAGAGCATGACCAGCCGGAACCCGCCCTGTGACCGGCAGGATGGTGTCCTGATCCGGGTCGAGGTCGGCATGGAACACGGCATACCCATCCACCGCGGCGTTGTCGTGAGGCGGCACGTCCATGGCGGCGACCACATCACGCGCCAAAACTCGCCCGGGGGCCTCGGCCAGCGGGACGTCCTCGGGATCCGTCACGGGGCGTGCCACTGAGGCAATCAGCGCCAGCGCCTCTGCCGCCGTCATCAGGCGGTCGCCATGCGCAAAACAATCGTCGGTCAGTTGGGCCATGGTGTCAGGTGGTCCCGCAGCTCTTGATCAGGATATCCGCCATTTCGGCAAAGCCGTTGCCTTCTTCAAGGGTGCAGACGAAACGCGGTGGGTCATCAAACCGATCCATGAAGGGTGCAATATTGGCAACGCCCACGGAAAGTGGAAAGGCCTTGAACAACGGCTCATCGTTGGGTGAATCGCCGATGTAGAGCGCTGTTCTGCGGGCCTCTTCCGGGCCAACGCCAAACTCGCGATCCAGCAGCTCCATCAGCATGCCTGATTTGTCATAGTCGCCATACCAGGTGTTCACGTGGATCGAGCTCACCTTGGCCGTGGCGCCATGGGCTTTGCACCGTTCCAGAATAGCCTCGATCGTATCGTCGCCCAACGGCCCGACATCCTCGGCATAATCGATGGCAAGATCGGCAATGCGGAACTCCTGATCCGATGCGATCTGAACGCCTGGCACGTTGGCCAGAACATCGGCCTCGAGAGCCTGGAGTTGCTTGCGATGGGATGCCCGGGTTTCTGCGTCGATGGCATAGCGGCGCACGACCCTCTGCGCCTGCGCATCGTACCGGAAATAGAACGCACCATTTTCACCAACGACCGCTTCGACCGGCCACATGCGGGCAAAATAGTCGCACCAGCCGGCCGGCCGGCCGGTCACGGCGATACAAACGATACCTGCATCGCCTAGCCGCTCCATGGCGTCCAGCGCGCGTGCTGTGATCTTACCCGCAA
>CALIUG010000037.1 GCA_938048755.1 uncultured Alphaproteobacteria bacterium
CCCTGCGACAATCGATCCTCGGCCTCCCGCAGAAAGCCAATGATCTGCTCAGGCGTATATCTCTTCCGGCTCATCTCTTCCTCCTCCCGTGGAGTTCAGATTAGCCGGACTCGCTCATTCAGCATGGACCAGTTTTCGGGGAGCAGGTCAGAACGAACCGGCTCTCCCATGCAGGTCCGAATCGAAGGCTCACTGCCACCTTTATCGCGCTCAAAACCGATCAGCGCGAAAAGGTCCCAGATCGAGACCTGGATCGCGGGCAGCGACCAGGTCGGCAACGATCTCGCCGGTCCTTGCAGCCAAACTCATCCCCAGATGCTGGTGGCCAAAGGCGAACCAGCAGTTTTTCAATCCAGGCGCCGAACCGATCACAGGACGGTAGTCCGGTAATGTCGGACGCCGGCCCATCCAGAAGGACATGTTGGCTGGTTCCTTTTCGCAAGTTTCTTTCAGGACCTCCCGTCCCTTGCGCCAAAGCGCCTGCGCCCGCCGATAGTCCGGCGAGGCGTCAAGACTGGCAAACTCAACGGTCCCGGCGATCCGAAGCCCGTTTGGCCGCGGGTTGATGGCAAGAGCATGTTCGCCATGGAGCAGGACGCGCTGGAGACCCGTGACGGTATCTTCGAGATCAACGTGATAACCACGTTCCGTGTTGAGCAAGACCTTGATGCCCATCTTGCGGGCCAACTGATGGGAATAGGCCCCTGCTGCCACGACCAGGCGGTCGACCTTCATCTCACCCTTGTCGGTTACCAGCACAGTCGGATTGCCGTTCTCGATCCTGATGTCTCTGACTTCTGCCTGGACGAACTTGCCGCCCCCTGCAAGCACGTCTCTGACAATCTGTTGGGTCAGGCCGGCCGGATCGAGTGTGCTGTAGGCATCGGGATAATACATTGCGCGCACCACCGAAGCGGAAAGCGAAGGCTCCAACTGATCCAGTTCTCCCCGCGAGACCTCCTCCATTCTGGCCCCCAGAGACGCGTTGAGCTCGCGCCGCCAGCTATCGCCGGCAAACCAGTCATCCGTTCGCGAGAGCCCAAGGGCGCCGTTGCGCCGGATCAGGGCATCCGCAGAGCTATCCTTGAGTAGGCGGTCGTAGGCCCCGGTCGTATCCGACAGCAGCGTTGCCATGGCCTGGGCCGTTTCGACCTGCCGCGATTCACGGCAACCAGCCACAAATGCAGCCAACCACGGCATCAGGCCGGGCAGATGGCGCCAACGCAACACGAGCGGCGCGTTCCGATCCAGCAACATGCCGGGAATCTGTGCCAGCAACTTTGGCCCCGGTAGCTGAGTCGAAGCGCCAAGGGAGAGAATCGCGCCGGAGTTACCGAACGAGCAGCCGCTTCCCGGATCGTTTCGGTCCACCAGAACGACGTCGTGACCTTCCTTCTCCAGAGACCGCGCGATGCAGGCCCCGACAATGCCGGCGCCCATGATCGTTACCTGGGAGTGGGTCATGTCAGCAGATCAGAAGAGATCACCCAACGAACAGCTCACGAGCAGCTCGGCCACCGCAGCACCATTGGGCAACGCGATCGCGGTTTCCACCAGTTCGGCAAGATCGTCGGGCTGGATCATGTCTTCACGCTCAATGCCCACAGCATTCTTGGCCATGGCCGTGTTGACCCAACCAGGACACACAGCCGTGGAACGTACGCCATCCTCCCAACCGGCACGCCGTGCGGCGTGGTTCACAGCCATCAGCGCGAACTTGCTCAGCGCATAGCCCGTACCGTCGTTGGTGACACGTTTGCCCGACAGCGACGAGACCAGAACGATACGACCGCTCCCGCTGGCACGCAGATGCGGAAGTGTCAGGCGGATCATGCGCATCGGACCCTTGGTATTGACCTGCCAGAGATCGTCGAAGACATCCTCGTCTTCGTCTTCCAGGTTGGCCATGCCGCCCATGCCCGCAGCGTTGACCAGACCATCGATGCGTCCAAACCGCTCGACTGTGGCATCCACCCAGGCCTGGTTGCCTTCCCGATCCGTCGCCTCATAGACATGCGTCATCAGACGATCTTGATCACCTTCGCCGACCCAGGACTCGAGCTTGCCGATATTGCGTGCGCCAAGGCTGACGCTGTAGCCCTTGTCGTGGAGGCACTTGGCAATGGCATTGCCGATCCCTCCGCTGGCGCCTGAGACCATCACAACACGTCCGGCTGCTGGCAGCATGGTTCTTCTCCTCAATCAGTTATCTTGTTGAAACTTCAGATGGATCAGCCGCGTCGCGCATCGCGTATGCACGCGGCAAGTTCGGCGACGCCGGCCTCGATTTCCTCAATCGGCGGGAAGCCGAAGGCAAGGCGGAGGTATGGCCCCTTCTCTCCCCGCACATTGAAGCTGCCGCCGGGCAGGAACTTCACTTGCCGTTCCTCGGCGATTGCCAGCAGACGGTCCATGTCGATGTCATCGGCCATCTCAAGCCAGATGAAGAGACCACCGACGGGACGGGAAAACGAGTAGAGGTTGCCGCTGTGCTCGGCCAGGGTCGCCAGCATGGCATCGCGCTTCTTCTTGAGCGCGACATTGGCGGTTTCGATGTGGTCCCACATCCGGTCCCGCAGA
>CALIUG010000038.1 GCA_938048755.1 uncultured Alphaproteobacteria bacterium
CGCGGGTCAGTTCACCGACATCGATGGTTTCGGCGTTGAGTGGGCTGGTTGCCAAGAGAACGATCATGGCTGTTAAGACCAGGATGCCTGCTGGTCGCATGACGTTCAGCTATTTTCCTTGCGGAAGGGTGAGTAGTCCCGCTGGATCGCATCGACTTCCCAGTCCACGTGCTGGCTTTCTTCCTTGAGGAAGCGCGCCACGGCGTCGCGCAGGCCACCATGCTCGATCCAGTGGGCCGAATAGGTCAGAACCGGCAGATAACCGCGCTGGATCTTGTGGCTGCCCTGGGCGCCTGCCTCGACACGGGCAAGGCCATGTTCGATGGCGTAATCGATGGCCTGATAGTAGCAGCATTCGAAATGCAGAAAGCGGTGATCCTCCACGCAGCCCCAGTAACGGCCATAGAGTGTATCGTGGCCGATCAGATTGAGGGCGCCGGCAATCCACCGACCCTGCCTGCGGCACATGATGAGCAAGACACGTTCGCCCAGGCGCTGGCCCAGCAGATCAAAGAATTCACGCGTCAGATAGGGCGTGCCCCATTTGCGGCTGCCGGTGTCTCGATAGAACGCATAAAAGGCGTCCCAGGCATCACTGGTCAGGTCATCGCCTGTCAGTGGGACAATCTCGATATCGTTTTCGGTCGCTTCCCGACGTTCCTTCCTGATCGCCTTGCGCTTGCGCGAGGAAAGACTGGCAAGGAAGTCATCGAACGTCGCATAGCCGTTGTTCTCCCAATGGAACTGAACGCCGGTGCGCTGCAGGTAGCCCTGTTTCCCTAGCAGTTCCCATTCGGCTCTTGTCGCAAAGTTGATGTGTGCCGACGAGACACCAGCCTCTTCGGCAACGCGCACGATCGTGGTTGCCAGGGTTCGACGCAGACCGTCTTCGTCCGGGCCCGGCGGTACCAGAAGGCGAGGGCCTGTAGCGGGCGTGAACGGCACCGCGGTCAGGAGTTTTGGATAGTAGCGCCCTCCAGCCCGCTCAAAGGCGTCAGCCCAGCCATGGTCGAAGATGAACTCGCCATAGGAGTGACTCTTGAAGTAGCTGGGTGCACAGGCGAGCAGGTCGCCATGCAGGCTCTCGATCAGGATATGTGCCGGCGCCCAGCCCGTTTCCGGCGTGGCCGAACCGCTGTCTTCCAGACACGCCAGAAAGGCGTGATGCAGGAACGGGTTATCCGCTCCGGCGCAGGCGTCCCATGCCTTGGGTGCAACATCGTGAATGCTGGCAACGCTGCGTGCCTGCAGAGTCGGAATATCGGGGTGAGAATCCGTGTCGGTTGTCATCACTGCCTTATTTTACGCGTGGAACCGGGTGGCGTGCGAGTCCCAAGCGGTTCGAAAGTGATCACAAACAACAGGAACTAGCTGCTCAGGCCGAAGGTTTGAGCGGACCGCCTGCAGAAATGTCTCGAACATCGGTCAGCACGTGGATCAGGCCGGGGCCGTCATGGGCCAGCGCCGCGTCAAAGGCCGGAGCAAACTCGTCTGTTTTCTCGACCCGCCACGAACGCGCGCCATAGGCCGCACCAAGGGCTGCAAAGTCTGTGCTGTTAATCTTGATCGCGGCGTAGTTGCCGTCACCGGCATAGCGGTGCTGGTGCATCATGATGGTGGCGTAATGGCCGTTGTCACACACGATCACCGTGACTTTCAGGCCGTTCTGAACGGCAGTGGAGAGTTCCTGGCCGGTCATCAGGAAACCACCGTCACCGACAAAGGAAACCACTCTGGCATCGTTGCGCGCCAGTGCAGCACCCACGGCAGACGGTACGGCATAACCCATGGACCCGGACATGGGGCCTGCCTGGCTGTCAGGTAAGCGGTAGCGGAAATGGCGATGCAGCCAGGTCGAGAAATTGCCGGCGTCGTTCGTCACGACGTGATCGACCTGGGCAAGCCTGCTGTCGACATGACGGATGACGGCAGTCATATCCACATCGCCGACGGCTTCGGGCGCATTGGCCTGGAAGGCTTCGAACTCACTGCGTAGCTTGACCTGCCACGCGGCACGTTCGGCGGTCGGGGTCTGAATGGCTGTCGATAGCGAACGCAGCGTGGGCCCGACCGCAGCAGCGATGCCCATGGTGGGCCGCAGCTCTGCAATCGTGTCTGCGCTCGGGTGCAACATCAGAATGGTCTTGTCATCGTTGCGCAGATTGAAGTCTTCCGATGTGATGGCATCCAGTCGGCTGCCGGCCAGAATGACGAGATCCGCTTCGGCCCAGGCCTGCTTGAGATAGGGCGGACGGCCCAGACCGAACAGGCCGACATAGGCCGGATGGTCGTTGTTGAGCGCATCCTGGCAACGGAAGGCCGAAACAACCGCGGCACCGGCGGACTCCGCGAATGCCCCCAGACGCATGGTTGCCGCCTCGGCCTTGATCATCTCACCGCCGATGATCAGGACCTTGTCGGCGCCATCAATCAGCACTGCGGCTTCGCGCAACTGGGTCTGTGAGGCTTCCGCACTGGAGGGCGGCATGGGCTGAGGAATGGCGACCTCACCGGCATCCCCCTCCGTGACATCTTCCGGCAGCACGACGACGACCGGCCCGGGGCGGCCGGATTGCGCAAGCGTCAGGGCATCAGCCGTTGTGCGCGCCACGTTGGCAGGAGAGTTGGGTTCCATGACGGCCTTGGCCATGGTTCCAAACATCGCGCTGTAATCGACCTCCTGGAACGCTTCGCGGCCCATCTCGGAAAGCGGAATCTGGCCGATGAACAGAACCAGCGGCACGGAATCCTGATCAGCCGTATGCACGCCGATGGAGGCATTGGTGGCACCGGGGCCACGGCTGACAAAGGCGATGCCGGGTTTGCGGCTGATCTTGGCATAACCGTTGGCCGCAAATGTTGCGCCGGATTCATGCCGGTTGGTGATCAGCCGGATACTGTTGGCATGGCCGCGCAGGCTTTCGAGGACAGCAAGATAACTCTCGCCGGGGACACAGAACACGGTGTCGACACCATGACTGTCCAGGGTGCGGACCAAAGCCTCGCCAGCGTTCATGGCTCAGGCAATCTCGACGATGGCGTCAACCTCGACGGCGACATTCAACGGCAGGGCAGGGGCGCCCACAGCCGCGCGGGCGTGACGGCCCTTGTCACCGAAAACTTCGACCATCAGGTCGCTGGCGCCGTTCACGACCTTGGGATGATCGTGGAAGGCGCCGTCTGCATTCACAAAACCGCCAAGACGGACGATACGCACAACGCGGTCGAGATCGCCATCACAGGCCGCTTTAACCTGGGCGATGATGTTGAGTGCACACAGCCTGGCGGCCTGGTAGCCCTCATCAACCGTGAACTCCTGGCCCAGCTTGCCCTGATACTTCAGTTCCCCGTTCTCCAGGGTGATCTGGCCGGCGACGAACACGTGGTTGCCGCTCACGACATAGGGTACATAGTTGGCCGCCGGTGCAGCCGCCTGGGGCAGCTCAATTCCGAGTTCGTTCAGGCGTGCGTCGATCGTTCCGGCCATCGTTTCTCTCCAAGTGTCGGATGGGTCATGTACAGCCCGACATACGGAGTTCCTCCGGCAGCGTCAACGACCGTAAGGGCCGCTATGGATCAACCTTCGCCTGCAAAAGCACAGCGTGCGCGGCTGGGTGTTGTTCTGGTCGCCCTGGGCGCCATTGGATTTGGCCTTCTGCCGATCTTTCTGGAAATTCTGCGCGCTGAACAGGTGGGGTCGGGAACGTCCCTGGTGGTGCGTTACGCGGGGGCTTCCCTGCCTCTGGCCGTCTGGGTTGCCTGGCGTCGGCCGGTCTGGCGGGGTGTCGTGCTTTCGCTCGTCGCAGGGCTGGGCATTGGTGGCGGCACCATCTTCCTGTTTGAAGGCTATGCAGGCCTCCCAGCCTCGGTGACAGTGCTGATCTTCTATACCTACCCGGCCTTTACACTGTTGTTTGCGCGCGCCTTCTTTGGGGGCAGGATCGAACGAAGGATGGTTCTTGCGATCATCATGGTTCTGCTCGCGGCAGGCCTGATCCTTTCGCCGGGCGGTGTCGATGTTTCGCTTTATCCCCTGATGCTGATCACGTTCGGCGCTCCTGCCGGCTATGCCCTCTATCTCGCTTGCCTGGGGCGCATTCCCGAAGGAACCGATGCCGGTTTGCGATTGCTCCTGTTGTCGCTGTCTGCCCTCATTGTTTCGGTCGTCTATCTGCTGCTTGCCGAGGGTTCGTTCTCGTTGCCGGTCAGTTCCATGGGCTGGGTATCGCTGTTGTACATGGCAGCCGTGACCGGCATCGGTGCGACCATGCTGATCGTGATCGGCACCGGCATGACAGGCAGCAGCCGCGCCGCAGTTGCAGGATCCAGCGAACTTGTGACGGTTCTGATCTTGGGCTGGCTGGTCTTCGGTGAATCGATGCATCTGACGGCCGTCATTGGCGCTGCCCTGATCATGGCCGCGATTGTCGTCAGCCTTCCCAGAGAGCGTTCTAGGAAGACTTGAGCCCCTCGCGGATCGTCTCGAAGACGGCGCGGAACATGTTGGGTGTCAGGCGGCCCGTGTTCGTGTTGAGACGCGAGCAATGGTAGCTGTCGATCAGGATCACGCCTGATTCCAGCTCATGACGGGCAGCATGGCCGAACTTGGCCTGCGAGCGTTTGACCTTCATGGCATCCAGCACCGCGTTGTGGGAAATGCCCCCCAGAGCGAGCACATATCTGAGGTTCGGCATGGCCGCGAACTCGGCGCTCAGAAAGGGGTTGCAGGCTTTGACCTCGGCACCGACCGGCTTGTTTTCAGGAGGTACACACCGGACCGCGTTGGTGATGCGGCAGTCGATCAGCTCCAGGCCATCATCAGGTCGTGCTTCGAACTGCCCCCTGGCAAACCCGGTCTCCAGCAACGTGGGGTAAAGAAGGTTTCCGGCGCCATCGCCGGTAAACGGTCTGCCGGTGCGGTTTGCGCCGCGCAGGCCGGGGGCCAACCCGACAATTATCAGCCGTGCGCTGCGCGGACCGAAGGTCGGCACGGGAGCGTTGAACCAGTCAGGCTCCTTTGCGCGCCAGTCCTCGCGAAATGCAACCAGGCGCGAACACAATGGGCAATCGCGGGCTGGGTCGATCCTGGTCACCGGCGGATGACGACGGCGCCATCGTCTCCATCGTCCTCATAGTCGTCGTAGTCATCGTCCTCCGCGACGGGACGCTGGGGGCGGTCCTGGTGTTTGCGCGCAATTTCACTGGCGAGATCGTTGAGTTCGATGAAGTTGTCGGCCTGCCGGCGCAATTCATCGGCAATCATGGAGGGCTGTGTGCGCATGGAGCTGACGACCGTGACCCGTACGCCCTTGCGCTGGACCGCTGCCACCAGAGGGCGGAAGTCGCCATCGCCCGAAAACAGGACCACATGGTCCAGATTCTCCGACATCTCCAGAACATCAATCGCCAGATCAATGTCCATGTTGCCCTTCACCCGCCGACGCCCCATGGAATCGGTGAATTCCTTGGCAGGCTTGGTCACCATGGTGAAGCCGTTGTAGTCCAGCCAGTCGATCAGGGGGCGAAGGGGTGAATACTCCTGATCTTCCAGAAGGGCGGTGTAGTACATGGCGCG
>CALIUG010000039.1 GCA_938048755.1 uncultured Alphaproteobacteria bacterium
AAGGCAGGCCCGCGAAGAAACGGGGGAGAGGCGAGAATCCCGCGACCAATTTGGAACTGCGTTTGTCATGCGAATGGGGTAGCGCGCGTCACCGCACCGTCCTTTTCATAACCCTGCACCAGACTTTCACCCGTTGCCGGATTCATCTCGGCGGCCAGCCGTGTGTGACTGTTCAGAATGGGCGCAACGACCCAATCAAGGTCTCTGGCTGTCGTCATGACGTCCTGCATCCGGGCCAGGCGTGTTTGGGTATCCCGGGTGCGGGCATGGCCGGTCAGACCCGGGGTCAGCCAATGGTTGGTGATGGCCGCGGGGGCCTCATGCACGATGGCGCCGTTGGGGTGGCGCTCGATCACACAGCCTTCGCCCGGCTCCAGACCTGCAAGGGTTACAAAACACGATGCCGCCAGCGGGGTTTCGCAGACACGACGTTTTGCTTCCGCATAGTCGTTAGCTTCGTCACAGACCTGACGCAGCAAATGGGCGGGCGGCAGCGCTCTGCGCTTTCCCATGGCGATGCGGTTGAGGATCCAGTCCAGAGGCATGGGAAACGGGATCGGGCCCAGGCGACGGGCAAACATCGGCGTCTGGTTGAAAGCGACGGCAAAGCGCCGGGGACAGTTGGCGGTGAGCACGCCTGCAAAGCCGGGCCAGGTGATGTTGAACCATTCGCCGGCCGGCCCGGTCATGCGCGCGCCCATCAACGCGCGGCCCAGACCATGGAACGGCCAGTCGAGCGTACGCAGCAGGCGCATGCCCTGCCCGTTGGGGTCGGGCGTGACCGCGCTGGTGCAACCCCATTCGTAGGAGCAGTTGAGCAGCCATGCTCCCGGCCGTCCCGCTGCCCTTGCCACGGCGTCGATCTCATCGAGAAACGGATTGCCTGCCCGTTCCAGCCAGGCCTTCGAGCGGGCATCGGCCAACGCCACGCCAACACGGGTGAAACGACGGTTGGCGTCATCGATCTGGGCCTGAGCGGACTCGACGGCTGCCGCGAACAGCGCCGGAGCGCCGCCGGTGCCGATTGTCAGGTCAGGAACTGGTGGCAGATCGTTGGAATTGTTCATGGCATGCGTATGGTAAAAATTATACGAAGTTCAGTTATCAACTTCTGCACAACAAAAAAGAGGCCGGTCCCATGGACCAGCCCCTTTTCCACGACTTGATCGCGTCGATCAGGCGTCAGCAAGCCAGATCTGATCCCAGAACCAGTAACCCATGGAACCATAGGGATTGGCCTTGAGGTCCATGACACGGCTGCTGTTGCCATCCAGCCAGGGCGTGAAGATAGGCAGGATCTGCGAGCCCTCATTGTAGAGAATCCACTGCATCTCGCAGTACATCTCCTTGCGCAGCTCGAAGTTGTTCTCGCCACGCGCGGCAAGCAGAAGTTCATCGAAACGCGCGTTCTCGAAGAAGGACTCGTTCCAGTCGCCACCGGCCTTGTAGGCAATGGAGAAGATCATATCGGCAACCGGGCGACCGGCCCAGGACGAACCCGACCAGGGTGCGGTCATCCAGACAGAACCCCAGTAGCCATCCGAAGGATTGACCTTGGCCGTCATGTTCAGGCCGTTGTCGCGTGCCAGCTGGGCAAAAGCCTCACCCGCCGCAGAGCCGCCGAACAGTCCGTCGGAAACATTGAGCTCGAACTCCGCATTCTCCATGCCCGCCTGCTTGAGGTGATAGGCAACCTTGTCGGGGTCGGCTTCACGCATCGGGATGTCATCACAATGCATGGGATCGAACGGCGCAATCGGATGATCACGGCCCACGGTTCCCAAGCCGTTGAACGCGATTTCGTTGAACTTCTCGCGGTCCACGGCGTTCTTGATGGCCAGACGGACATCGTTGTTGTCGTAAGGTGCGGTGTCACCACGCATCGGATAGGTCAGGTGCGAACCACTGGCCGTTGCCAGCAGGTTGGCATTTTCCGAATCATTGAGAGCAGAGACGAAGCTGCTGTCCACACTGCGGATGATGTCGGCTTCGCCGGCAAGCAGCGCATTGAAACGTGACGAGTTATCGGGAATGCCGAAGATCTCGATCGAATCAACGTAGGGCGCGTCCTCTTTCCAGTAGTTCTCGTGACGCACGAAGATCGAGCCGATACCCCATTCCAGCTCCTCGATCTTCCAGGCGCCGGTACCGACATAGCCGGTGTTGTAGTCTTCAAGATCATCCGGCTGAACCGTGAAGTGATACTCGCTCAAGACATAGGGAACGTCGGCATTGGGAGCATCCAGCTTGACGACCAGCATGTTGTCGCCATCAGCGGCAAACTCGGTCACGCTAGTGATGTAGGCGCGCGCAGGCGACGGGCTGTCTTCAGCGTGATGGCGGTTGAACGAATGCACGACATCGTTTGCCGTCATCGTCTTGCCGTTATGGAATTCAACGCCCTCGCGCAGACGGAAGTACCATTCCGTGGCATCGGCATTGGATTCCCACTCTGTCGCCAGAGCACCCACAAGACCGCCCTCGCCTTCACCCGGTCGCGATTCGACCAGACGGTTTGAAAGCGGACCATTGCGATCCAGGTCCGACCAGTTGACCATCAGGATCGGGTCGATCGTACCACCAGCCGTGTCATCCTGGGTCGCCACGAGAAGATGGCCGCCCTTCTTGGGCGCCTGTGCCTCGGCTTCCTTGATCGTTGCACTGATGAACGTGCTCGCGGCAGCAGCCGTCAGCCCCATGCCCATCAGGCCGGCATTGAAATCGCGGCGCGATACCTTGCCCTTGATGAATTCGTTTTTGAGAAGTTCCTTTTTATCCACGTTACGCCTCCAAGCATCGGTTGAAATCAGCGGTGGTTTTCCACCTGCATGTGGTTACCCGACCCACACTTTGTTGACCCGACCCAAACTTTGTTTACCCGACCCAAACTTGCCAACGGCATGTTGCCGAAGCAAGCCCCGAATCGTTCGTTTCAGGATAATCTGTGGCTGTGGCGGCAATGTGGCCCCCGGATTGGCGTCGGATTCAGCGTCCGTCCCGGCCCGCGCGAACAATCTGTCAGACAATCATTTGCCTTTTGGCCGACAACACTGTTTTCTATGGCCCTGTTTGCTGGAGTCGGCGCGCATAGGCGTACCTGATCATCCGGCCCAACTTTTACGGGGGTAGGCGTCGCCACCATGTTTGTCGGTGTCATCGTTCTTTGCACATTTGGCGCAGCGGCTCTGGCCTGCGCTGTTCTTGCTGTTCGCGGCGCAATGCAGCGCAACTGGGCCATCTTCGGTGCCTTGCTGCTTCCGGCCGTAGGTATCGGCGGTACGATCATCATGATGGTCGGACCGGTCATCAAGGTCTGGCTGTTCGGCGATCCCCATCTGGAGGTGCTGACGGCAAGCGCCCAGAAGATGGATGCTGCCGCCATCTCGGAGGTCTATACCAACCAGGAGCATTTCGGCCTTGGCTATAACGAGGACGATCACACGTTCTACTGGTTCGATCAGTCCGTGGACGAGGGCGGCGGCTTCAAGGGTGTCGAGCAGGATGGCTCAACCTTCGCCGGTGGCTGGGAAGTCCTCGAAAATCAGGTCTGCTACAACGTGTCCAACACGCTGACCTGCTACGATGTCTACAATCTGGGCGATGAATATGCCGAGGTGAACCATCGTATGGAGATCGTGAACCGGTTCCGCCTGTTGCCCGAACCCATGATGTCGCCGGAAGGCTCTGTCGCACTGACCGATGCAACGCTCAACGCCATCGTGCCCGGACACACGCTTTCGGGCATGTTGCAGCTTTACTACGTAAACCCGGAGTACAGCGCGTCCTTCGCAGCCGACAGC
>CALIUG010000040.1 GCA_938048755.1 uncultured Alphaproteobacteria bacterium
GGTCGCGATGTGGAACGCCTCTTTCGAAACCGTCACGGTCATCTGCGAGTTCATGGAGATGTCCCAGTCATCGCGTGTGCGGCCGGTGGTCCAGCGCCAGACACCCCTGGCCGAGGTCGGGTCGCCCTCGAGAATCGTGAATTCGGCGTTCATGCCATCCGCGCAATCAAGGTTGATCGCTTCGATATGAAAGGCACCACCATCCTCGACAATCCGCACAACCTGCTCGCCGGTTGCCAGATCGCGTTCCACATGCCGTGATCCCTCACCTGGGATGATCTCGCTCATCTCGGGCATGGCCGCCATCTCCGGCGGCGGGAAATCGGCCAGTCGGGCATCTTCATCGCGCGGTGCGCGAACCGGCAGGGTCAGACTGCTGCGTCCGGTAACCAGGGTCATCGTGACCGGCTCGGGCGCAGTCCAGGCGACCGGGAAGTAACTGGTCGAGACGGCAATCCGAATGCGGTGGCCCGCCGGGAACGCATGGGCGCAATCGTTTAGCTGGACCGAGATGTCGACCTCGGCACCGGGTTTCATGGCCCGTGGCTTTTCTGAACTCTTGCGATGGGAAAGGTTGAGCAGGCCATAGGTGACCCGACCCGATGTCCCGTCAGGCGCAACATCACAAAGACGCACAGCAATCATGCCCTGGGGTTGATCGATCGCCATGCGCAGGGTGACAACCGGTGCGCCCAGAATCTCCAGGCGCTCTTCCAGCGGCTCGCTGTCAAAGCTTAGCGATTTGGAGTCATCCTCGCGCTGATCGATCGGAAGATCGGGACTTGTGCCACCCAGGCCATAGGGGCACCAGACACCGGCTCCCGACCCGACCGTCAACGGACTGCAATGGTCCAGCTTTGCCGACCGGCGGCGCTTGGCCGACAGCCCGTCTGCATTGATGAACATCTGGCGAAGCTCGATATTCTCGGACGGCCAGGCCGGTTCAGCGACCCAGCGCCCCTTCGACATGGCCAGCACCGAAGACGGGGTCTGGGGTTCATCGACCCAGACACGATACTGCGGCTCTTCCATGATCCCGGTCTCGGCACCTTTGAGCCAGTGATCCCACCAGCGCAGCGCATGCTGAAGAAACCCGATCGACGGGCCGGGAATCGCATCCTGGGGATACTTGTGTCCCCAGGGCCCGACCAGCCCCTTCCGGGGGCATGACAGATTGGCCAGCATCCGGGGTACGGCGTTGGAGTATCCATCGTTCCACCCGCCCACGGCATAGACCGCGCAGGTGATGTCGTCATAGTTCTCGTTGACGGAACCGTGCTTCCAGAAGGCATCGCGGCGCGCGTGCTGGTGCCACTGGGTTGCCACAACCGGCTCCCAGTTTTCCATGCGCTCCATCCATTGCTTGCGCCAGCCCTCACCCTGAATCTCCGGGTCACCGGGCCGCCCCATGATGTGGAAGAACGCCGAACCCCAGAAGAAGTTCTCCACCAGCGGCACGCCGCCCATGATGTGGATGTCATCGGTGTAGCGGTCATCGGTCGAACAATGGGTGATGATGGCCTTCAGCGCCGGAGGTCGCCGGGCGGCAACCTGCAGGCTGTTGAATCCGCCCCATGAAATACCGGTCATGCCGACGTTGCCGTCACACCAGGCCTGCTCGGCAAACCAGGCAATTGCCTCGACCGCATCGTCCTGTTCCTGCAGGGCATACTCGTCGGTGATCAGGCCTTCGGATTCGCCGGTGCCGCGAATGTCGAGACGGATGCAGGCGTAACCATGCCCGGCCCAATAATGGTGACGCGGATCATCCCAGGCCCGCGTGCCGTCACGCTTGCGATAGGGAATGTATTCCAGGATTGCCGGAACAGGATTGGTCTCGGCATCCTGCGGCATCCAGATGCGTGCCGACAGACGCGTGCCGTCCGACATGGGAACCCAGACATGTTCGACCTCGCGAACCTTGTGCGGAAAATCCGTGATCACGCGGGTTTCGTTGTTTCGGTCAATCATCATGACTGATCTCTCCAGTTCGGCGTTCAGATTTTCCAGGCACCACGTTCTGTGACAATCCAGTCAAGACGCGCATCATGTTCGTCATGGGGCACATGGTCGACCTTCAGGCCCGAGAAACAGACACCCACGGCCAGGGTGTGGGGGTTGCGCTTGCGCAGGTCAGCCAGGGTCCGGTCATAGAATCCTCCGCCATAGCCCAACCGGAAACCGTCATCGTCAAAGGCCATCATGGGCACCAGCAGAAGATCAGGCATCACGACGGGCGCATCGAGCGGGGGTGTCGGGATACCCATGGCGCCGGTTACCAGTTCCGTTTCTGGTGTCCATCGCAGGAACGTCAGGGGTTTGGCCTTGGCTGCCACAACAGGCATGCCGATTTCGTGGCCAAACAGATCGGCCACCTCGACAAAGGGGAGCACATCGAACTCGTCCTTGACCGGCAGATAGGCCGAGACCACGGCGTCATCGGGAAACCCGATGGTATTGAGAAACTGGTCACAGGCCATTTCACCAGCCTGGGGGTGGGCCGCGTGCAGAGCCTTGCGCCGCTCAAGGCTCGTGGTGCGCAGTTGCGCCTTGTCGTCGCTGATCGTCATGGGAAGACGTTGTGGGGCGGCACCACCGTGACCGTCAACCGGTTCACATTCCACCGTGACCCGCTTTCGCAGGTGGGCGCCGTATAACGAGGGCAAACCCCCGACAGGGACAGCTCCCTAGTGATGTGCATCGGCCCCAGGGAATTATGCGGCTGACGCGTTGGGCAGACTTCCGCCCCACGCTTATTCATAGACCATTTCGGGTGTGGGTGAAATCGCTGCGGCAAACGCACCGTCACGCTTCAAGACGGCTGGCAATCTGATCCAGCCGGTCTGCCAGCGCTTCGATTGCTGCAGCACTCTTGGTCTCACCGTTGGACGGTTTGGGCGGCGCTCCACCTTCACGCTGCTCCCACAACTCGTCGGCAAGCAGCAGGCTGGCCATCACCAGCAGACGCTGGTCGCCGATATTGCCCAGGCTGCCGACCAGTTCCTGCACCTTGCCGTCGACAAAGGCGGCCAGACCGGAAATCCGTTCCTGCTCGCCATCACCGCAGGCGACCTGATAATTGCGCCCGTTGATCTGCACTGTGACCTGCGCCATCGCCTAACCCTCCAGGACCGCTTTTAGCTCGCCGATGACGGCATCCAGGCGTCCGCCGACCTCATCGACTCGGCCTTCAAGATCCTGGCGCTTCTTTTCGGCAGCCTGCAGCGCTTCGTTCAGACGCTGGTTCTCGCCCTCCAGTTCCCGGGATGCGTCAC
This sequence comes from uncultured Alphaproteobacteria bacterium, assembly GCA_938048755.1. GTDB lineage: Bacteria > Pseudomonadota > Alphaproteobacteria > SP197 > SP197 > SP197. Next base: position 3,276 of record CALIUG010000040.1, read on the forward strand.
TGCTTCCCTGGTCTGGAAGATTGCTCAGAACTGTCTCCAGGCGCGTGATGGCCTGGTCCAGCTTCGCGATGGCTGCGTCTTCACTGCTCATTGTCTGCCTTGGATCAACACGTTGTCGCAGGTTCCCAAGATAACGGCTTATCAAGCCGGGATAAAGCGACTCTGGACAACTCGGGATTCAGCGCCTCCCTGAGGCCATATCGCAGTTGACGCTCCAAGGCCACAAAGCCAAGGTGCGCGCGGATCGATCAGGGACGTTTTGTCCCCTCCAGCGGAGATCATGCACGTGAACGACAGCGCGACGGGCCAGGTTAGCGAACGCGCGATGGCCAATGCCATTCGCGCCCTCTCCATGGACGCCGTTCAGGCGGCAAAGAGCGGGCATCCAGGCATGCCCATGGGCATGGCCGATGTCGCCACGGTCCTGTTCGGCCGGTATCTCAAGTTCGACGCTGCCGACCCCGACTGGCCGGATCGCGACCGCTTTGTCCTGTCGGCAGGGCACGGCTCCATGCTGCTCTATTCCCTGCTCCACCTCACCGGCTATGCCGATATGACGCTGGATGAAGTGAAGAACTTCCGCCAGACCGGCCGCCGCACTGCAGGCCATCCCGAATACGGCCACGCTTCAGGCATCGAAACCACCACCGGCCCGCTGGGTCAGGGCATTGCCAATGCCGTCGGCATGGCGCTGGCTGAACGTATCCTTGAAGCCCGCTTCGGTGGCGTGGTCGATCACCACACCTATGTCATCGCCGGTGACGGCTGCCTCATGGAAGGTGTCAGCCACGAAGCCGCCTCGCTCGCCGGACATCTCAAGCTCAACCGTCTGATCGTGCTCTTCGATGACAACGGCATCTCGATCGACGGCCCGACCTCCCTTGCGGAATCCGACGACACCCTCAAGCGCTTCGAGGCCTATGGCTGGGCCGCAGAACGAATCGACGGCCACGACGCCGATGCCATCGCCGCTGCGATCGAACGTGCCCACAAGTCCGACCGCCCGACCCTGATTGCCTGCAAGACCGTGATCGGCTTTGGCTCCCCCAACAAGCAGGGCACATCTGCCACCCACGGCAACCCGCTGGGCGATGACGAGATTGCCTTGGTCCGTCAGGAGCTCGACTGGCCGCACAAGCCCTTCCACGTTCCCTCCGACATTCTCGATGCATGGCGCGGTGCCGGAAGCCGCGGCGCGGCAGCGCGCGAGGCATGGCAGGCAGGATTGGATGCCATGGACAGCGCAGATCGCGCCGAATGGGACCGCCGCATGTCCGGTGACGTTTCTGCCGAAGCCAGCAAGGCGACAGCCGAACATATCGCCGCGCTGATCGCCGAACCCCAGACCGTCGCCACACGCAAGGCGAGCGAACTGGCGCTGGAAGCGCTCACATCGGCACTGCCCGAGATGATCGGCGGTTCGGCTGATCTCACCGGGTCCAACAACACCCGCACCAAGCCCATGAAGGATATTGCACCGGGCGACTTTTCCGGTTCCTACATGCGTTACGGTGTGCGCGAGCACGGCATGACCGCAGCCATGACCGGCATGGCGCTCCATGGCGGCGTCATTCCCTTCGGCGGCACCTTCCTGGTCTTCACCGACTATTGCCGCCCCTCGATCCGCCTGGCGGCCCTGATGGGCATTCGGGTCATCTATGTCATGACCCACGACTCCATCGGTCTGGGCGAGGACGGGCCTACGCATCAGCCGGTCGAGCATCTTGCCGCGCTGCGCGTCATCCCCAACCTCAATGTCTTCCGCCCGGCCGACACGGTCGAAACGGCCGAATGCTGGGAACTGGCTTTGCGCACGCAGACGACGCCGTCCGTCATCGCATTGACGCGCCAGAATCTGCCGCAGGTCCGTACACAAGCCAGCGACACCAACCTGTGCGGCCGCGGCGCCTATGTTCTGCGCGAAGCCGATGGCGATCATCAGGCAACCATCGTTGCCTCGGGCTCGGAAATCGAGATTGCCCTTGGGGCCCGCGATGCCCTTCAATCCGAAGGCATCGGCACCCGGGTTGTTTCGGCCCCTAGCTGGGAACATTTCGCAGCCCAGGACGAAAGCTACCGCAACAGCGTGCTCGATCGTTCCAAGGCTCTGGTCGCGGTCGAAGCAGCCTCGACCTTCGGCTGGTCCGGCATGGTCGGCGACAACGGCGGCGTGGTCGGCATGACCAGCTTCGGCGCTTCCGGTCCCTACAAGGAGCTCTACGAACACTTCGGCATCACCGCCGAGGCAGTGGCGTCAGCCGTGCGCGAACGTCTCTGAGGTCTGTGTTATGAGTCAGGATGATCTGACTCAAACGATCAGGAGCGTTCCGTGATCAGCAAACTACGTCGCCTACTGCTGCTCGTTGCCGTCTTGTTTGCCCCCGGTGCGGTTTCCGGCGATGACCTGAAACCGCTCAATGTCGCTGTCGGGCTTTCGCTCCCGCCCTATGTCATCGCCGACGAACGGCGGGGCATGGAATACGACATCGTGCGCGAAGCACTCGCCGATGCCGGATACGAACTGGTCCCAGTATTCATGGATTTCGGCGATGTTTTGGGTGCCATGTCGGACCAGAAGGTCGACGTCGCCATGACCTATCCCGGCGATCTCCACGTCTCGGCCACGCTGTCGCAGGTACACATCATCTATCACAACCAGGCCATGACCCTTGCGTCTCGGGCGATGGAGATTGATGCAATCGGCGATCTCGCCGGCAAATCGGTCATCGCGTTCCAGAATGCCCGCAGCTATCTCCCCGATCCCTATAGGGCAACCGTGGAATCCAGCACGGTCTACAGCGAAGTGCCCGAGCAATACCTGCAGAATCTCGGTCTGTTCACGGGCGATTTCGACGTCGCGGTTGCCGACATCAACATCTTCAACTGGTACACCGACGATCCCCGCGTCACCGCGGCAAGCGATGCCGATCAGGCCGTCACCTATCACGACATCTTCCCGCCCACGCCCTATCACGTGGCATTCCAGGATCATCACATTCGTGACGCCTTCGACGTCGCACTGACCGCAATGAAGGAGTCGGGCCGCTACGGGGAAATCATCGACAGTTATGGCGGCATTCAATAGCCGCTATGCACCACACGGCGTTGACCACCTGACACACCATCGTTAGGAAAGCGCCACCAGTCGCAACAGACAGAGGCGCCAAGCGCGCACAGGAGAACACCATGACCCTTCGTGTCGGCATCAACGGTTTTGGCCGCATCGGCCGCCTTGTGTTTCGTGCAGCCATGGAATCGGGCCGCAAGGATCTCGAGTTCGTCGCCATCAACGATCTTGGATCGGCAGAGGCCAATGCCCGCCTGCTGAAATACGATTCGGTCCACGGCGCCTATCCCGGCAAGGTCAGCTCGACCAAAAACACCATCAAGGTCGGAACGAAGAGCGTGCGGGTTCTGGCCGAACGCAACCCCGCCGATCTGCCCTGGGGCGATCTGGGCGTCGACATCGTCATGGAATGCACCGGCATCTTTGCATCCAAGGACAAGGCCTCCGCCCACCTCGCAGCCGGCGCCAAGAAGGTCCTGGTTTCAGCCCCCGCTTCGGGCGCCGACATCACCGTGGTTTACGGCATCAACCACAACAAGATGCGCAAGAGCCACACGGTCATCTCCAATGCTTCGTGCACGACCAACTGCCTGGCTCCCGTGGCCGCCGTTCTCGATCAGACGGTCGGCATCAAGCACGGCTTCATGACCACCATCCACGCCTTCACGGGCGACCAGCGCACGGTCGATACGCTCCACAGCGATCCCCATCGTGCCCGGGCCGCCTCGGTCTCCATGATCCCGACCTCGACCGGTGCAGCCAAGGCCGTGGGCCTCGTTCTGCCGCAGCTGGATGGCAAGCTCGACGGCACCTCGATCCGCGTGCCCACGCCCAATGTCAGCCTCATCGACTTCAAGATCGAGGCCAAGAAGGACACCACTGCGGAAGCCATCAACGAGGCCATGATCAAGGCCTCGAAGGGCAAGCTGAAGGGTGTTCTGGCGATCAACGACGAACCGTTGGTCTCCATCGACTTCAACCACAACCCGGCAAGCTCGACCTTCGATGTCGGTCAGACCAAGGTGATCGACAAGCGCCTCGTGCGTGTGCTGGCCTGGTACGACAACGAGTGGGGTTTCTCCAACCGCATGAGCGACACCGCCGTCGCGCTGGGAAAGCTCCTTTGACGCCAAGTCGCTAGTTTTTTCGTGTCATCCCGGCCGACCAACGGGAGAGCCGGGACCTCGACAGGCAGCCGCTGAACTCTCGAGGCCCCGGATCGGCGGCGCAAAGCGCCTTGTCCGGGGTGACACGGGTTTATTCAAGCTCCAGGAACCACGCCGATGACCAAATTCCGCTCGCTCGATGATCTCCAGGTCTCCGGCAAGCGTGTGCTTGTCCGCCTCGACCTCAACGTGCCGATGAAAGATGGACGGGTCACCGACACGACTCGCATCGAACGGGCCATGCCCACGGTGCGGGAGCTTGCGGATGCCGGTGCACGGGTCCTCATCCTCTGCCACTTCGGCAGGCCCAAGGGCAAGGTCGTGCCCGAGATGTCCCTTGCGCCGGTCGCAGCTGCCGTCGCCGAGACTTTGGGACGCCCCATTGCCTTTGCCTCCGACTGCACGGGAAGTTCAGCCGCCGAAACCGTCGCTGCCTTGAACGATGGCGACATCGCCATGCTGGAAAACCTGCGGTTTGACGCTGGTGAGGAAGGCAACGACCCGGCCTTTGCCGATGCTCTGGCCGGCCATGGCGACATCTTTATCAACGACGCCTTTTCTGCCGCGCATCGCGCCCACGCCTCGGTTGTGGGCCTGGCCGAGCGCTTGCCCGCTGCTGCCGGCCGCCTGATGCAGCAGGAGCTTGAAGCTCTGGGCCGCGCCCTGGGCAGCCCCGAACGCCCGGTCGCGGCAGTCGTTGGGGGGGCCAAGGTCTCCACCAAGCTTGACCTTCTGGGCAACCTGGTGAGCCGTGTCGATCTGCTCGCCATCGGTGGCGGGATGGCCAACACCTTCCTGGCCGCACAAGGCATCGAGGTTGGTGCTTCCCTGTGCGAACACGACATGACCGATACCGCTCGTGACATCATGCAGAAGGCCGAAGCCGCGGGTTGCGCCATCGCGCTTCCGACCGATGCCGTGGTCGCCGCGGAATTCGCGTCAGGCGCTCCCTCCGAGGTAGTCAGTGTCCATGCGGTCCCCGCCGACAAGATGATCCTGGATGTCGGGCCTGCCAGCGCTGCAGACCTTGCCCGACGCCTCGCCGATTGCCGCACGCTGGTGTGGAACGGCCCCATGGGCGCCTTTGAACTGGAAGGGTTTGACGGCGGCACCAACACCGTTGCCCGTACTGCTGCCGATCTCACCGCTTCGGGCTCTCTGCTGTCCGTCGCCGGTGGTGGCGACACCGTCGCCGCGCTGGCCCATGCCGGCGCCCTGGAGCGCTTCACCTATGTCTCGACCGCCGGCGGCGCGTTCCTCGAATGGCTCGAGGGCAAGACCCTGCCCGGCGTCGCCGCGCTGGAAACGAGATAGTGTCATCCCGGCCAAGTGAGCCACGCGAGCGCGAGCCGGGACCTCGATAGGCAAGCGCCGAACGCTCGAGGCCCCGGATCGTCCTTTCAGGCCGTCCGGGGTGACACAGGAGTTGTGAGCGACCATCCTCTTCGCGATTTTCTTATCGCTTGAGCAGGTCGCGTATCCGCTCCATGACGTCAGCTGGCGGTTGCGCGGGCGTCCAGTCGGCACGATCTCCGTCATGGCGCGTTGCATCCACGCCAAGCTTGGAAATCACACCACCCTGTTCCAGCGGTTCCGAACGGTCTGCCTGCACGCCCGGCACCACGATCAGGTCGCGATCCGGGCGCATGTGGTTGGCAACCGCGTGCTCCACGGCAACCCCATCCCAGGGATCGACCTCGCCCTCCACGACCGTTACCTGCTTGATCAGGTTGACCGCTCCCCAAACGGCAAAAATCGCCTTTCTGGCGGCGCCAGGCCTGGGCTCCTTCAGATTGATCACGGCATGCAGGCGCCCCGCCCCACCGTGGGTCACGGCCACCTCTACCAGGGACGGCACCTTGCCCTTCAGGCTGCGCGCCAGCCCGGCGGCAATCGCCACTGCGCCCAGATAGATGTGCTCCCCGGCATAACCCGGCAGCACGGCCTGATAGATCGCATCCCTGCGCCGCGTCATCGCGCGGAAGGTCACGACATAACCAGCGCCATAACGCTCATACATGCCGTGGAATTCGCTCACCGGGCCTTCCTCGATCATCTCGTCGGGATCGAGAATGCCTTCCAGAACAAGCTCGCACTGGGCAGGTACCTTGAGGTCAACGGTCTGGCACGGCACCACTTCAATGGGGGAACCCAACAGCGCACCCGCCACGGCCAGTTCGTCGTCGCCAAGCCCCAGATAAAGGCAGGCCGCAACCATGACGGCGGGATGATTGCCGATGGTGACGGCGATCTCAAGCTGCTCGCTACGGTCCCGGGCCGCCCGCGCCAACACCGCAAGATGATGGTTGGGTGCAATCCCAATGAACGCACGATTCCCACCCAGCGGCTTCAGCCGGGCAATGGATAGATTGGCGCGACCGGTCAGCGTATCGCGGGCAACGATGGCGCCGGCCGTGATGTAGGGGCCGGTTTCATACTCGAAGAAGCTTGGAATCGGCAGCTCGGCCAGATCGGGATTTTCCGTAGCGACCTCCTGGCACGGCCCTTCACCGACCGGAACAGGCGCCAACGGATTGCCGATCGCAGCGATCAGCTTGTCCTGAAGGCCCGTTCTGTCGGTCGCCAGCGCCGAAGCCACGGCGTCCAGCGTGGTCACATGGTTGCCTGTCACCCGCAGTTCGTGACCGATCACCTTCTCGAACACGACCGGTGGTCCGCCATCAAGGTGGCTGAGGCAGGCCGCAATCTCGAAGGCCGGGTCCACCGGTTCGTCAATCCGGGTGACATTCTCTATGGACTCCAGGAATGCGCGCATGGATTGCGGGTGATGTTCTGTCATGCCTTGTTCTCCTCAACACAATCCTCGGCCAGGATCTCGGCAGTCAGATGATCGGCCAGCCGTCCCAGTTCAGGGCCCAGCACGCGGTCATCGGTAATCGGCGGCACGATGCGCCGGACATCGGCAAGAAGCGACATCAGAGCTTCAGGCACACGATCACGTCCCGTCACGAACAGGGCCTGCGAGGATGCAACAGCCAGAATCGCCAGGCAGGCATCCAGACAGGCACCCGACTTCATGGTCTTGGGCCATGCCAGAAAGGCCGGCGCCGTCACGTCGTCCTGTCCGAACACACTGGCATCGGCGGCAGGGATGAACGTGCGGCTCGCAGCGCTGCGCGCTTCTTCCATGTAGCCGACAATTGCCATGGGCAGATAACCAACCGCACCGTGTCCGTCGACCTCGCCCACCTTGCGTCCGGAAAGCAGAAAATCGGGATATCCCGAGGCACGCCCGTTCAGCAGCCCGACACAAAGACGCTGGCAGATCAGGCAGAGGTCGGCCCAGGTGCCAGAAACCGCATCCATGGCCGGTGCGGCAAGTGCGTTATGATAGCCGCCGGTGCTGAGGCAGCGCCCGTGGGGGTGTCTTTCATCGGGCATCACATAGATCGGATTGTGGGTGACCGACGCCATGGCCTCAGCTGCAAGATCATGCGCCGTTGCCACGGCATGTTTGGCCTGGCCCAAGACATGGGGCACGATCCGGTAACTCACCGGGGCCTGATACGCGCGCGGTGGCGCCAGATCGGCCATGCCGTCCAGAAGCCGCGCGAGGCCGGAGAACGCGGTGCGGTTGTGCCTGCCGCCCAGCAGGTCACCGACGAGGGTTTCGTAATGCTCCATCGGGGCATTGAAGGCCACGACGGCCAACGCCAAGACCTTCATGGTCACGCTCAGACGCCGTTCCGCGACCAGCGCGGCGTCGGCCAGAAGGGCGGAGGCCCCCGGCGAGCCGTTGATCAGCGCGCCACGTTCGCCCGGTTCCAGGTCCAGTTTTTTGGAGAGGTCGGCAAACAACGTGTAGAGCGCCAGAATTTCACCCGGCCCGCCCTGACCCTGCTGGCCGACAACCGGATGGCTGCGCGCGTTCAGCAGGCCTGCGATTTCCTCGGCCAGTCGCGGCGTGCCCATGCCATGGCCTTCCATCAGATTGGCAAACCGCGCCAGCATCATGGTGCGCACCACCCGCACCGGATAGGGCTCGCCAAAGGGCACCGCCGCCGCCAGGGGCTTCATGCGGGCCAGACGCTGTCGCTCCTCGGCATTCATGGCCAGCCCGATCATCTCGCCCTGACCCTGGTTCACGCCATAAACCGAGGCGTCGGGATCGTTTTCGACATAGTCGAGAAACGCCCGCCTGCGCTCTCCGATCATGGCAAGGGCTTCGCTGCCCACCCGAACGTCATCACCGCGCCAGGCCACCGCCAGCACGGTATCAAGCGTCAGATCAAATCTGGAATTCAGAACCGTGGTCATGGCCTGCCTCGTCTCCTCAACGGGGCCACGCTACAGGAAGCGGACCGGTCAGGGTACGGGGTCGTAGGGATCCCATGCAGGCGCGCCTTCACGCAGGGCCGAACCCACCAGAGCGACAAACCGGTCGTGGTCCAGTCCGCTTGTGCCGCCTTCCGGTGTCAAGCTCGGTGTGAGTTGATCCACCGTCTCTGCATGCCAGGTCCTCTTGCCATCCTCGGCCCGTGTCAGGACATCGGCAAGAGGTGCCAGGTCCACACGCAGCGGTGGGCGGTCATGGACCACCTGGACCCAGCTTTCATAGCGATAATCGAAACGCAGGCGATCGCCACACAGCGTCACGATCCGGTTGCAGCGCGTCCTGTTGTGGACCGCCATGGGATGGATCGCGACCTCACGATACTGGGTGAAACGATGTGCCGGACGCTCCGGCCAATCCGCAGGCACACGAACGATGGCAAGGTCGACATCCCCCAACCTCCTCAATCGTTGCCTCGCCGGTCTCCAAGGCCTTCTCGCTGGCCGTCAACAGCGCATCCTCGTCTGCCCAGAGATCTTCATGGGCCTTAATGTCATCGATCATGCCATAATCTCGAGCAGCCTAGTGTAGACCGTCGCGCAATAGCGCGGGTAGTCGTTGAAGGAGTCGGGCCCGATGACATCAGGGTTCCAGGGGGAAAGCGCCGGATCAACAAGCCTCGAGATAGCAAATGCCAGACGGGCCGCACGCCGATCCTCATAGGTACCAAAGTCTCCCGCTCGGGAGGCATCGATCAGAAGTGTCTTGTTCTTCAGGGCGAACGCGGGCTCGATCATGCAGAACAGCCCGATCAGGCCATCTTCGTCGAAATGATCGTTTGTCACGGCAGGGACATCACGATGCCAGTCGGGAGACTCGAGATAGTTGAAAACGATGCCCACGGAGGTGTCAGCCTTCAGCGCCCAGGGCGTGCCGCTCTTGGGCCAGTGCGACAGCGACAACACCGTATTGTCGTTACGCCCGCCATCAATCACGATGTTGGGACCCAGGGCCGCTTCGCCATATGGCAGATAGTGGTGCTGACAAGACAACATGGCATTCTCCCCACAAATGATGTGGAAATCATCGCAACCCAAGAATTAAAAAGCAATAACTTTCTTAAATGAAATGAATTTGATCGTCAGCCATCTTGCCGAAGCCCGCGCCGCCGTGGCCGCAGCACGACGCCAGGGCCGGACTCTCCTGCTTGTGACCGAGCCGGGCGCTTGCGCACGTCTGGGACCGGGCTATCTCCTGGAAATGATGCGCCAGGCAGGCTGTGACGGCACAACGGCCCGCGCGCTCATCGATTGCGGACCCGACGCCGGTTTCGCCATACTCGCCCTGCGCCTGGGCTGGAAAGATATCCACCTCTCGGGGACACCTGAAACCACGAAGCGCATTGCTCAGATGACCAAAGCCGCCGGCGCGCGATTCCATGCAGAATTGCCGCCGGATCTGGAAACACCGGCCCGTCTGGCTGTGGATCAAAGCCAATAATGGGCATTCTCGGCCGTCGCATCCAATTGATCGCAATCCCTGTTCAAGATAAGCACATCGCCAAAGCGATGCTTGACCCATAAGGGAATGACAGACCATGAAGATCACCCGCCGCGTGAAACAGATGTTGTCCTGGTACGAAGGCGAGACGCCGGGCGTGAAGGCCAATCTGGCCCGCATCCTGATGCATGGCCGCCTGGGCGGTTCCGGCCGCATGGTCATCCTGCCGGTTGATCAGGGCTGGGAACACGGCCCCGCGCGCAGCTTTGCCAAGAATGCGCCAGCCTACGACCCGCACTATCATTTCCAGCTTGCGATTGATGCCGGTCTCAACGCCTATGCCGCGCCCCTGGGCTTTCTGGAAGCCGGTGCCGACACCTTTGCCGGGGCGATCCCGCTGATCCTCAAGGCCAACAATTCCAACAGCCTTGCCACCGAAAAGGATCAGGCGATCACCGCTTCGGTCCAGGACGCATTGCGTCTGGGCTGCTCGGCCATCGGCTTCACGATCTATCCCAGCTCGGAATACCAGTTCGAGATGATCGAAGAGGTCCGCGAGATGTCCCTGGAAGCCAAGTCCTGCGGCATCGCCACCGTGGTCTGGTCCTATCCGCGTGGCGGCAACCTTTCCAAGGAAGGCGAAACCGCCGTCGACATCACTGCCTATGCCGCTCACATGGCCGCACAGCTTGGCGCCAACATCATCAAGGTCAAGCCGCCTACGGACTTCATCGAACAGCCCGAAGCCAAGAAGGTCTACGAGAGCGAAGGCATCGACATTTCCAGCCTGAAAGCCCGCATCGAACATGTCATGCAGGCAGCCTTCAACGGCCGTCGGATCGTGGTGTTCTCGGGTGGCGCCGCCAAGGATCTCGACGGCGTCTTTGCCGAAATTCGCGAGATTGCAGCCGGTGGCGCAACGGGTTCGATCATCGGGCGCAACACGTTCCAGCGTCAGCCCGAAGACGCCCATGCCATGCTGGACCGCATCATCAAGATCTATCAGGGCAAGGAATAGCCCCTGTCGTCCGGGCAACAACAGGAGGCGGCCTGCCACCTCTACCTCGTTTCGCCCCCAGCGCTTGATCCCGGCACATTCGGTGAAACCCTCGCGGCGGCACTCGATTCCGGCGATATAGCCTGTTTTCAGCTTGCGCTGGATCAGGAAGATGACGCGACCTGGCTGAGGGCCTGCGAGGTGCTGGTCCCCCTTGTGCAATCGCGCGATGTCGCCTTCCTGCTGCGGGATCACGCCCATCTTGTCGCCCGGACCGGCGCGGACGGCATCCACACGGAAGACCGGGTTTCGGGCCTGCGCCAGGCATTGCCCGATGACGCCATCCTGGGTGCGGGATGCAGCGGCCTGCGCCATGAAGCCATGGTCGCGGGTGAAGACGGCGCCGACTATGTTGCCTTCGGCCCCTGGAGCGCGCATGTCGGCGAGACCCTCGCCTGGTGGCAGGAGACCATGGAACTGCCCTGTGTAGCCTATGGAAACATCGATTCCGCCGCCATCCCGCTCGCAGCCGCGGCAGGCGCCGATTTCGTCATGGTTG
>CALIUG010000041.1 GCA_938048755.1 uncultured Alphaproteobacteria bacterium
CAGATCAGCCCTGGTGCACCGGCAAGTGCGGCATGATCGGAATCTCCTGGGGTGGCTTCAACGGCCTCCAGGTCGCAGCACGCAAGCCTCCTGAGCTCAAAGCCATCGTCACCATCGCCTCGACCGACGACCGTTACCATGACGACATCCACTACATGGGTGGCATCATGGTGAACGACACCATGTCCTGGGGTGCCACCATGCTGGGCATGAACACACGCCCGCCGGATCCCGCGCTGGTCGAGAACTGGCGCGAGCTGTGGATGGAGCGCCTGGAGGCCAACGATCCCTGGGTCATGAAGTGGCTCCATCATCAGCGCCGTGACGAACAGTGGAAACACGGATCGGTCATCGAGAACTATGACGACATCGAAGCGGCGGTCTATGCCGTCGGCGGCTGGGCCGATGGCTACTCCAACGCCATTCCCCGCATGCTCGAAGGGCTGTCATGCCCGCGAAAGGGTCTCATCGGACCCTGGGCCCACAAGTACCCGCATTTTGCCACGCCGGGACCACGCATCGGTTTCCTGCAGGACACGCTGCGCTGGTGGGATCACTGGCTGAAGGACATCGACACCGGGGTCATGGACGAGCCGATGTATCGTGTCTGGATGCAGGAGAGTGTCCGTCCCGCCTTCTGGTATGGCCACCGCGACGGCCGCTGGGTGGCCGAACCCTCCTGGCCGTCAGAAGGTGTCAGGTCAGAGGTCATGCATCTCAATTCCGGTGGAACGCTGGACACAACCCCGGGCGAAACCGGCACCGAAGCCATCCACTCACCCATGACCATGGGCATGCGCCAGGGTGAATGGTGCGGCTATGGTCTGGTGCCCGATTGCCCGGCTGACCAGCGCGAGGACGACGGTTGTTCGATCGTGTTCGAGACAACGCCGCTGGACGAAGCCGTCGAAATCCTGGGCGCACCGGTCCTGGAGCTAGACGTCTCCGCCGACAAGCCCAACGCCTTTGTTGCCGCCCGCCTGTCCGACGTGGCGCCTGATGGTTCCGCCACACGCATGACCTATGGCGTGCTGAATCTCACCCACCGCGACAGCCACGAGTTTCCCGAACCACTGGAGCCCGGAAAGACCTATCGCGTGCGCATCCAGCTCAACGACATGGCCGAGAACGTTCCCGCCGGGCATCGCATCCGCATTGCCCTCTCCAACGCCATGTGGCCACTGTTCTGGCCATCGCCCGAGCCCGTTACCGTGACCCTGGCGACCGGCTCCAGCACGCTTGCCCTGCCCTTGCGCGCGCCACGCGACAGTGACGCGTCACTTCCCGCTTTCGGCCCGCCTGAAAGCTCCGAACCCTGGGAGACCGTCACCTTGGAACCCGGCGACTATCAGCGCCGCGTGGAGCATGACGATACAACGGGCGATGCCGCCGTCATCGTCGTCAACGACAGCGGATTGACCCGCGATCCCGCCACGGATTGGGAGTTCGGCTCACGGGTCGAGCAACGTTTCTCGATCAGCGAGGGCGATCCGGAATCCGCACGGATCGAGATTGCATGGACCTACCGGTTCCAACGGCCGTCCGAGAATTTCTTCATCCGCACCCAGACCCGCTCGACCCTTGCCTGCACGCGGGACGACTGGCTGTTCTGGGCAGATTGCGAAGCCTTCGAGAATGAGCGGCGCGTTTTCGGCAAAACCTGGGACGAGACCATCCCACGCGATCTCAACTGAGGAAAACATAGCAGTTTCGCGCATTTAAGAGGTTGACTTGGCGGGCGATCCATCGCCCGATAGCGCACCATGTTGCTCTACACTCTCAAACGCCTCGGGCTGGCCATTCTCATCGTCTGTGTGGCGATGCTTCTGCTGCTGTCGGCCATCCACATGGTGCCTGGCGACCCCGCCGGTATTGCTCTTGGTCCTCGCGCCACGCCGGAGATGCGCGCTGAGTTCAAGGCTCTGATGGGTCTCGACCAACCATTTTTCATTCAGTACTTCAAGTTCCTGGGCAATGTGGTGACCGGCGACCTTGGCGTTGACGTCTGGTCCAAACGGCCCGTGACGCAGATGATCAGCGAACAGCTGCCCCACACACTGGCACTGGCGCTGGTCGGGCTTGGCTGGTCGATGCTGATCGGCATTCCCCTGGGCTGTTTCTCGGCCGTGCACCGCAACAGCCTGCTCGACAAGTTCACCGCCGTCATCTCCGTGGGCTGCATCGCGATCCCGTCGTTCATTGTCGGCCTTTATCTGCTCCTGCTGTTCGCCGTTGAGCTCCGCTGGTTCCCGGCAATCGGCGCTGGTGAGCCGGGGAATCTGGGCGACCAGATATCCCATCTGATCCTGCCCAGCCTGGCTGTCGGTCTGGGCTGGGTCGGCTACCTCGCACGGTTTGTGCGCACGTCGATGCTCGAAGTGATGGGCGAGAACCACATCCGTATGGCGCGGGCCTATGGCCTGCCGACACGGCGCATCACCTATATCTATGCCCTCAAACTGGCCATCCTTCCCACCGTGGCCCTGCTGGGCGTCGGCGTGGGCAGCCTGATTTCCGGTGCCGTGTTTGCAGAGATCATCTTTGCACGCCCCGGCGTGGGCAAGATGGTTGTGGATGCCGTGAACACCCGGAACTACCCCATCGTGATGGGCGGCGTTCTGGTGACAACCATGCTGTTTGCACTTTCCACGCTTATCTCCGACCTGATCGCAGCCTGGCTCGATCCACGTGTGCGGCAGGGTTTCTGACATGACAACAATCACGCCGGAAGATACCGCAGGGGCCGATGCCCCGATCAAACGCGAACCGCGCCTTGCCTGGCTCTGGCAGTTGCTACGCAATCCCTTGGGCGCCTTTGGCCTGTCCCTGGTCGCTCTGATCGTGATCTCGGCGGTCGGCGCCGATTTCTTCTCGCCCTATGATTACAAGGCGCTCGACGTCAAAAACCGTCTGGCCAGCCCTTCCTGGGCCCATCTTCTGGGAACCGACAATCTGGGCCGTGACACGTTCAGCCGCATTCTCCACGGCGGGCAGATTGCCCTTTATGTCGCGCTGGTCTCCATCGGTACGTCGCTGGTTCTGGGTCTTGCTCTGGGCATGCTGGCAGGCTACGGGCCGCGCTGGCTCGACAATCTCCTGCTCCTCATCTTCGATTCCGTGCGCGCCTTTCCGGTCATCATGTTCGCGCTGGCGGTCATCACCGTGGTGGGGCCCAGCCTGGAGACGATCATTGGCGTGGTCGTCATGACCACCACGCCGGGCTACGCGCGCATCGCGCGAAACTCGACCCTGTCGCTGAAAAACAACGAATTCATTCTGGCGGAACGCTCCCTGGGTGCGGGGACCATAAGGATCATGGTTTCGCACCTGCTGCCTAACCTGATCGCACCCCTGCTGATCCTGTGCAGCATGGATATTCCGGTTGTGATCACCATCGAGGCGGGCCTCTCGTTCCTTGGTCTGGGCGTGAAACCGCCAACGCCGTCCTGGGGTTCGATCCTGAACGACGGTTACGGTTTCATCCGCAACACGCCCTGGCTGGTGATTGCCGGCGGCATTCCCCTGATCCTCACCACGCTTGGCTTCACGTTCCTGGGTGAATCGCTGCGTGACGTGTTCGATCCCAAGCTGAAGAAGGATCGATGAGCAACACCGGCAACGATCACGTTCTCGATGTCCGGGATCTCTCGGTCAGCTTCAACACGTCGCGTGGTTCGCTGCGCGCGCTGCGGCATATCGATATTTCCGTACCGCAGAACAAGATCGTCGGCATTGTGGGCGAATCCGGCTGCGGCAAGTCAACCCTGATCAATTCCATGCTGCGCCTTCTGGCACCCAATGCGGAGGTCGACGCCCAGTCCGAGATCATCTTCCAGGGCGACGATGTCATGAAGATGGGCCGGTCCGACCTACAGGGTCTGCGTGGCGAGCGCATCTCGATGATCTTCCA
>CALIUG010000042.1 GCA_938048755.1 uncultured Alphaproteobacteria bacterium
TCGATCCTCGGCCTCCCGCAGAAAGCCAATGATCTGCTCAGGCGTATATCTCTTCCGGCTCATCTCTTCCTCCTCCCGTGGAGTTCAGATTAGCCGGACTCGCTCATTCAGCATGGACCAGTTTTCGGGGGAGCAGGTCACCTGCGGGAATCAGGCAATTGCAGACAGGCATTGCGTGCATTCCAGATTGCGCGTGATCTTGGCGGTGATTTCACGACCGATATCTATTCGTCATTCTGCTACACGGAACTGGGGCTGCGTGGTCTGTCGCTGCACTACCTGCGCCTGGCGATTGCCCGTGGTGGCAGCACCGACATGCCGCTGACACAGCGGTTCTCGCTTCTGTCGGAGATCGGCTTCCTCTATGCCGAAACGCAACAGTTCAAGCTGGCGGCCAAGGCGTGGCGTGCTGCTGTGGGCATCGCGCCAGATCCGATCCTCACCCTGCGACTGGCGCGTGTGGAGCGACTGGCCGGTGAAATCGACCTGGCAACAGAACATCTGTTCGATCTGCAGAATGTCGAGCTGCCGCCGACGTTGCGTGCCGAATACTATGACGAGATTGCCGAAATCGAGCTGCTGCAGGCTGACCGAGAAACGGCGTTGGCGGCGATGGGCGAGGCGATATCCTTGTTCTCAACCCCGGCACGCAAGTTTCGCAGGGGCGTGATTCTCAACGAACTGGGTGAACTGGACGAAGCCATCGGAAACTTCACCCAGGCCATGGTGGAGCTTCCGGAATCGCCCAACAATCCGGACGCGGATACAGAGATTGCGCCCGAGATGACGCCGTCAGAAACTCTGCGTGCGGAGCTGGGGGAGGTGCCGGAGAATTACACCATCATGGCAGCGCTGGGTTATGCCTTCGATTCCGCCGAACGGGATATCGAGGCCGAGCATCTGCTGGAAACCGTGGTGCGTGCGCAGCCTGATCGGCTGGCGCCCTATACCGACCTTGCCGACATCAACAAGCGCAGCCTCTATAACGAAGAGGCAAGCCGCTGGTTCGAGCTTGCGATCGACAACGCGCCGCTTTATCCGATCGATCCTGACGAGAAACTGGAACTGGAAGAGCGGCTGTTCGACTTCAGGCGCGAAAACCAGACGCTCAACAACGACATGGACTGGTCGGCGTTCACGATCTTCAGAACGGAGTTCGGCGACAGCGCGCGTTTCGACCCGACCGGCAACAGCACGTTGATCTCACAGGGCGGTACCGAATTTTCCTATCGGCCTGATGATACCGACTGGTTTGACGACTATCCTCTGGGCTTCCGCAACGGTGAGATCTTCCAGGTCTTTGT
Source organism: uncultured Alphaproteobacteria bacterium (assembly GCA_938048755.1). Lineage (GTDB taxonomy): Bacteria > Pseudomonadota > Alphaproteobacteria > SP197 > SP197 > SP197. The sequence goes on from CALIUG010000042.1 coordinate 1,305, forward strand.
GCGTGCCTTCTGGGGACATGAAAACGACAGTCTGCTGATTGACCGCGACACCATCCAGGGTGGCGTAGGTGCACGGTGGAAACCGTTCGAGGAAAAGACCTTTTTCCTCTCGGGCGAGCGCCTGTTCAGGATTGGCGATGAGTCACGCAATGACTGGCTGCTGCGCGCGAGTTATTCGTGGGACACCGGGTTCGACATCGAGCCGGTGCGCGACGACTGGCCGTTTGCCCAGGTGTTTGCGGACATTGCCTACATCCCAGGAAGCGACTGGGTCCTGTTCCTGACGACCGAAGGCAAGTATGGCCATTCGTTCAAGTATGGCGAACAGACCGTCATCACGCCCCATATGGTCGCCGGCGCCTTCAATACGACCGACGACATCAACAACGATACGACCTTTGAGTTTGGTCCCGGCATCTCCGTGAAGTACTGGTTTGACGACACCAAGTACGAAGCCTATCGCTCCAGTGCGGAAGCGATCATCCAGTATCGTGGAGCCGTCGATGACGATACCGAGTTCTCACATGGCATCGTTGCCACATTCCTGGTTAGTTTCTGATGGTGAACTTGCGAGGCACCAGCATCATGACCCGACGTTATCTGACGACCCTGGCCCTGGCTGTTGTGACGAGTTTGTTCGTGATGACCATGAAGGCGCCTGAAGCACAGGCGCGTACGTGGCCCGAGAGCTGCCCGTGCCTGACCGGAACGTTTATCCAGCCCCTGGCTGTGCACGCAACCTGGACCGCATCGGACTAGAGTGCGCTGATGTCGGAGTTGCATGCTGTCGGCGTCGAGACCCTTTATCTGCAGTGGACGCAGCTGGATCAGTTCAACATCTTCGAGGAGGGCTCGAGGGTCGATCTTTCCGACCCCATCATCGTGCGCATCCTTGAAGCCGCCGAGGAGTACAACATTCGTCTGTGGCTGGGGCTGGTCTTCGATCCCAACTACTGGTCGCGCATTGCCGAGGAAGCCTCGCTGGTTGAGGTCTATCTGCGGCGTCACCGCGTGAGCAATTATGAGCTTGTCACGCGCCTGCATGAGAGCGTTGCCGACAGTCCGTCCTTTGGTGGTTGGTACATCACCGAGGAGATTGATGATCTGACCTGGCAGGACGTCACGAAACGCAATCTGTTGTTTCAGCACCTCGCCGCGACGGTCGCTGATATCCGAACGATTACGCCTGAAACGCCGATTGCGATCTCGGGCTTCACCGGTGCACGCATGGACCCGGCGGCGCTGGCGGATTTCTGGTTTGACCTGCTCGACACCAGCGGCATCAACATCATGATGATGCAGGATGGTTTCGGCGTGCATCAGGGGGCCATTCCTCCGGACTCGCTGACGCTCTATATGCAATCGGTGAAACACGCGGCGGAAGCAGCCGGCGCACGGTTTGATACCATCGTCGAGGTCTTTACCCAGATTTCGGGTCCGCCGATCAACAACGAAGCCTATGGCTTTGTCCCCGCGGAGTTCTCGCGCATTCCCGAACAGCTGGCATTGGCCAAGCAGTACTCGACAAACCGGATCGCGTTCTCGATGCCCGAGTACATGTCGTCGGGGGGACCGCCTTCGGCTGGTGCGCTGTATCGCAGCTATGTTCTCTGGCTACTGGATCAATGCTGCCCCGGCAGTTGAACCGCGACTTGGCTTGCCTGCAGATCAAATCTTGATCAGACTGCCGTAACGGGAGGAAACAGGCGCCATGACCAATTCACTCGAACGGATCAGTTCTTCAGCAGATGCCCAGGAGATTGTGGGAATTCTGGAACGTGACGGGGCGGCGATTGTGACCGATGCCTTGTCGGCGCGTCAGTTGACGGCGATCAACAGTGAGGTCGATACGGTGATTGCCGCGACCAATCCGGGACTGCGCCATCCCACGGAAGAATTTTTCGTCGAGTTCTACGGCAGCCAGACGATCCGCCTGGATGGGCTGCCGGCAAAGTCGAAGACCTTCTGGGAGATCATGGAGGAGTCCTTCATGACCAGGGTGGCCGACATCCTGTTGCTGCCGAACTGTGAGGACTATCTGCTCAATACAGGCCAGCTGATCCAGATTGGCCCTGGAGAAACCTCGCAGTTCCTGCACCGGGACGAGGATGCCTGGCAGGAACTCAAGCCGCCCAAACCGCTGTTGCAGGTCGAAGCGATGTTTGCCCTGAGTGACTTCACGATCGAAAACGGCTGCACACAGGTCGTGCCCGGCAGCCACAAATGGGACCCCGAACGGGAGGCCAAACCCGAGGAGATCCAGAGGGCGGAAATGGAGGCTGGTTCTGCCCTGCTTTATCTGGGCACGACGATGCACGGCGGCGGCGCGAATGTTTCAAAAGACCAATGGCGCCGCGGCATGTTCTTCGGCTTTGTCGTGGGTTGGTTGCGCACGGAAGAAAATACCTTCCTGACCG
>CALIUG010000043.1 GCA_938048755.1 uncultured Alphaproteobacteria bacterium
TGAGCACGAATCGCGGCGTCAGGTTCTCGCGTTCGATGACCTCGGCAAGATTCGCGATGGGAAGCGGTGCAGTCATGATCCGGTTGTAAAGTATTTTCAGACAGGACGGAATCGAGGCGTCATCTGGGAAGGATGCCCGCCATCCATCGCACAACGCGATGGCGCGGATCCATGACCATCAACCCGGAACGTCCCAAACCTTCCTCCACGATACAGCGCGCCAGCGCTGCTGCTGTTTGGCGTGGCTTCAGAAAGTGCCGTTGCCATGCGGGACGACGGGCGAGACCCGCGCGAAAGAGCGGTGAATCGATGAGGCCGGGAACCACGACGAGAACATGGATGTCGGGCTCGCGATTGTCCGAAATCATGGTGCGTGCGACGCGTTCCAATCCCGCCTTGCCTCTGCTGTAACCGGAACCACGAGCTTCTCCCAGCAGAGCCATGTTGGAACTCAGGAGAATGATCTGGCCCGACCGCGTTTTCTGCATGTCCTGCAAGGCCATGTCGGCCAGTAACGCAGGCGCGTGGAGATTGATGCTGAGATCGCGTTGCAGGCTGGTGGCATCGGAGCTGCCATGATCGGCACCGGCGCAGTGTGCCAGGAGAGAGATCGGGCGTTCACCCGCAGTTTGCCGGACAGCATCCGCCAGACCGGTGGAGTCAGCCAGATTCCAGGCTAGCGAGGTGGCCGTCCGTGCCCCCTGATCGCGCAGCCATTCTGCCAGTTGCCCGAGTGCGTGCGGGTCGCGGCCCATCAGAACCAGATCGAAATGCAGGCGCGCCAGTTCCGCTGCGAGTTCGCGGCCCAGCGTGCCGGTTGCCCCGGTAATCACGGCGACACCCTGGCGCAGATCCTGGATCAGCGGTTCATCGATCATGGCATTCCGCAGCGATCAACCGCGACCAGTATCCCGAGGCAAGGCGATCCTTGGGATCAAGGTTCTGTTTCACATCAAGGAAGGCTTTGAAACCGGGGTACATGTCCTGCGCCATCGACAGGGACATGGCGCCGTCGCGGTGCAGGTTGATGCGTCCGCCATGTCTGGCGATCAAGTCCCGCAGGACCTGGAGTTGCGCGGACAGCTGTTGGGCGTCCTGATCAAATACCGTGGTGACAAAGGACAGGCCCAGTCCGTCACCGGCAAAGCTCAGCAGACCCCGCGATGCGCGATGGACCTTGAAGGACATGAGAAAGGCCGTCAGGCGCTCCTGCGGCGGCAAGGCGCGTAATCCGGCGAAGAATCCCTCAAGTTCAGCGGCAGGCAGGATGGCCTGCAGTTCCATGAATCCGCTTTTCGAGAAGAGGCGGTCGAGTCCGGTCAGACGGGCATGGGGAAACAGGGCATCACGCCAGGACAATATCTCCGGCCTGGATTGGCGCGCGCATCGCCGGCGGGTCCAATGATGAACACGGGACATCCATCGCTGCACTCGGACTGCTGTTACAAACGGGGCCAGGAATGGCATGGCACGCAACAACGGGGCCGCACGCTTGGGGCCACCTGAACCCGATCCCGCAGTCCAGGCTCCGGTGGTCGCAAGCGCGCGAACCACACCACGCATGGCGGCCTCGGGATCAAGCCAGCCCCACAGGAAATCGCGGTCGCCAGCGGCGTCGACCAGATCGACCATGGCGTCGACACCGTCGATGGCATGCTGTGCGCGTGCGATGTGGCTGGCGGGGAGGCGGGTCAGCTTCAGGGTTGCTTCGCAAACCAGCCCCGTCAGACCCATGCCGCCGGCCACGGCATCAAAGGTGGTTGCGTCCCCGTCACGGACAAGTTCGTGGGACCGGCCTTTCCCATCAAGCAGGGTCAGACGTTCGACCTGCTCGCAGAACGCGCCGTGATGGTGTGCGTCCTTGCCATGAACGTTGCAACCGATGGCCCCGCCCAGGGTGACCTCAAGGCTGCCGGGCAGGCAGTTGAGGGTCCATCCGTGCGCCAGTGTGTGATCCAGCAACTCTCCAAGGGGGATGCCTGCCTGCGCCGTGAGACGCCCGTTCACCGAGTCGAAGGTGGTCACGGCACGCATATGAGCGGTGTTGGCGACCAGCCCATCTTCGGCCATCGCGATATCGGTCCAGGAAAGGCCCGCGCCACGGGGAATCAGGGGGCGGTTTTCGGCACCGGCGCGGTTCAGTGCAGTCAGCCATTGCTGGACGGGATCATCGAGATCAACGGTCTCTGCCTGGGCCTGATACTGATGCGACCAACTGCGCAGCGTGTGACTGTCTCGTGGGTCGCTCACCCACCATCACCTGCCCTGGCTGTGTCCTTGATGGTTCCCAGGACATAGTCGATCGCCGAGAAGGCGGTGACCAGAACGGCGATGTAGAGCAGCACCTTGCCGATATCGAGCGCCATCGCAGGCTCGATCAGGCCGGGAACGGCAAGCATCGCGATCAGGCCGACCTGGGCAATGCCCTGCACGACGGCCTTCAGTTTGCCGCTGAATCGGGCGGCCAGGACAATGCCCGCGGTTGCGGCATAGACCCGCGTATAGGCAACGATCAGGTCGCGTCCGAAGATGATGCCGATCATCCAGGCGTCCATGACACCCTGGCCGAAGAACGCCAGAAAGATGCAGAACCGGTACATGCTGTCAGCCATGGGATCGAGCAGTTTGCCCAGATCGGTCACGTGTCCCATACGCCGGGCGGTGATGCCGTCGAGAACGTCGGTCACCTCAGCCACAATCACCATGACCAGGGCAAAGATCACGGAGAGATGATCATCGACACTGAACGTGACCAGCACGGCAGGGCCGATGAACAACCGTGAGAGGCTGAGCATGTTCGCTGGCAGGAGGAGGGTTTTGGCGTCGATCATGGTCTTCTGTGTTCCAGCCGATGCGGGCTTGCGCTCGACATCATAACCGGCTCGGCGCTCCGGTCACAGGTTGGGATGGAAATGATCCCAAATCTTCTGGGCTACCGTACGGTCGATGCCGTCGACCTTTTCCAGGTCGGTCATGGATGCGTCGCCCACGGCCTTGGCAGAGCCGAAATGATGCAGCAGCGTCTTCTTGCGGCGCGGGCCGATGCCTGGAATGTCATCCAGAGCGGAACGCCCGATCTGGCTCGCGCGTTTGGCGCGGTGGGCACCGATGGCAAAGCGATGGGCTTCGTCGCGGATGCGCTGGACGAAGTAAAGTACGGGATCACGTTCCGGCAGCAGGAACGGTGTCGCGCCGGGCAGAAAGAACTTCTCACGTCCGGCATCGCGATCGGGCCCCTTGGCGACGCCGCACAGGGCGACATCGGTAACGCCCAGTTCCTCGAAGACCTCCAGGGCGATCTTCAGCTGGCCCTGACCGCCATCGACAATGATCAGGTCCGGCCACGCGCCCTGGTCACGTTCTGGATCTTCCTTCAGCAGGCGCGCGAAGCGGCGTGTCAGGACTTCGCGCATCATGCCGTAATCGTCACCGCCGATGGCCTCCTGGCTTCCGGCTTCACCCTTGATCGTGAACTTGCGGTACTGGTTCTTCATGAAGCCATCGGGCCCGGCCACGATCATGCCGCCCACGGGCTGGCTGCCCTGGATATGGCTGTTGTCATAGACCTCGATGCGCTGGGGCACGGTGTCCATGCCCAGCTTCTCGGCCAGGCCTTCCAGAAGCGCCCGTTGGGAGGCGCTTTCGGCCATGCGGCGCGCCAGGGCGTCTTTGGCGTTGTGGAGCGCGTGCTGCATGAGCACACGGCGGTCGCCGCGTTGGGGCACGGAAATCTCGACCTTGCGCCCTGCGCGCGTCGAGAGCGCCTCGGCCATCAGGTCTTTTTCTTCGGGCAGGGCCGACACCAGCACCAGCCGCGGGACTTCCTTGTCTTCGTAGAACTGGCCCATGAAGGCGGTGATGATCTCGTGTTCGCTCTGGTCCTTCGTGCGCGCGGGATAGTAGGCGCGGTTGCCGTAATTGCGTCCCTGGCGCACGAAAAACACCTGGACGCAGGCCTGGCCTCCGGCCTGGCTCAACGCAATGACATCGGCTTCATCGATGGCCGAGACGTTGATGCCCTGATGGGCCTGGATGTGGTTGAGCGCCCGGATACGGTCGCGCAGGCCGGCAGCCTGCTCGAAGTCCAGGGCTTCGGAGGCTTCCTGCATGCGCGTGGCCAGGCGCTGTTGCACCTCGCGTGTGCGCCCGCGCAGAAAGGCGCGTGTGTCGTCCACCAGGCGTTCGTAGTCCTCCTCGCCGACCAGTCCCACGCAGGGCGCGACACAGCGCTTGATCTGGTGCTGCAGGCAGGGCCGGGCGCGGTTGGCAAAGACATGATCGGTACAGCTGCGCAGCGGAAAGGCGCGCTGCAGCGCGGTCACGGTCTGGTTGACCGACCCGGCACTGGCAAAGGGCCCGAAATACTCACCCTTCTTGCGCCGTGCGCCCCGGTGTTTCACGACTTGGGGCCAGTCATGATCCATGCGCAGCAGCAGGTAGGGGAAGGACTTGTCGTCACGCAGCACCACATTGTAGCGCGGCTTCAACTTCTTGATCAGGTTGGCTTCCAGCAGAAGCGCCTCGGCCTCGGTCGCTGTCGTGACCACCTCCATGGAAGCCGTGTTGGCGACCATGCGGTGCAGCCTGGGGTCGAGACGTCCAGGCTGGGTATAGGCTGTGACCCGGTGTTTCAGGCTGCGCGCCTTGCCGACATAAAGTACTTCGCCGGTGTCAGACAGCATGCGGTACACGCCCGGCGAGGCGGGCATGGTCTTCAGTGCAAACTTGATCGCAGCGGCACCGCGCTCGCCCGATTCACGTTCGGGCGCTTCGGTTGCCGGCCCGGCATTTTCCGGCGCTGGTCGTGCATCTCTGTCTGCCTTGGACATGATGAATCTATAGACCATTCCGTGTCGGGTGCATAAGCGCTCAAGGGCGGCTGGCGACAAAACCCTGGGCGCAGAACAACACAACGCGCCGGGGACCAAGGTCACCGACGCGTTGCGATCGCCATTTCAAACGACCGATTTCAGTCTTTCGGCTGGGGCACGATGCGCAGATAGGGTTTCACGGTCTTCCAGCCGTCGGGGAAGCGTTCCTTGGCTTCCTCGTCCTTGACAGCAGGCACGATGATGACGTCTTCGCCGTGTTTCCAGTTGGCCGGTGTCGCCACCTTGTGTTTGGCGGTCAGTTGGCAGGAATCGAGCAGGCGCATGATCTCATCGAAGTTGTGGCCGGTGGACATGGGGTAGGTCAGCATGGCCTTGATCTGCTTGTCGGGCCCGATGACATAAACCGAACGCACCGTCAGGTTGTCGACGGCGGTACGCCCGTCGGAGCTTTCGCCGGCTCCGGCAGGCAGCATATTGTAGAGCTTGGCCACGGAGAGATCGCCGTCGGCCAGAAGCGGATAGGTCACCTTGTTGCCGGTGACTTCCTCGATGTCCTTGGACCAGCCGATGTGGTCACTCACGGGATCGACCGACAGGCCGATCAGCTTGGTGTTGCGCTTGGCGAATTCACCAGCCATGCCGGCGACGGTGCCCAGCTCGGTTGTGCAGACCGGAGTGTAGTCCTTGGGGTGGGAGAACAGGAGCGCCCAGGAATCGCCGATCCAGTCATGGAACTTGATGCGGCCTTCGGTCGAATCCTGCTCGAAATCAGGGGCAATGCTGCCGATGGAGAGTGTCATGGGTGTGTTTCCTCTTGGTGCGTTGATGCTGCGTAACAAGGCACGGAATCACAACAGGTCGGTGGCGGCTCAGGCCCGAAGTGGTCGCGCATGAAATGAACGCGGGCATTTGCAGGGGAATGCGCAAGAAAAAGGGGCCGGAAAGAGCATATCACGGGTGCGTCGAATCGCTGGTGATCCGACGCACCCGTGTGAAGATGCTCTTATTCTCAAAGGTAGAGCGGATTCACAAGATTGTGTGAACCCACATCGTGGGTCCACGCAATCTTGATCCGCTCTAAGCTGCCGGCCCCGAACTCTCATAGGAGTAGTGTCACCCCGGACAAGGCCCAGTGGGCCGACGATCCGGGGGCTCGAAAGTTCAACGCAGTCCTCTCGAGGTCCCGGCTCTTCGCTACGCTGCGGCCGGGATGACACCCGTTGGGTTTCAGCTCAGAACAGGCCGGAAATCACGCCTTCGCCGTCGACATCGATCTTGTCGGCAGACGGCACGCGGGGCAGGCCCGGCATCGTCATGATGTCACCGGTGATGACGACCAGGAACTCGGCACCGGCCGACAATTTGACCTCACGCACGGGAATGTCGAACCCGGTAGGTGCGGCCTTCAGCGTGGGATCGGTGGAGAAGCTGTACTGGGTCTTGGCCATGCAGATCGGGAACTTCCCGGCTTCCGTGGCATCGAGCTCGGCAAGCTGCTTGGAGATGGCCGGGGGCACGTCGATGTCGTCGGCGCGATAGATCTCGCGTGCGACCGTGCGGATCTTCTCCTCCAACTTCATGTCGTCGGGATAGAGTGGCTTGAAGTCCGCCTTGCCGCCTTCGATGATCTCGACAACCTTGTGCGCGACATCCTCGGCACCGGCGCCGCCATCGGCCCAGTGGTTGGCCTCGACGCAGGGCACGCCCATCTTGTCGCACAGCTCGATCAGCTTCTTCATCTCGGCATCGGTATCGGCGATGAAACGGTTGACCGAAACAACAGCGGGGACACCGAACTTGGCGACGTTCTGGACGTGGCGTTCGAGGTTGGCAAAGCCGGCCTCGACCGCTGCGACATTCTCGTCCTTCAGGTCATCCTTGGCGACGCCGCCGTGCATCTTCAGTGCACGGATGGTGGCGACAATGACGACAGCTTCGGGCCGCAGGCCGGCCTTGCGGCACTTGATGTCGAAAAACTTCTCGGCACCCAGGTCGGCACCGAAACCGGCTTCGGTCACGACATAGTCGGCCAGCTTCAGAGCCGTGGTGGTGGCCAGAACCGAGTTGCAGCCATGGGCGATGTTGGCAAACGGACCGCCATGCACAAAGGCCGGGTTGTTCTCCAGGGTCTGGACCAGATTGGGCTGGACCGCATCTTTCAGCAGCGCGGCCATGGCGCCGTGGCCATTGAGCTGGTGAGCGCGCACCGGTTCGCGGCTGCGCGTATGGCCCACCACGATGTTGCCCAGGCGGCGCTTGAGGTCGTCGATGTCGGTCGCCAGGCAGAAGATCGCCATGACTTCGGACGCCACGGTGATGTCAAAGCCGTCCTGGCGCGGGAAGCCGTTGGCGACGCCGCCCAGGGAGTTGACGATCGAACGCAGGGCACGGTCGTTCATGTCGACCACGCGGCGCCAGGTCACGCGACGCTCATCGATGTCGAGCGCGTTGCCCCAATAGATGTGGTTGTCGACCAGCGCGGCCAGCAGGTTGTTGGCAACGCCGATGGCGTGGAAGTCGCCGGTGAAGTGAAGGTTGATGTCCTCCATGGGCACGATCTGGGCATATCCGCCACCGGCCGCACCACCCTTCACACCGAAGGACGGGCCAAGCGAGGGCTCACGCAGGCAGATCAGGGTGTTCTTGCCGATCCGGTTCAGCGCGTCACCCAGGCCAACCGTGGTCGTCGTCTTGCCTTCGCCGGCAGGGGTGGGGGAAATCGCGGTAACCAGAACCAGCTTGCCGTCGGCCTTGTCTTTCAGGTCGTTGATGTAATCCAGCCGGATCTTGGCCTTGTCATGGCCGTAGGGAATCAGGTGTTCGGCGTCGATACCAAGACGATCCTTGGCGAGCTCGACGACAGGCCGAAGCGTCGCCGCCTGTGCAATTTCAATATCGGATTTGGGTGTGGCCATCGGTGTTCCCCCGTGGTGCGGCGTGTCGTGATACGTGAATGAGTTGGCGGGACTTTAGACCCCGACCGGCCCATGTCAGGCACGGAATCGACGCCTTGTGTCGTTCGTGGTCCTGATTGGTGCGATCGGTCGTTAATTGGTCTTGCTGAACGTCACAACCGATTGATAGGGTTGCGCGAAAAGAAGAGGGGCGGCGTTTCCGCCACCCCTCGATTGCTTCGGCGAATCAGCGATCTAGTCGTGAGTCACCATGCTGTCGTGACGTCCGCGATGATCGAGCGCGGCGTCAAGACCGACTTCGTTGTAATGACGCAGGGCGTCATCGTACTCCTTGTTTTCCGACCTGATCTGCCAGCAATGCCAGGCAAGCCAGATCAGGACGCCGATGATGACCAGGGGCCATTCAATCCCAGGGAAGGGATAGATCGCACCCAGACTTGCCACATCGGACCAGCTTTCAACATTCGTAGACATGGTTTTCTACCTCCTGGTCGGGGCGTTTCAGCCCTGGCCCTTTGCAAGTTCACGATCAACGTCTTCCATGACTGTGTCGCGATAGGCGTGATACGGGAAGGAATCCCCGTAGTCATGCGTATCAAGACCAGCCAGCTCGATCTCACGCGGGACGCGCAACCAGCCCATGCCGTCCAGAACCTTGGAAAGGATCCAGCAGGGAAGGAAGCCCAGCACCCAGAAGAAGAGCATGGCGCCAAGGAAGTTGCCGATCGGATTGATGATGGCCACGCCGTCGGCATTGTTGCCGAACCAGCCGATATCGCCACCGACCACGTTCGAGGGATAACCCCACAACATGAAGCCGGCGATGACCGTACCGGCAAAACCGGCATAACCATGCACCGCGACCGCACCGACCGCATCGTCCAGCTTGAACTTGCGCTCGACCCAATGATGCATCTTGTAGGCAATCCAGACACCGACCATGGCGATGATCATGGCTTCGATCGGGTGATAGAGATCGTTGCCCGAAGATGCCGTGATGACACCGGCCAGACCGCCCGAATAACTCCAGAACGGATCGCCGCGGGAGACGACGTAACCGGCCAGAAGTCCGCCCGAGAGCGACATCAGGAAGTTGAAGGTGATCGCCGACAGGGACGTTGGCGTCAGGTAGATGTTGGTGGCCGTGAAGAAAGCCTCGTTCCCGTTCGCAAGAACCAATGGCCCGTTGAAGTCGATGATCGGAACGTTGCAGGCCGCATAGAAACCCCAGAAGCCCGTGTAGATCAGGAACAGGCCGACCGTCACGAACCAGGGATTGTTTTGCGGGATGTCACGCGGGGTGCCGTCGGCGGCAAACTTGCCAAGACGGGGACCCAGCACCAGCAACACACCAAGTGCGGAACCACCGGCGATGCCGTGCACCACGGATGAGGCGTAGGCGTCGTGGAAACCCCACAACTGCACCATCCAGCCGTTCCAGCTCCAGCCCCATGCCGCATCCAGGATCCAGGTGAATGACCCGACCAAAACGACAATGATCAGGAAAGCCTGGGTCTTGATGCGTTCGATGACGGCACCGGAGATGATCGACGCCGTGGTCCAGGAGAACAGCAGGAAGGCTGCCCAGAACACGCCGTTGATGCGGGCCCAATACATGGTGTCATCAGCTGTCAGACTCTCCGTCTGAACGGTGACAGAGCCACCCATATGGGTGCCCATGAGTTCGGACCACGGTACGGCAAAGGGTGCCGCCGCCAGGCTCGTCTCGATCAGCGGGAAGAGCGGAAATGCCCAATACACCCACCAGCCGAAGAAATAGAACGTGATGGTGACCAGCGGGATCAGCATCGTGTTTTTCATCAGCGTGTGTTGAATGTTCTTGCGGCGCGATGCACCGACTTCGTAAACACAGAATCCCACATGGATCAGGAACATCATCACGACGGTGACCCAGTAGTAGAATTCGGTGAAGATGACCATTAAGGAGTCTAAGCCGTCAGACATCTTCAAAATCCCCCTTGTTGTCTCGTTAACCCTCCAGCCGTGCAGATGTGTCCCCCTGCTTCGGCACCACTCCAAATCATACGTTCTTTTGCAATGACTTCAATCAGCATTTTCCGGCCAAGACTTTGACTTTCCTCGGAGTAAACACGGCGTTTTGAAACCATGGCAGCAGCATTGACCTCTGACGGCGCTTCGCTTCGTGACCAGTTCATGGCCTGGCAGTGCCTGATTCGCCAGCATGCCATGCGGCGGGATGGGGGACGTCCGTCCGACGGCATGGAGCCGCTCGTTCTGATGCCTGATGGCGAGGAACTGGGCCATATCCGCACGGTCATCGCCGAACGTGAGCCTGAGGAAACCACGGCCATGTTCCGCCATGCCGTCCAGCGCACCAACGACCCGCGCGAACGGTTCGACAAGGGGCTCAAATACCTCTCGTCAGCGTATTTTCAGAAATCACGCAATTTCGAGCCACGCCTGCTCGTCATGTTCGGACCGGCTTCGCATGGTGCCGGCACGCTGCTCAAGGCAGGGGCCTGCACGCTGGTATTCGGGCAGTTCAACCAGAACTACCGCCTGCCCTGCACGGTCCGGGAGCTTGAACGCTCCGATCCGTTCGCTGAGGCGCTTTACTGGCACAACGCGCTCTTCAACCCGGCCCTGCCGCCAGACAGCATGCGCCTTTCGTTCGATCCCATCTGGAACGAAGGCGAGGCCTTCTAGGCTTCGAAGCTCCCCCAGGGCAGTGCCCCGAGGGAGGCTGCGTCACATCACGTGCTGATCGAAATAGGCGCTGTTGGTGCTGGACCAATCAGCGTTCGACAGGGATTCATCGTCATCGCGATCGATCGAAGGTGCCTCGTCGAAAACATCTTCCTCCATGTGCAGAACGAGGACGCTGCCGTCCTGGGTCACATCGACATGCTCCCAGGGCACGGCAACCTGCTCAGTGCCAATGCCAAACAGACCACCGTGGGACACCAGGATGTGGGTGACCTGTTTGCCGCCCCCGGCAACGATCACGGCATCAACCTAGCCCAGTTCCTCATCCCTGTGGTTGCGCAGGTCCTTGCCGACCAGAGTCTGCACCTGGATGGGACGGTCGATAGAGGCAATGGGCTGTGCGCTTTCCAGGCTTTCGAGATAGGCCTGTTCCTGCATCTCTTCCTGCTCTTCCTCCCATTGCTCAAGCGCAACCTCTTGTTTGTCGGCGAGCAGTTCACGCACATCCTCAATGAGTTCTTCGCAGGCCTCTTCGTCCCCGTGACTGGCAAAGATGTAGGCCGCATCACGGAGCTTGCGCACATCCTGTCCGCCCACATCACGCATGCCCAACGCCAGTTCGCCCCCCGTGGCCATATCGGCGTTGAGATCCTTGATATCGTCCTGACAGTCGGCCAGGGCACTTCCCGTCAGCAAGGCAGCTGCGGCAACGGTGGAGATCAGAAGTTTGCGGGACATGACCGGTTCCTCGTGTTGTTCGGGTGACGCAGCCAGAGGCATACGCCTTCACACGGTTAACCGGATCGGTGGCTGTTAGTTCCCGGCACCCTTGTCCTTGCACAGAAAAAGGGCCCGCACCGTTACCGGTGCGAGCCCTCTTCGGACATCGTCCTGTTGCCGATCAGAACTTGCGATAGGCCCGGTTCAGGTCCCGCATCGGATGGCGATCCGACATCTGGAACTTGATCAGCAGTTCACGTGCAATCATGTCGCGATCTTGCTGGTTGTTCGGCAGCTTCATCTTCTTGGGGATACGGATCCAGCCGTTCGCGTTGCGGTCGAACACAGCCGCGTTGCCTTCCTCGTAACCCATGTGCACGTCCTCAAGCCAGTTGAGGTCGTCCCAGCCCATGATCTCCATGTACTGGGCCAGGAACGGCGTCAGCCGGTCATAGTCAGGCACCAGGTTCACGTCATAGCGGTAACCGATGTGCTGGCCGATTTCCTTCTCGCGCGACGTATCAAGACCGTCTGCCTTGAGGAAGTAATCGACATCACCGGCTTTCACCTTGGCCTTGCGGGCTGCTTTCTTCGGAGCGGCCTTTTTCTTGGCTGCCGCCTTCAGGGTTGCGGCCTTCTTGGGCGCTGCTGCCTTCTTGGCCGGGGTCTTTTTCGCGGCGACCTTCTTTTTAGGCGCCGGTTTCTTGGCTGCTGCTCTTGCCATGTCAGCTGCTCCCGATCAGAGGTGGTGGTAGTCGGCAACGCCGACGGTGTGGTTGGTGCCGGCCAGGGGAACACCGGCCATGGCCGATGCTTCCATGGTGAGCGCGGAAAGATCTTCCGGCTCCAGGCTGTGCACGTTGGTCTTGCCACAGGCACGCGCCATCATCTGACACTCGATCGCGAGTGTGTGGAGGATGTTGTAGACGCGCTCGGCGGCATCGTCGGGATTGAGACGCTTGCGCAGCTCGGGATCCTGCGTTGCCACGCCCACCGGGCAACGACCCGTATGGCAGTGATAACAGTACCCGGCATGAACACCCATGGTGCCTTCATAGTCGGCTTCGGGGATGTCCTTGTTGCAGTTCAGCGCCATCATCGCGGTGGTGCCGATGGCAACGGCGTCCGCGCCCAGGGCAATCGCCTTGGCAAGGTCGCCGCCGTTCCGGACGCCGCCGGCATAGACCAGCGTGATTTCGCCACGTTTGCCCAGATCGTCGATCGCCCGGCGTGCCTGACGGATCGCCGCGATACCGGGAATGCCCGTCTCTTCGGTGGCCAGATGGGGACCAGCACCGGTCGAACCTTCCATGCCATCGATGTAGATCGAGTCGGGATCGCACTTCACGGCCATGCGCACGTCGTCATAGACACGCGCCGCACCCAGCTTCAGCTGGATCGGGATCTGGTAGTCCGTGGCTTCACGGATTTCCTGGATCTTCAGTGCCAGATCATCCGGGCCCAGCCAGTCGGGATGACGGGCAGGTGACCGCTGATCGATACCGGCGGGCAGGGAGCGCATCTCGGCGACCTGATCGGTCACCTTCTGGCCCATGAGGTGCCCACCCAGACCGACCTTGCAGCCCTGGCCGATGAAGAATTCGCAGGCGTCGGCCAGACGCAGGTGGTGCGGGTTGAAGCCGTAACGCGACTGGATGCACTGGTAGAACCATTTCTCCGAATAGCGCCGTTCGTCGGGGATCATGCCGCCTTCGCCCGAACACGTTGCCGTGCCGGCCATCGTGGCGCCACGCGCCAGGGCCGTCTTGGCTTCGTAGGACAGAGCGCCGAAGCTCATGCCCGTGACATAGATCGGAATGTCGAGTTCCAGCGGACGTTTGGCACGCGGACCGATGACGGTCTTGGTTTCGCACTTCTCGCGGTAACCCTCGATCACGAAACGGGTCAGGGTGCCCGGCATGAAGGTGAGGTCATCCCAGGTCGGGATCTTCTTCATCAGGGCCATGCCGCGCATGCGGTAACGACCCAGTTCCGCCTTGATATGGATGTCATCGATCACGTTGGGCGGGAACATGAAGTTCTCGCCCAGCACGTTCGTGTTGCGGCCGTCGCTGGCGCGCTCGATGACGTCTTCTTTCTTTTTCGCCATTTTGGTCTCCAAAATTGGGTTCTGCACCAGCCCTCTCCCCCACCCGGCCACCCACGGCAGTATCCTGAAGGGGTGGCCGGGTGGGGG
>CALIUG010000044.1 GCA_938048755.1 uncultured Alphaproteobacteria bacterium
CCACGTTCTCCTGCCTGAAGGCGTGGAGATGGTGATGCCCGGCGACAACATCACGATGGATGTGGAACTGATTGCCCCGATCGCGATGGATGAAGGCCTGCGCTTCGCCATCCGTGAAGGCGGACGCACCGTCGGCGCCGGCGTCGTCGCCGAAATCGTCGAGTAGTCCAAGGGTTTAGGAGTGTAGCTCAACTGGTAGAGCACCGGTCTCCAAAACCGGGGGCTGCGGGTTCAAGTCCTGCCACTCCTGCCATTTGGCACATGGCTATCTAGCATTACGGCCAGCAATGCGGTAGAAGCCGCGCCGGTCGCAATGCACAGAGGATCGAGGTCTGAACGATGGCGAAAGTTTCGCCCGCTGAATATGTCCGGCAAGTCCGGTCCGAAGCGATCAGAAAGGTTACGTGGCCGACTAAGAAAGAGGCCGGCGTGACCACCTTGACTGTTCTGGCCATGATTGTGGCTGTGGCGGCGTTTTTTTTCGTGATCGATCAGATTTTTGCTGAAGCGATCCAGTTTATTTTAGGATTGGGCGGGTAAGCGCAGATGGCGCAACGCTGGTACATCGTTCACTGCTACTCGGGCTTCGAAAAGAAGGTCGCGCAGTCAGTCATGGAACAGGCGGAAAATCAGGGCCTCGGCGATATGTTCGAGAATGTTCTGGTGCCGTCCGAAGAAGTCGTGGAAATGCGTGCGGGCAAGAAGGTCTCGTCCGAACGCAAGTTTTTCCCCGGTTACGTTCTGGTGCGCATGGAAATGACCGACCAGACCTGGCACCTGGTGCGTAATACGCCCAAGGTGACCGGTTTCCTTGGTTCGGGCAGCAAACCCATGCCGATCCCGGACTATGAAGCCGAACGGGTGATGAGCCAGGTTCAGGAAGGTGTCGAGCGGCCCAGGCCCTCGATCCTGTTCGAGGTTGGCGAGACCGTGCGTGTGGCCGATGGTCCGTTCACGTCTTTCAACGGGACGGTGCAGGAAGTTGATGAAGAGCGTGCACGCCTGAAAGTGGCTGTGTCGATCTTTGGCCGGGCAACACCGGTCGAGCTGGAATACACGCAGGTCGAAAAGACCTGAACGAACGAATTTTGAGGAACAGACCCGGCGCGCTTTGCGCACGCACGGGATCAAGCAGGACGTAGGACGATGGCAAAGAAGATTGCAGGTTACATCAAGCTGACCGTACCGGCCGGCGCGGCGAACCCGTCGCCGCCGATTGGCCCGGCACTGGGCCAGCGCGGCCTGAACATCATGGAGTTCTGCAAGGCATTTAATGCCGCTACGCAGAACTTCGATCAGGGCACGCCGATTCCCACGGTGATCACGGCTTATGCCGACCGTACCTTCACGTTTGCAACCAAGACGCCTCCGGCTTCCTGGTTCATCATGAAGGCAGCAAAACTTCAGAAGGGTGGTTCAACCCCCAGCCGCGATATTGTCGGCAAGGTCTCCATGGCGCAGGTCCGTGAGATCGCGGAAGCCAAGATGCCTGATCTGAATGCAAACGACATTGATGCCGCAGCCAAGATTGTCGCCGGAACGGCGCGATCCATGGGCGTCGAGGTGGGAGAGTAATCATGGCCAAGACCGGTAAACGCCTGAACAACGCCTATGAAGGCATTGATCGCGAGCAGGATTACGGCCTGAGCGAGGCAGTCTCGAAGATCAAGGGGGCGGCCAAGGCCAAGTTCGATGAAACGATCGAGGTTGTGCTGAACCTGAATGTCGATCCGCGTCACTCCGACCAGATGGTCCGCGGCGTCGTGAACCTGCCGCATGGTACCGGTAACACGGTACGCGTCGCCGTCTTCGCCAAGGATGCCAAGGCCGACGAGGCCCGCGAGGCCGGTGCCGACCTGGTGGGCGCAGAAGATCTGGCCGAAGCGATCCAGAAGGGTGAAATGAACTTCGACCGCTGCATCGCCACGCCCGACATGATGCCGATTGTCGGCCGTCTGGGTAAGGTTCTGGGCCCCCGTGGCCTGATGCCCAATCCCAAGCTTGGCACGGTGACGCCTGATGTTGCCGGCGCGGTGACTGCGGCAAAGGCAGGTCAGGTCGAGTATCGTACCGAGAAGGCCGGGATCATCCATGCCGGTGTCGGCAAGGCGAGCTTCAGCGAGGAGCAGATCCTGGAAAACGTGTCGACGCTGGTGGATGCGGTCCTCAAGGCCAAACCCCAGTCGATCAAGGGTACCTATATGAAGCGTGCGACGCTGACCTCGACCATGGGTCCTGGCGTGCGCGTCGACCCGCATAGTTTTACGGCCGCCTGACGCGGCCTGTTGTGACCGGGCAGCTTGCTGTCCGGGCGGTTTTGCCAATCGGCATGCCGCACCCCCCTGTCCGAGATTGCCGGTGTCCAGTTTGGACGTAATGGAATGTTCCGCCGACATGAGACGGGAGAAGCGCCAGTTCCCTGGCCTCGTTGATGAAACGGGTTTGGGAAGGGCTGGACTTCCGGGGCAGGACTTGAACGTCCGGATCCTGTGATCCGGGCAAGTGCTGAACCGGTTCGGTGTGGCGGGAGCCCATCGTTCCGATCTGACGGAGGTTATCCGTGGAACGGTCTAGAAAAGAAGCGATTGTCGACGATCTGCATGGCGCCCTCAATGAGGCGAACATGGTGGTCGTGACACATCACAACGGCCTTACCGTGGCCGAAGCAACCGAACTTCGCCGCTCGATGCGGGATGTTGGGGCTGGCTTCCGCGTCACGAAAAACCGTCTTGCGCTGCGTGCGCTCGACGGCACGCAGTACGAAGGTCTGCGTGATCTTTTTAATGGACCCACTGCGGTCGCCACATCGGATGATCCGGTTTCTGCGGCCAAGGCCGCCATCGACTATGCCAAGAAGAACGACAAGCTTGTCGTGATCGGCGGCGCGATGGGTGAAACCAGGTTGGATGCCGATGGCGTCAAGCAATTGGCCTCGCTGCCGTCCCTCGACGAGCTGCGTGCCAAGATCGTTGGCATGATCCAGACCCCTGCGACACGTGTCGCAGGTGTCATGCAGGCTCCTGCCGGCCAGCTTGCGCGGGTGTTCTCCGCATACGGAAAAACGGGCACCGACGGCTGACCCGGTTCTGACACAATCCTTTCAATCCCGACACAAGACCCTGGAGTTATGAGATATGGCTGATTTGGACAAATTGGTTGACGAGCTTTCCGCCCTGACCGTGATGGAAGCTGCTGAACTGAGCAAGCTTCTCGAAGAGAAGTGGGGCGTTTCCGCTGCTGCTCCTGTTGCTGTTGCTGCCGCTGGCGGTGGTGGTGATGCCGGCGCAGCCGCTGAAGAAAAGACGGAGTTCGACGTCATCCTGACCGGTTTTGGCGACAACAAGATCGGCGTCATCAAGGAAGTGCGCGGCATCACCGGCCTGGGCCTGAAAGAAGCCAAGGAAGCGGTCGAAGGCGCCCCCAAGGCGATCAAGGAAGGCGTTTCGAAGGACGAGGCCGAGGCGGTCAAGAAGCAGCTTGAAGAAGCTGGCGCGAGCGTCGAGGTCAAATAACGTGTGGCTGGTGCGCCGTCCCGTTGTTACGGGACAGGCGGTTCCTGCCGCATGATGCCATAAGCGCGGCTGCTGAGGCTGGTTGAAAAACCGGCTTCAGCAGCGGCGCTGTTGGCGTCTGAGGTTCTGAATACAAAGCCGCGCTGAAAGGCGCGCACCGATCCGGTCCGGTTGGCCGGAGCCCGCGGCGAAGTCGCGGGTAGCGAAATTGAAGACAAAGGTATTGGCATGGCTCAGAGCATGACAGGACGTTTCCAGAGGCGCCGCGACTTCGGTCGTATCCCGCCGGTGATTGCGATGCCCAACCTGATCGAGGTGCAGCGCGCATCCTATGATCAGTTCCTGCAGCACGGCGTTCTTGAGGCCGGCCGCACGGAAGAAGGGCTTCAGGGCGTCTTCAAGTCGGTTTTCCCGATCCGTGACTTTTCGGACCGTGCGGAGCTGCACTTTGTGCGCTACCAGTTCGAAGAGCCCAAATACGATGTCGACGAATGTCAGCAGCGTGGCATGACCTATGCCGCACCGCTGAAGGTTACGTTGCAGCTCTGGATCTTCGACGTTGACGAAGAGATCAAGAAGCGCGACGTGCGCGACATCAAGGAACAGGATGTCTACATGGGCGACATGCCGCTCATGACGAACAAGGGTACGTTCATCGTGAACGGCACCGAGCGTGTCATCGTCTCGCAGATGCACCGTTCGCCGGGCGTCTTCTTCGATCACGACAAGGGCAAGACCCATTCGTCGGGCAAGTTCCTGTTCGCCGCACGCGTCATTCCCTATCGCGGTTCCTGGCTCGATTTCGAGTTTGATGCCAAGGATATCGTTCATGTCCGTATCGATCGCCGGCGCAAGCTGCCTGCGACCACGATTCTGCGCGCGCTGGGTCTTTCGACCGACGAGATCCTGGCAACCTTCTATGACAACGTGAGCTACAAGAAGGTCAAGGGGGGCTGGAAGGTTCCGTTTGATTCCAAACGTGCGCTGGGAACCAAGCTGCTGGCCGACCTGATCAATGCCAAGGACGGCAAGGTCGCGGCCAAGGCAGGCACCAAGCTGACCCGTCTGCAGCTCAAGAAGCTGGACGAAGCTGGTCTGAAGGATCAGCTCGTCGAGGACGAAGCTCTGTTCGGCCGTTACATGGCCGAGGACATTGTTGATATGTCGACGGGCCTGGTGACAGCCGAGGCAGGCGACGAGATCGACGAGGAGCTCCTCGAGAAACTGAACGAGGCCGGTGTTGACGAGATCGTCACGCTCGACATCGATCATGTGAACGTGGGCCCTTACATCCGCAACACCTTGGCGGTCGACAAGAGCTCGAACCGTGAAGAAGCGCTGTTCGAGATCTACCGGGTCATGCGCCCGGGCGAGCCGCCGACGGTCGATACTGCCGAGACCCTGTTCAAGGGCCTGTTCTTCGATTCAGAGCGTTACGATCTCTCGGCTGTTGGCCGCGTGAAGATGAACGCGCGCCTTGGTCTTGAGCACGATGAAGGCCTGCGTGTCCTGACGCGCAGCGACATCATGGAAGTGCTGAAGACCCTGGTCGAGCTGAAGGACGGCAAGGGTGACATCGACGACATCGATCACCTCGGCAACCGTCGTGTGCGTTCGGTCGGTGAGCTGCTGGAGAACCAGTACCGCATGGGCCTGCTGCGCATGGAGCGTGCCATTCGCGAGCGCATGAGTCTGGTCGAGCTGGACAGCGTCATGCCTCATGACCTGATCAACGCCAAGCCTGCTGCGGCTGCCGTGCGTGAGTTCTTCGGTTCCTCGCAGCTTTCGCAGTTCATGGACCAGACCAACCCGCTTTCGGAAGTGACCCACAAACGCCGTCTCTCGGCGCTTGGCCCGGGTGGTCTGACGCGTGAGCGTGCCGGTTTCGAGGTGCGTGACGTGCATCCCACGCATTATGGCCGTATCTGCCCGATTGAAACGCCGGAAGGCCCGAACATCGGTCTGATCAACAGCCTTGCGACGTTTGCCCAGGTCAACAAGTACGGTTTCATCGAAAGCCCGTACCGCGAGGTCAAGGATGGCCGCGTGACCGACACGGTGCATTACCTGACAGCGATGCAGGAGGCCCGCCACACGATTGCGCAGGCCAATGCTCCGCTTGATGACAAGGGCGCCTTTGTCGAGGATCTGGTTTCCTGTCGCCGCAACGGTGAATTCACCATGGCGACGCCCGACGTGATCGACATGATCGACGTGTCGCCGCGCCAGCTGGTGTCGGTGGCCGCCGCTCTGATCCCGTTCCTTGAGAACGACGATGCGAACCGCGCATTGATGGGATCGAACATGCAGCGACAGGCCGTGCCGCTGATCCGTGCCGAGGCTCCGCTCGTGGGCACCGGCATGGAAGAAATCGTGGCGCGTGACTCCGGTTCGACCATCGTTGCCCGTCGTGGCGGTGTGGTCGACCAGGTCGATGCCGAACGTATCGTGGTGCGCGTGAGCGAGAAGGAAGCCAAGGATTCCCTGGGTGTGGACATTTACACACTCGCGAAGTTCCAGCGTTCGAACCAGAACACCTGCATCACCCAGCGCCCGCTGGTGGCAGTGGGCCAACAGGTCCAGAAGGGTGACATCCTGGGCGACGGTCCTTCGACGGACCGTGGCGAGCTGGCGCTTGGCCGCAACGTGCTGTGCGCGTTCATGCCCTGGAACGGCTACAACTTCGAAGACTCGATACTGATCTCCGAGCGCATCGTGAAAGACGATGTCTTCACCTCGATCCACATCGAGGAATTCGAGATCATGGCCCGTGACACGAAGCTGGGTCAGGAAGAAATCACGCGCGACATTCCCAATGTGGGTGAAGAAGCGCTGAAGAACCTGGATGAGGCCGGCATCGTTTACATCGGTGCCGAGGTCGAGCCCAGTGACATCCTGGTCGGAAAGATCACGCCCAAGGGTGAAAGCCCGATGACGCCGGAAGAAAAGCTTCTGCGCGCCATCTTCGGTGAGAAGGCTTCCGACGTCCGCGATACCTCGCTGAAGGTGCCGCCGGGCGTGGGCGGCACGGTTGTCGAGGTGCGGGTGTTCTCACGTCGCGGTGTCGACAAGGACGAACGCGCCATGGCGATCGAGCGCGACGAGATCGAACGTCTTGCTAAGGACCGTGACGACGAGCGCGGCATCATCGAACGCAATATATACTCAAGCCTGCGTTCGCTGATCGACGGCAAGAAGATCGTGAAGGGCCCCAAGGGCGTTCAGGCAGGCGACAAGGTCGGTGACGAAACTCTGGAACCTCTCTCGCGCGGCCAGTGGTGGCAGATCGTCGTTGATGACGACAAGGCTATGGCTGCCGTTGAAGACCTCAAGGGATACTTCGACAGCGCACAGGCCGATATCGAACGTCGCTTCGAGAACAAGGTCGAAAAGCTGCAGACCGGTGACGAACTGCCGCCTGGCGTGCTGAAGATGGTGAAGGTCTTTGTTGCCGTGAAGCGCAAGCTTCAGGCGGGCGACAAGATGGCCGGCCGTCACGGCAACAAGGGTGTCATCTCGCGCATCGTGCCGCAGGAAGACATGCCCTATCTGGAAGACGGCACACCGGTCGACGTTGTGCTCAATCCTCTGGGCGTGCCGAGCCGCATGAATGTGGGTCAGATTCTGGAGACCCATCTGGGTTGGGCGTCTGCCGGTATCGGCAAACGTCTGGGCCGCATGCTCGACAGCATTCAGAGCGGGATTGCAGTTGATGGCGGCAAGCCCTCGACACCTGCAGAACTGCGCAAGGTTCTGGCCAAGGCTTATGGCCAGACCGGCAAGGACACGGTCGTTGCCAATCTGGACGACACCGAACTGCTGGAGGTCGCCAGTGACCTGCGCAGTGGTGTGCCGGTTGCAACGCCGGTCTTCGACGGTGCCCACGAGATCGACATCACCGAGCTTCTCGAGCTTGGTGGCCTGTCGAGCAGTGGACAGGAAGTGCTGATTGATGGCCGTACCGGTGAGCCGTTCGACCGTCCCGTGACGGTGGGCTACCTCTATGTCCTCAAGCTGCATCATCTGGTGGACGACAAGATCCACGCGCGTTCCATTGGTCCCTACAGCCTGGTTACCCAGCAGCCGCTGGGCGGCAAGGCGCAGTTCGGCGGCCAGCGCTTCGGCGAGATGGAGGTCTGGGCACTCCAGGCCTATGGCGCGGCCTACACGCTGCAAGAAATGCTGACGGTGAAATCCGACGATGTTGCCGGACGTACCCGTGTTTATGAATCGATCGTCAAGGGCGATCACCACTTCGAGGCAGGCATTCCCGAGAGCTTCAACGTTCTCGTCAAGGAAATGCAGGCGCTCGGTCTCAATGTCGAACTGGAACAGACCAGCTAGGTCCGATTGCAGCCGACGAGAACGAACGACAACGCCAGGAAGTTACAAGGAGAGACGGCATGAACGAGTTGATGCGCATCTTCGGCCAGGTCACAGGCCCGCAGAGCTTTGACCATATCAAGATCTCGATCGCCAGCCCGGAAAAGATCCGGTCCTGGTCCTATGGAGAGGTGAAGAAGCCGGAGACGATCAACTACCGAACCTTCAAGCCGGAGAGGGACGGCCTTTTCTGTGCTCGGATTTTCGGCCCGATCAAGGACTACGAATGCCTGTG
This sequence comes from uncultured Alphaproteobacteria bacterium, assembly GCA_938048755.1. Taxonomy (GTDB): domain Bacteria; phylum Pseudomonadota; class Alphaproteobacteria; order SP197; family SP197; genus SP197. The sequence goes on from CALIUG010000044.1 coordinate 8,131, forward strand.
CGGCAAGTACAAGCGCATGAAGTTCAAGGGCATCGTATGCGAGAAGTGTGGTGTTGAGGTCATCAAGTCGGCCGTCCGCCGCGAGCGCCTGGGCCATATCGAACTGGCTGCTCCGGTCGCCCATATCTGGTTCCTGAAGTCACTGCCTTCGCGCATCGGCCTGCTGCTGGATATGACGCTGAAGGAGCTGGAGCGTGTGCTTTACTTCGAACAGTACATCGTGTCCGACCCTGGTCTGACGCCGCTTGAAGAAGGCCAGACCCTGACGGAAGAGGCCTATTACGAGGCGCGTGACGAGTATGGCGATGACGCGTTCCAGGCCGGCATCGGTGCCGAAGCTGTGCGCGACATGCTCTCCAAGCTGGACCTCGAGGCCGACCGCGAGTTTCTGCGTGAAGAACTCGCCGAGACCAACTCGGAAGCCAAGCGCAAGAAGATCGTCAAGCGCCTGAAGTTGATCGAGACGTTCCTTGAGTCCGGCAACCGGCCCGAGTGGATGATCCTGGAGGTCATTCCGGTCATTCCGCCCGAGTTGCGCCCGCTCGTGCCGCTGGATGGCGGCCGTTTCGCGACCTCGGATCTGAACGACCTCTACCGTCGCGTGATCAACCGCAACAACCGCCTGAAGCGTCTGATTGAACTGCGTGCGCCCGATATCATCGTGCGTAACGAGAAGCGCATGCTGCAGGAGTCCGTGGACGCCCTGTTCGACAACGGACGCCGTGGTCGTGTGATCACCGGTGCCAACAAGCGCCCGCTGCGTTCGCTTTCGGACATGCTGAAAGGCAAGCAGGGCCGCTTCCGCCAGAACCTTCTGGGCAAGCGCGTCGATTACTCGGGCCGTTCGGTCATCGTGGTCGGGCCTGAGCTCAAGCTGCACCAGTGTGGCCTGCCCAAGAAGATGGCGCTGGAGCTGTTCAAACCGTTCATCTATTCCAAGCTCGAGATCTACGGCAAGGCGCCGACCATCAAGGCGGCCAAGCGTTTGGTCGAGAAAGAACGTCCCGAGGTCTGGGATATTCTCGAAGAGGTCATTCGTGAGCATCCGGTTCTGCTGAACCGTGCGCCGACCCTGCATCGCCTGGGTATCCAGGCGTTCGAGCCAACCCTGGTGGAAGGCAAGGCGATCCAGCTCCACCCGCTGGTCTGCGCCGCCTTCAACGCGGATTTCGACGGCGATCAGATGGCCGTGCACGTGCCGCTCTCGATCGAGAGCCAGCTGGAAGCACGCGTCCTGATGATGTCGACGAACAACATCCTGTCGCCTGCAAACGGCAAGCCGATCATTGTGCCGTCGCAGGATATCGTCTTGGGCCTCTATGATCTCTCGCTCGAGATCGAAGGTGAGCCGGGCGAGGGCATGGTGTTCCGTGGCGTGGGCGAGATCGAGCATGCCCTGCATGCCAGGATCGTAACCATGCAGAGCAAGATCCGCTGCCGTTATCACGATGTCGATGAGAACGGCGAGCCGACGATGCGCGTTGTCGATACGACACCGGGCCGCATGATCCTGTCCGAGATTCTGCCCCGTAACGTCAAGGTTCCCTTCGACGTGATCAACCGTGTGCTGACCAAGCGCGAGATCTCTGAAGTGATCGACCTGGTCTACCGTCACTGCGGTCAGAAGGAGACGGTGCTGTTCTGTGACCGGATCATGGCGATCGGCTTCCGCCACGCCTGTAACTCCGGCATTTCCTTCGGCAAGGACGACATGGTCATCCCTGCCGACAAGGAGAAGGTGGTCAGTGAGACCCAGGACCGTGTGCGCGAGTATGAGCAGCAGTACATGGACGGCGTCATCACGCAGGGCGAGAAGTACAACAAGGTGATCGATGCCTGGTCACACTGCACCGACAAGGTCGCGGATGCGTTGATGGCCGGTCTTTCCAGCATGGATGAGATCGATCAGAACACAGGCCGCCGCAAGCGCCTGAACTCCATCTACATGATGGCGCATTCGGGTGCCCGTGGTTCACCTGCCCAGATCAAGCAGCTTGCCGGCATGCGTGGCCTGATGGCCAAGCCGTCGGGCGAGATCATCGAAACGCCGATCATCTCGAACTTCAAGGAAGGCCTGTCGGTCATCGAGTACTTCAACTCGACCCACGGTGCCCGTAAGGGTCTCGCGGATACGGCGTTGAAGACGGCAAACTCCGGCTATCTGACGCGCCGCCTTGTCGACGTGGCACAGGACTGTGTCATCGTCGAAGAGCATTGCGGTACCGAAGAAGGCCTGGTTGTCGAAGCTGTGACCCAGGGTTCCGAGGAAATCGTGTCGCTGGCCGAGCGTGTTCTGGGCCGTTACACGCTGGATGATGTGCGTCACCCCTCCACCGATGAGATCCTTCTCGAGAAGGACACCATGGTCGAGGAGAAGCACATGGAAGCGATCCAGGAATCCGGTCTGGAGCGCATCCGCATCCGTTCGGTGCTGACCTGTCAGAGCGACATTGGTGTGTGCGGCATGTGTTATGGCCGTGATCTGGCCCGTGGCACGACGGTCAACATGGGTGAGGCGGTCGGCGTGATCGCGGCTCAGTCGATTGGCGAGCCGGGCACGCAGCTCACCATGCGTACGTTCCACATTGGTGGCACCGCGCAGCGTGGCAATGAGTCTTCGTCGATCGATACACCGGTCGAAGGCAAGGTGACGATCACCAACCCGCAGCTTGTGACCGATAGTGATGGCAACATCATTGTTCTGGCACGTAACTGCGAGGTGCTGATCCTGGACGGCAAGGGCAACGAGCGTACGCGTTATCGTCTGCCCTATGGTGCACGCCTGGAGGTCAAGGAAGGCGACAAGGTTGCGCGTGGTGACACGCTGGCCCGCTGGGACCCCTACAACCTGCCGGTCATCGCTGACCGTAATGGTCAGGTGGCGTTCGTTGATCTGGTCGAGGGCCTGTCCCTGCGTGTGATCACGGACGAGACCAGCGGCATGTCCAACCAGGTCGTCATCGATTGGCGTCAGCAGCCGCGTGGTGCGGGGCTGCGTCCTCGCCTGGCGGTGTTCGATGCCGATGTCGATCCCGAAAGCGGCGAGCCTGGTGCGGTGTACGAGCTCAGTGTCGATGCGGTTCTGTCTGCCGAGAACGGCCAGCAGGTTGCTCCCGGTGACATCATTGCCCGTATCCCGCGTGACTCCATCACCAACAGTGACATCACCG
>CALIUG010000045.1 GCA_938048755.1 uncultured Alphaproteobacteria bacterium
CGACTCATCGCCAGTTGAGCCTGGAGCAGCGCGTGGCCGCCGATGTCCGTGATGATACGATCCGTCTCTCCATCGGCATCGAAACCGTTGCCGACCTGATCCGCGATCTCGATCAGGCCCTGGCGAAGGCCTGATCATGTCCGACCTCATCCTGAGAGCAGGCCCCTACACGTTCGACGCCAGGCTCGAAACCGAACTGGCACCCAGGACCTGTGACGCCTTCGAGAAGGCCCTGCCGTTTGTCAGCAAAGCGGTGCACGTGCGCTGGAGTGGCGAAGCCGTCTGGCTGCCGCTCGGCGATCTCGATTTCGGGGTCGGTTACGAGAACCACACCAGTTATCCCGCGCCGGGCCAGGTCATCCTCTATCCCGGCGGCATCAGCGAAACCGAAATCCTGATCGCCTATGGCGGCGTCCACTTCGCCAGCAAGATGGGCCAGCTCGCCGGCAACCACTTCATCACCCTGACTTCGGGCCTGGAAAACCTCCATGCGCTCGGCACCAAAGCCCTATGGGAAGGCGCGCAGGATGTGAAGTTCGAGCGCGCTGATTAGCTTTCGCGTTCAGTAACCTGCGATCTGGTCTCGCACCCACGCAAGCCACAGGTCGCCGCTGTCTTCGACACGTTCGAACCCATGGATGTGAAAGGGGGCATCGAGAAACAGCAGATAGGCCGCCCCTATCGCGAATGGCGCATGCACGAGACAATCGGCACCAACGACAGCGCGCGCTTCCTCCATCTGCCAGAACGCCTGACTGCTGTGCCGTTGGTAATCGTCATCTAACGCGAGGTAGGGACTGGGCAGAGCAACCGAGAACACCGGATCGAAGTCGCCCTTGAGCGCTTCGACAACAGAGAACTCATAGGTCTTCCACCACGACATACCGCCACTGGCAGAAACCAGTTCAACAAGAACAATGCGTGATGTTCGCGAAACCAGTGTTTCGTGTGGCTGCGTACTTTCCGGAGGCGGAGCAAAACAAGCATGTGCGTCCAGACCAAACATGGACACCAGAACGAGGATCAACCCTGTCGCACGATATCTCTGGAACATCTGGAAGGCTCTCCACAATCATCTTGTGAGCCATACCGATGCCAGACGACTTTGTTCTCAAGATGGCCGCGATCGCATTTCGCGTGCCAGGTACCAGACCAGGGTTGCCAGCACGACGGCACCGCCGACGAAGGTCATCATCCGGGGAACTTCAGCGAGGATGAGCCAGCCCCATACCGGAACCAGGGGAACTTCCAGGCTGCCCAGAAGGCCCGCCTCGGATACGGTGATGCCGCGCACGCCCTCGGCCAGCAGGATAGTAGCGACCGAATGGCTGAGGCCGAAGCCCAGGAGCAGCCAGAGATCCATCGCCGATACATCGAACGGCGCACCCATGATCCAACCGACCGCGACCAGTTGAAGGCACGACAGCGGCCCGACCGCCAGGGTCATGGGATGGTCGGGATAACGGCGGATGATCACGATCATCACGGCCATCAAAAGCGTCATGCCCATGGCGAACAAGTCACCGGTCAGGTTTGCAGAGCCCACCAAGCCGCCGACCATGACGAGCACACCCACAACGCACAATCCCGCGGCAACCAGAGTCGCCGCTGCCGGTTTCTCGCGCATCCACAGCCAGGCAACCGCGGCCGCCGCGAACGGTGCGGTGGCATAAATGATGGCGACATTGGCAACGTCGGTATTCTTGAAGGCGGCGATGAAACACACGGTTCCCGCACTGCCCGCCGTTGCTGCCGCCAGGCCCGGCCAGCCAAGCCTGCGCCAGGCACGGGGATGGCTGTCACCGCCACGCCAGGCGAGGTAGGCCAGCATGAAGACGGCCGCGATCAGGCCGCGCCAGAAAAGCACGGCCCAGACATCGACCTCCACGCCCTTGGTAAAGACACCCGCCGTACTCCACGCCACAGCCGATCCGATGACCAGAAGACGTCCCGTCTGTTCCGTCATGCCTGAAACTGTCTTTTCCAACGACGTGCTCTCCCCAATGCCGAGACCTTCTAGCACCTGCCCCTGACACCCTGTCGTCAGCAGACATGGACGCACGAAGACATTGGTTCTATTGGCTGTGCACCATGACTGACCTTCCAACGCCGGATCGGCGTCAGCTCCTCATCGGCTTTGGCCTTGCCTTGCTTGTTGCGATCATCTGGAGCGGATGGATGGTGGCATCACGCTTTGGCGCCACCCATGCCCTGCTGGTTTCCGATATCACCCTGCTGCGCTTCATCGGCTCCGGCCTCATCTTGGCGCCGTTGTTTGTCGCGCGCTGGTCCGAGATCAGGGCCGCTGGCTGGCGCCCTATTCTCGTCCTCTCGATGATGGGCGGCGTGCCCTACAGCCTTGTCTCCGTTGGCGGTCTGACCTTCGCGCCAACGGCTCAGGGCGGTGTCGCCATTCCCGGTGCCCTGGCGATCTTTGCCACGCTGCTGGGATGGGCCTGGCTGCACGAACGTCCCAATCGTGAACGCGTGGTGGGTCTGGTTCTGGTCGTGGCGGCGCTGGGCTTGATCGGGCTGGAAAGCGCCAAGGACGGTTCGTGGGAGGGAACGGCATTCTTCCTGCTGGCAGCCTTCATGTGGGCCGCCTTTACCGTGGGCACCCGGTTCTACGGCCTGCGACCGCTGACCAATGTCGCCGTCATCGCCTGTGTGCCGCTGGCCTGGTACGGACCGTTGCTGCTTGCCTTCAACGAAACCCACATCCTCTCCGCACCATGGAGCGAGACCATGCTGCAGTTGGTCTATCAGGGGCTTCTGGCCGGTGCGCTCGCGCCGATCATGTATACCCGCGCGATCCGCACTATCGGTCCGCAGCGCGCCGCCCTGATGATGGTGTTGGTCCCGGTTTTGGCAACGCTTCAGGCATGGTGGCTGTTGTCGGAGGTTCCCGGCTGGCTGACCGTTGCCGGCATGATCCTGGTCCTGCCAGGCATTGCCCTGGCCGGGGGTGCGATCAGCCTTCGTCGGCGCTGACCGGCTCCTGTTCGGGCGTGGTGCAGACGGCACCGCCACAGCAGGGATCGACATTGGTGTGGCAGACCGAGCACTGCACATGCCCATGCACATCGACGGGATAGGCTGCGGGGTGATTGCAGAAGGGGCAGGAGAATTCGGCCGTGCTCACGGGCTTCACCTAGCGGCACAAGCCAAGGGAACCTTCGGCGCAAATCTTGGTGCCGTCAGTCCACGTCGCCCCGGAAAGATCGGCACCGGTAAAATCGACATTGCGCAGGCTGGCATCGGTGAAGTCGGCACCGGTCAGGTTCGCAAAGAGGAACTTTGTCCCGCGCGCCGATACCCCGACAAAGCTGGCGCCGGTCATGTCGGCACGATCAAACCGTGCGTCCGTCAGCGTTGCACCATCAAAGTTGGCACCGACCAGATTGGATTCAACAAAGCGCACGCGGTAACCGTCGATATCGGAGAAATCGCCACCGGAAAGGTCGGCATTGCTCAGCGCGGCGCCACGCAAATTCGCGCCCGAGAGCTCGGCTCCGGGAAAGTCGGTGCCGGTCAGGTCACAGCTGCGCCAGTCGATGCCGACACGCGGCAGGGCCGAACAGTCAGCCGCCTGCGCGGGAGCAAAAACTCCCGTGGCGACAAGGAAAAAGGCGACGGAAAGAAACCAAAGAATCTTCATGAGTCCATGACACCACCGCGCCTCGTTCAACGCAACAGGCATCATTGCGGAAGGTAGCAGCCGTGACATGGCCCCTCCCCCAATCGCGCGCCCTGCCGCCAGACCTGGGGGTGGACCCAGTCACCCTGCCACAGTCCACGGCCTGCATTCTCGGCCTGTGATTCGGCGGCGTGCATGCCATTGCTGAAGAACGCGAACGAGGTCGCCATGCCCGCGCGCAGTACTTCGGCTCCGATATCGCGCTCGCCATCCGTGCACAACGCAAGCATGGCACCGTCGCGGTTATAGCCACAGGGCAGGCAGGAGAGCTCGACGCCAGCGACAAGCGTATCGAGGGTGTCACGCGCTGCATAACCACAGGCCCATGGCTCGCCATCAATGCGGCATTCCTGATGCAATTCCGGTGCTTCGATGCTGACCAGACGCATCACGGTTCTGACGCCACTGCCAGTAGTCAAAAGCAATGTGTCCCCATCGATGGCCAACGCCGTGCCCCCCAGGGCCGGAGGTTTGCATTGTTCCGTCACAGGATCCCAGAATGCCTGCGCGCTTTGGGCAAGGCCCAGAACCAGCAGGAGAGTCATGACAGGTGTGATGCGCATGGTTCAATCATACGCAACGCAAGGCCTCAACGCATGACGCAGGAACTTCAAATTTTCGCTTGGGAGAAAGTGGGGTGGCTAGTCGGTCTCGAACCGACGACCTCCTGGACCACAACCAGGCGCTCTGACCAACTGAGCTATAGCCACCACAGACTTGCTTGATGCACGCTTCTGTACGATCAAGCTGCCTGTCGGGTCAACACCGCACGCATGCCAAAAGAGGGCTTTTGCATGATTACTGCAGCAAATCTGCAAAACATCGGCTCGGAAACCGCCTTTGCCGTGCTGGCGCGCGCCACGGAACTGGCCGCACAGGGGCGCGATATCATCAATTTTGGAATCGGGCAGCCAGACTTCAAGACGCCTGATCATATTGTGGAAGCGGCCATCCAGGCCCTGCGCGACGGCCATCACGGCTACACACCTGCCCCGGGCATGATGCCCCTGCGTGAAGCCGTGGCCGAGGATGTCCTGGCCCATCGCGGCGTCGAGGTTTCGCCCGAGCAGGTCATGATCGTACCCGGCGGCAAGATGACGATGTTCTTTGCCATTCTCATGTTCGGCGAACCCGGTGCGGAAATTCTCTATCCCAATCCCGGATTCCCGATCTACGAATCGATGATCCGCTACACCGGCGCACGCGCCGTGCCGATCGAACTGCATGAGGCACGAGGCTTTTCCTTCAGCGCCGAAGAAGTTCTCGCTAAGCTGAATTCGAACACGCGCCTGATCATCATCAACAGCCCCGGCAACCCGACGGGCGGGGTGATCGATGATGACGAGCTGGAAAAACTTGCCGCAGGCCTGGAAGCGTTTCCCGACGTGGCAATCCTGTCGGACGAGATCTATGCGCGTCTACTGTTCGACGGCCGCGAACACCGCAGCCTGCTGACCTTCGAATCCCTGCGCGACCGGCTGATCATTCTGGATGGCTGGTCGAAGACCTATGCCATGACCGGCTGGCGCGCTGGTTATGGCATCTGGCCCAAAGCACTGGTGCCGTTCATCGACAAGCTGATCGTCAACGCCAATTCCTGCACCAATGCGGCAACCCAGATGGCCTGCATCGCGGCCCTGAAGGGACCGCAGGACAGCGTTGAAGTGATGCGCCAGGCCTTTGACGAACGGCGCGGCGTCATCGTCGATTTGCTGAACGCGCTTCCCGGCTTCCGATGCATCAGACCCGCCGGTGCGTTCTACGCCTTCCCCAACATCACCGGCACGGGGCAGTCGGCAAAGGACCTGGGCAGCGCCCTGCTCGAGGAGTGCGGCGTTGCCGTGGTGCACGGCACCAGCTTTGGTGCCATGGGTGAGGGGTTCCTGCGGTTTTCCTATGCGGCTTCACTGGAGAACATTCGCGAAGCGGCTGCCCGCATCGAAACCTATCTGGCGGAGCAATCGGCATGAGCCTTTTCGACCCGGCAACCTTTGCCGTCTTCCTGAGCGCCAGCATTGCCATCTCGGTCACGCCGGGCCCCGACATGACCTATGTCTTCGCCCGTGGTCTTGCCCACGGCCCACGGGCCGGCCTCATTTCCGTCGCGGGCATTGCCAGCGGGCTGGTGATTCACACCATGCTGGTGGCCCTCGGTCTGGCTGTCGTGATGGCCCAGTCGCCGGTGCTCTTCGAGATCATCCGCTATGCCGGTGCTGCATACCTCGTCTGGATGGGCATCAAGCTGTTGCGCGACCGCAGCCAATTCGACGTCAACGGTGATCAGAGAAGCGAGAACTGGCGTGCACTTTATGTCCAGGGACTGATCGTCAATCTGTTCAACCCCAAGATCCTTCTGTTCTTCCTGGCCTTCCTGCCCCAGTTCGCGGACCCCGCGCGCGGCTCTGTTGCTCTGCAGATCGCCATTCTGGGTGCCACGCTCATCGCCTGCGGCCTGCTGGTGCTGGGCAGCATTGCGCTGGCCAGTGGACGGCTGTGCGCCCTGCTGTCACGTCATCCCCTGTGGATGCGCATTCAGCAATGTGTGACGGGCTCCCTGATGATCGGTCTTGCAGCCCATCTCCTGCTGTCGTCCCGCAGATAGTTCCAAAGGCCTAAATTCGCCTCCTGCAAACGTCTAGGCGGCCACTAGGTCTCACGGTGAGGTGCAGCCTGCTGATCCGTGCTGCCAGGGCTGTGATTCGGGCGAAAATCCGGCGGGATTCCGCCATTCCTCTGAAAATCGTTGTGACCGGGGGCACATTCCGGCGTCAACTTGGCGGCTTTGGCGCGTGGAACCCCAATATCTGGAGGGCGTTACTTCTCCAGTACGTCCAGAAACGAGGCTTCTCATGTTCCGTCAGGTTTCAACGCTCGCACTTTTCGCCGGAAGCATGTTGGTTGCAGTTCCCGCGGCTGGGGCCGCGAGCGATGGCGAGGTGGTAACTCTCCTCAATGCCACCCTCTACGCACCGGATGTTGCGCAGGAGGCTGATCGTGACCTTCAGGGATTCTATCGGGCAAACCACCATCTCCCGGTCTGGTGGCAGAATGGCGCATGGAGCGCAGAGGTTGATTTTGCCCTGGCGTGGCTGCGAAGCGCACAGGAGATTGGCCTATCGCAGCAACGTTACGCCGCAGATACGCTCGAAGCGCTGTTCGATCCTGATCTGGCGCCCAGCCTGTCCGTTGATGACATTACCGGCCTGGAAACAGCCCTGACCCGTGCCCTTCTCACCTATGCCGATGATCGGGTGGCTGGGCGCATTGATCCCGCCGAAACCGGATGGCATGCCCAGACCACAGACGAATACGACGCCGTGGCCGGACTTTCCGATGCGGTGAAACACAATCGCGTGGATGCCTGGCTTGCCGGCCTCTCACCGGTTCGCGATGGCCATGCAGACCTGGTGCCGGTTCTGGCACACTATCGCGCCCTCGATCACTTTGATTGGCCCACCATCGCTTCGGGCGAAAGCCTGAAAGTGGGCGCGGTCGATGACCGCGTGCCCGCCATCAGGACACGCCTCATTCTTCTGGGCGACCTCGCCGCTTCTGTCGTTCGTGAGGACGACAATGTGTTTGATCAGGCAATGTCCGATGCAATTGCCCGCTTCCAGACGCGCCATGGCCTGGCGATCGACGGTGTCGTCGGCCCCAACACGCTGAGCGCACTCAACGTCACCCCGGGTGAGCGCGCCCAGACCATCGTTGCCAACCTGGAACGGATGCGCTGGCTGCCGGCACGCGAAGCGCTGGGTGAGCGGCATATCGAGGTCAATCTGCCTGCCTTTGAACTCGTGGCATACCAGAACAGTGATGTCGCGCTTTCCATGCCGGTCGTGGTGGGTTCGCCGGAACACCGCACGCCGATCATGTCTGATCGCGTGGTGAACCTGAAGTTTGCACCGACCTGGACCGTGCCCCACAAGATCGCCACCAACGAACTGCTGCCCAAGCTGCAGGACAATCCCGAATGGCTCGCCCGCAACAACTTTCGCGTCTTTGCCGACTGGTCCGCGCAAACCGAAGTCGACCCCTCGACGATCGATTGGGCATCCCTGACCAAATCAAGCTTTGGCTACATGCTCCGCCAGGATCCCAGCGCGTCCAGTGCGCTTGGTCTGGTGCGTTTCTCGCTGACCAACGAATATGACATCTTCCTGCACGATACCGGTTCGCGCGGCACCTTTGCCCGGGCCAACCGGAGCCTCAGCCATGGTTGCGTGCGCGTCGGTGACCCTGCTGCCCTCGCCGAGTTCGCGCTGAATGCGCAACCCACGACCTGGACATCCGAGGATGTGAAAGAAGCCATGCTGGCCGAAGACACCCACTACCAGCGCCTGTCTGAGGATGTTCCCGTCCACCTGTTCTACCTGACAGCCTGGGTTGACGCGCACGGCCAGGTGCAGTTCCGCCGGGACATCTACGAAGAGGATGCCGAGTTGCTGGATCTGATCGCGCAATCCGACAGCCAGCCAGTGGTCGAACTTCCGGTCCTCATGGGTGCGAATACGCCCGACGGAGACGGCACGCTCACCCTGGCCCTGAACGACTGACCGGATCGATCGATCGTTCTGGCGAGCGGGACAGAGAGCTTCTCCCGATGCTGGAAGCAACCGACGTCCGGTTTGCCATGGTCTGGATAACCGGCCTGCTTGCGCCGTCCGTCCCTCCTGACAGCGCGGTGACGGACAACCTCACTGTGATCGGAATGCCACACATTTCGACCATGACTGTGACATCATCACCTCTTTACGGTGCCCCCTCGATCTTGGTAGTCACCCGCCCACGTTGATTTGCACCCTGTTTGGGTGCCCCAATTTGGAGTGGTGTATGTTCGAGATGTCCGGGCGCAAGGGTGCCACCGGCTCACGCCGTGATGTTCTAAAAATCCTTGGTGGCGCAGGTGCCGCCGCGGCAACAGGTATCGTATCGCCGGCTTTTGCGTCGGTTCCGCCCGTTCCCGAAGTCAAGCCTGTCGCGCCGGATTTCCTGAGCCTGGAGACACGCGAACTCGCCTTTGAGAATCGCCGTACCGGTGAGCGACTGATTGCAGCCTATTTTGATGGCGGCCGGTACGTTGATGACGCGTTGGATGCCATTGCACACCTGATGCGTGACTTTCGTAATGACCAGGTACACGCCGTCGATACCAACCTGTTGGACATTCTGACCGTGGTCCATGGCCGCCTGGCGAGCTCATCACCCATCGAGATCGTTTCTGGCTACCGCTCCCCCGAAACCAACGCGGCCCTGGCAGCCCAGAGCGACGGCGTCGCAAAAAACAGTTACCACCTCTACGGCCAGGCCGTGGATGTGCGCATGGCCGATCGCAAGTCGAGCGAAATCTATCGCGTCACACTCAATGTTGCGGCCGGTGGCACAAGCCTCTATGGGGGCTCCAACTTCGTTCACATCGACAGCGGACCGGTTCGTACCTGGTAGATTTGCTGACCATTCAGGACGACAAACGTCTGGTGGAAGCAGCCCATGTCATGATGACATGGGCTGTTTTTCGTTGCGGTTCAGGTCGCAGGCTGAGGCGCGGGTGCGGGTGCGGGTTCGGGTTCGGGTTCGGCTTCATCATCAGTTCTGGTCACATGCTCCAGCATGCTGCGGGCAATTTCGTGTTCGCCCATGATGATGGTCCCGGAGCCATGCAACTGGAGATGCTCGACACCCGCATCGCTATGCGCACGTGCCAGAATCTGAAGGCCGGGATTGAGCGCACGTGCCTGCTCGGCGATCTGGCCCGCCTCAAACATGTCAGGGATCGCAATGAACAGAGACTTCGCCCTGGCAATGTTGGCTGCTTCAAGCATCTCCGCGGAGGCGGCATTGCCAAAGAAGACATCCACACCCTGCTCGCTCAAGACGGTCGGATCGGAATGTTGTTCCTCGATCAGAACGAAGGGCTGCCCCCGTGACAGCAGGTCCCTGGCAATCCGCGTACCGACACGCCCATAGCCGACAACGACGGCATGATCTTCAAGAGTTGAGTGTTCGGGAGCATCGATTTCCGGCACAGGATCCGACGCGCCCTTGCGCTTCTCCAGCCAGGCCTCAAGTCGATCAGCCCCGAAGAACAGCAGGGGATTGGCCAGGATCGAGAGAATGGCGCCTGCCAGAATCAGGTCGTTCGCCTGTTGTGGCAGCATGCCCAGCGCCATGCCCAGCCCGGCAAGGATGAACGAGAACTCTCCGATCTGGGCAAGGCTCGCAGAAACGGTGAGTGCCGTGGAGATCGGATGGCGGAATGCCAGCACGATCAGGAAGGCCGCAATGGACTTGCCGAATGCGATAATCAGGAAGGTGGCAATCACCGGCCAGAAATCCCTGATCAGAACCGAGGGATCAAACAGCATCCCGACCGACACGAAAAACAGAACCGCAAAGGCATCACGCAAGGGCAAGGTCTCGGCCGCCGCATCATGACTGAGTTCCGATTCACTGAGCACCATGCCGGCAAAGAAGGCGCCCAGCGCAAAGGACACATCGAACAGCTCGGCCGCGCCAAACGCCACGCCCAGAGAGATTGCAAGCACGCCCAGACGGAAGAGTTCCTTCGACCCGGTCCGTGAGATGTAGTGCAAAACCCAGGGGATAAGCCGGTGCCCTCCGATCAACATCAGCGCCATGAACGCAGCGACCTTGCCCAGGGTCAGAGCAAAGGCGAGCACGATGTCGCCTGCGCCCTGCGCCTCTTCGGGACCAGCGACCAGAAAGTCTGCAAAGACCGGAAGCAGAACCAGAGCCAGAACCATGGCCAGATCCTCGACAATCAGCCAGCCGACCGTGATCCGTCCACGCTCGGTTTCAACCAGCCTGCGTTCCTGGAGCGCGCGCAGCAGCACGACGGTACTGGCGACCGATAGCGCAAGGCCAAAGACAACACCGCTGGTCAACGACCACCCCATCAACTGGGACAAACCCACGCCAAGCAGTGTGGCAAAGGAAATCTGGACAACGGCTCCAGGCACCGCGATGGCCCAGACCGAAAGAAGTTCCTTCAGAGAGAAGTGGAGGCCCACACCGAACATGAGCAGGATCACCCCAATCTCGGCCAGCTGCGGTGCAAGAGTCTGATCGGCAACAAAACC